>JAZNPG010000130.1:0-104675 GCA_045589555.1 Acutalibacteraceae bacterium
GCGCCGCCACCCTGCCGCTGCATTTATCAACCTCGATATCGCTCACAAAGCCGAGCCTGCAGCCGTTTGCCTTGTTGATTATCTCCTTGCATCGCAGCTCGGTTATGCAACAGTTCATACGGATCTCCCCTTATGTATAATAATGTTATTATATAATATGCGGATTCGGATGAAACATTTACAAGCAAAAATCCTCCGCTGAATCAGACGGAGGATTTATTGTTTTTATTCAAAAAGATAAACTCTTGTTTCGTAGGGCTTTGTTACAAATGCGTTGAGAGTGTTATCAACAACATCATAGTTCGAAAGAACGAGCTTGCCCTTGCTCAGATTAAAGCCGTCGGGTGCGGTGAAGTTAACAGGCTTATCCGTGAACGAATTGATAACAAGCATTCTCTTGCCCTCATAGTTTCTCTCATAAACAAAGAGATTGCGGCTGTTTTTATAATGCAGCTTAAAATCGCCGTAAATGCAGATTTCATTCTCCTTGCGGAATTTAAGAAGCTTGCGGTAATAGTTGAGAATTGAGTTTTCATCCTTCTCGGCAGCCTCAACGTTGATTTCTGTGTAGTTGGGGTTAACGGTAAACCAGGGCTTATCAGCTGTTGTGAAGCCTGCGTTCTTTTCTGAAGTCCACTGAACGGGTGTTCTCGCATTGTCACGGGATGCACGGTTGGCAATTTTGAGGAAAAGCTTATCGGGGCAACCGAGCTTTTTGAAAAGCTGATATGTGCTCTTTACCTGCGTATCGGTATAATCGTCAACGCTGTCAAACTTTATGTTAAGCATACCGATTTCCTGACCCTGATAAATAAAGGGTGTGCCGCTCTGGCAGATATACATTGTTGCGAGCATTTTGCCGCTTTCAACCCTGTATTTTTCATCGCCGTAACGGCTGATGATTCTGGGCTGGTCATGGTTTTCGATATAGTTTGCGTTCCATGCAATGCCGTAAAGCTTATTCTGCCATCTGTTATAGGCATTCTTGAGCTTTTTGAGGCTGAAGGGCATGGGAATCCAGCTTACCATGAAGCTGTCTGCCTCCATATGCTGAAAGTTGAACATCATGTTGAGAGTCTGCTTGGGACCTTCCTTGATGAAGCGGAGAGCAAGCTTCGGAGTCATCATCGGAGCTTCGCCGACTGTCATACAGTCATAGTTATCCGTAACCTTTCTGAACTCTGTGAGATATTCGTCGAGTCTGGGACCGCATTTATAATGCTCCATGCCGCAGGCAACGGGAATCGGGAATCCGTTGGGCAGACCGTCTTTTTTGGAGATGAATGTGATAACATCTTCACGGAATCCGTCAACGCCCATATCGAGCCAGAAGCGGATGATATCCTTGATTTCTTCACGCACCTTGGGGTTATCCATATTGAGGTCGGGCTGCTCTTTTGCAAAGAGAGTGAGATACCATTCATCGAGGCTCTCGTTATAATGCCAACCGGGGCCTGCAAAGGTTGAAAGCCAGTTATTGGGAGGCTTTTTGCCGTTGGGCTTCTTGCCCTTACGCCAGAAATAATAATCGTGATAAGGGTTATCCTTGCCCTTTTTACTTTCAATAAACCACTGATGCTCATCGGATGTATGGTTGATGACAAGGTCCATTATGATTTTCAGACCCTTGCTGTGCGCCGCATCAAGAAGCTCCTTGAATTCTTCAACAGTACCGTATTCGGGAGCGATTGATTTATAATCGGCAATATCGTAGCCGTAGTCATGCTGGGGAGATTTATAAAGGGGTGAAAACCAGATTGCATCAACACCGATGCTCTTGATATAATCGAGCTTTTCCATAACGCCTTTGATATCGCCGATACCGTCGCCATTGCCGTCATAGAAGCTTCTGGGCCACACCTGATAAACAGACATTTCTTTATACCAATGTTTTTTGATTTCTGCCATATATACCAACCTTTCATATATAAAACTATAGTTAATCAAATTCCAAGTAAACAGTTAATGGTGAATAATTTCAGGCGTTCTGTCCATCTCCGATTTATATAAACCGGTCATAGGCGAAGCCTATCCTTAACCATTCACTATTCGTTCTTCGCTATTCACTTAATTAAATACTGCCTAAATCAACTGTTTCTCCTGCTGCAAAGCTGATTTCAAAATCACCGATTGCTTCGCCTGCAGAATTTCTGACCGTTGCCGTACCGCTGCCTGCAGAAGCAACAAATGAGAAGCTGCCGTCAGGCAAAACGGTGTATTGAGTGCCGCCGAATTCAACCGTTGCGGCATCTTCTGCCGTGATAACACCGCTGACCGTGCCGACGGTTTCATCAGTTCTTCTTATCGCCTCTTCAACGGCAAGCTTTGCATTGAGCATGGGATATTCCATCAGCTCAACATCATATAAATATTCGGTGAAATCGTTGATTTTTGCCACCTTATCGGTTGACGAAACAACGATTTCCTTAACTTCAATGCCCGTGAAATCGGGGTTTACCGACCACACAAGACCTGCAACACCCGTTACGCACGGAGCCGACATAGAGGTGCCCGATTTATAGGTATAATCATTGATTGCAGGGTCGCCGCAGCTGAAAATGAGTGAGCCGGGAGCAGAAATATCAACACCTGCGCCGACATTTGAATAGCTCGCCTGCATAAATTCGCCGTTATATGAATTCATAGCAGCGGAAACAACGATGATTCTGCCGAGAATTTCTTCCTTGGGGATATTGTATTTGCCCGTATAGACGGTGTTTTCCGTTATCGAGCAGAAATGACCGTTATTTGTTGAGTCAATCGGTTCATTCCATTCGTTGCCGTTGCCTGCCGACTGAACAACAAGAAAATCATAGCCTTTATCGAGCAGCGATGCCATCATATGGGACATTGCTCTGGGCTTGATTGCCCTGTCATAGAAGCTTGCTCTGCCGCCGCTCAGAGAAGCGGAAATACCGAGTGAAAGATTAACAACCTTTGCGCCTGCCTGAACAGCTTCAACAAAGCCGTAATAAATTGCGATTTCGGTAAACCAGAACTGGAAAAGGTCAGGGTTCCAGTCAACGCATATGAGGTTTGCGTTATCGCATATGCCCGAGATACCCGTTGCGTTGTTGCGTTCTGCAGCAATTATGCCCGCAACATGGCATCCGTGGTCAGAGGGACGGTTTCTTCTTTCCCGCTTTTCATTGGGGAAAGAAATTTTTCCCTCAAGCTCGGGATGCTCAAGGTCAAAGCCGCTGTCAAGAACGCCGAGATTCACTCTCTGAAAGTAGCCTTCATAATCCCATGCCTGCCTTGCGTCAATCGCTTCAAGCCACCAGTTTCTGCCGTCGGGATTAATCTCATTCCATTCAAGCGGATTTTCAAAAAACATTGTGTCATCTTCAATTTCGTAATCGAAAGGGTCATCGGGGGTTGTCTGCTCCTGCGTTTTGCTCAGATAGAGCGGCATCGCAACAGCAACTCCCTCAATTGCGCCGAGCTTTTCGCTCGCCGCAAGAGCCTGCTCATGGCTCATTTTTGATGTTCGGATAACATAAAGCTCAACGGGAGCGCACCAGCCGATAACAACTCCGCCGCACTCCTCAAGAATGCCGAGCCTGTCGAAAAATCCGAGGTCGCCGTCAAGAAAAACGGCAAGAGTATCCTTGATATAGCCCGATTCTTCATCGATAAAACCGATATCGCTCTGCTCAAATTCGCTGAGGAAATCGTCGCTGACTGCCGATGAAGTAAAAGGGATTCCGCAGATAAGCTCGAAAACGGTATCAAGCACCGAGCCGAGCGGGGTTGCAGCCGTACCCGTTACAGACATTATGATTGACATAAGAACTGCGATAAGCTTGCTGAGCATAACAACAACTCCTTAAAATTATTTACGCTCTCTTCTTCTTGAAATCAAACCATTCCTGCGGAAGCTGGGTAAGAATAACCGCCGTGAACATAACCGCACAGCCGATATATCCTCTTGAATCGAGCCTCTGATCGAGAAGAAGCCATCCGAAGATAACGGAGAACACTGATTCGAGGCAAAGGAGAACCGAAGCAACCGTGGGGTTTGTATATTTCTGACCGAAAATCTGCGCCGTAAACGCTATGCCGCAGCTGCCGATGCCTGCATATGCAAGAGGCAGCCATGCACTCATGATTTCGTTGATTTTCGGCTCTTCAAAAATGAACATACATATTACGGAAAGCAAACCTGCAACAAAGAACTGCGCGCAGGAAAGCGCAATGCTGTTAACCTTATTGCAGAAATAATCTATAACAAGAATATGCGCCGCAAATGCGATTGAGCAGAGAATTGTTACAAATTCGCCTTTGCCCACGGAAAAATCTCCGGGCTTTACGCTCAGGAAATAAAGACCGACAACTCCGAGAGCAACGCCTGCCCATATATTGATTTTAAGCTTTCTTTTGAGAAAAATTCCGAAAAACGGTACAATTACCATATAAAGGGCGGTTATGAAGCCAACCTTGCCCACATAGAGATAGTTGAACGCTTCCTGCTGCAGGTTGCCGCCTATAAACAGGGGGATGCCGCAGCAAATGCCGCCGATAAGAACATCCTTAAACGGAAATTTCTTTTTTTCGCTCTGAGAAAGCTTTGAATTTTCTTTTTTATGGCTGAATGCTACAAGCGGAAGCAAAACGATTCCGCCGAGAACGGTTCTCAAACCGTTGAAAGTGAATGTGCCGATTGAAGCACCCTCGCTCTGCGCAACAAACGAAAGTCCCCATACTACTGCGGCGAGGATGCAATAAAAGGGTCCGAGAATTTTTTCCTTTTTAATAAAAATCACTCCGATTTACTCAGTGGTCAAACAAAACCGCCCACAGAAAAAACTGCGGGCGGTAAAAGACATAATTATTCAGCAGCTTCTTCTGCGGGAGCTTCAACTGCTTCTGCTGCTTCTTCAGCAACTTCTTCAGCTGCTTCGGGCTCAAGAAGAGCACGGATTGAAAGGCTTACGCGCTTCTTATCATAATCGATAGCGGTAATCTTGCAGGTAACCTTATCGCCTGCCTTAAGAACATCCTGAGGCTTGCTGATGTGGCGGTCTGCAATCTGTGAGATATGGATAAGACCGTCGATGCCGGGGATAACCTTTGCAAATGCGCCGAAGGTTGTAAGACCAACGATTTCGGTTTCAAGAACTGTTCCTTCGGGATAGTTCTTCTTAAGGATTTCCCAGGGATTATCCTCGTCTCTTCTGTAGCCGAGAGAAATCTTCTTGTTTTCAGCGTCAAGAGCCTTGATGTAAACATCAACTTCCTGACCAACTTCCATAACCTCTGCGGGGTTCTTGATGCGCTTCCATGACATTTCGGAGATATGTACCATACCGTCAATACCGCCGATATCAACAAATGCGCCGTAGTTTGTGAGCGACTTAACAACGCCGTGATACTTCTGACCAACTTCTGCCTGAGCCCAGAATGCTTCGGAAGCTTCCTTCTTTGCGTCTCTGAGAACGGCACGGATTGAGCCGACTGCTCTTCTGCGCTGCTTATTTACTTCGATGATGCGGAACTTAACGCTCTTCTTGAGAAGGCTTTCAAGAGCCTCGTCACGGCGCTCGGTTGCAAGTGAAGCGGGGATGAAAACGCGAACGTTGTTGCTTACAACAAGAACGCCGCCCTTGATAACCTCGGCAACTGTGCCTTCGAGGATTCTGCCGTCTTCTTCTGCTTCAATGATATCAACCCATGCCTTCTGAGCGTCAAAACGTTTCTTGGAAAGCATAACGGTTCCTTCTGCATCGTTTGTTTTCATGATGATGAGGTCAAGCTCATCGCCTACCTTAAGCTCTGCTGCTGCATTAGCTGTGGGGTCAGCGCTGTATTCATCCATGGGGATATAGCCTGCATGCTTGCGGCCGATATCAACCTGAATCTCTGTGGGTGTGATACCCATAACAACGCCTTTTACCTTCTGGTCTGTGCTCATGCTGCTGAGTGATGCCTCAAGAGCTGCTGAAAAGTCCATTTCTTCGGTTGTCATTGCTTCAGAAGGCACCTCCTCTACCTGCATATTTGTGGTTTCCTTTACGATTTCGGACATTTCTAAAAGTACCTCCTTAATTATTGCGGAAGGGGTTGACGCCCCTGCCGTTATGCCGATTTCGGCATATTGGGAAAAATCTATGGTCCTGAGCTCGTTGGCTCTTTCCACCAAAAATGTTTCGCAGTTTTCACCGCACACGGCTTTAAGCTTGACCGTGTTTGAGCTGTGCTTACCGCCTATGACAATCATGCAATCGCTCTTTTTTGAGAGCTCTGCCGCTTCTTCCTGCCTTTTTCGGGTAGCACTGCATATTGTATCAAATATTTTCGCATTTGTACAGTATATTTTTATTTTTTTCCATTCATTTTGCGAAAAAGTTGTTTGCGAAACCGCTATAATTCCTTTTCGGCAAATTTCATCGTTTTCCGCAAAGAATTTCTCTGCTTCCTCAACCGTGCTGAAGATATAATAATCGCCCTTGCAGTAGCCGCAGATACCGATAACCTCGGGATGATTCGGGTCGCCGCCGATTATAACGGGCACATCGGAAGCAGAATTCTCTTCAACGATGTTATGGATTTTTTTTACAAACGGGCAGGTTGCGTCGCAGATGCCTGCGCCCATTGCTTCAAGCTCACCGTAAACTTTTTTCTGCACTCCGTGAGCTCTGATAACAACGGTTTCGCCTTCCGATGCCTCTTCAGGCTTTTCAATAACGCGCATCCCTTTGGATTCAAGGTCCTGCGTTACGGTAAGATTATGGATAAGCTGGCCGAGAGTAACAGCCTTGCAGCCCTTTGCAACAAGGTCATAAGCCATATTCACGGCTCTGTCAACCCCGAAGCAGAAGCCTGCCGTTTTTGCAAGCGTTATTCGCAATGTCCTGCCTCCCAGAGCTTCACGATTTCTTCCATTATGTAGTTAGCAGCATCTGTAAGGTCCTGCCTTGTGCAGTCATCGCCGCCGATACCGAGCTTTTCAAAGGGAATGATATTGCCGAAACGGATTGTCAGCTTTGAATGCCTTTCCATTTCGGAATCCGTATAAATCGAAACGGGAAGAACATCAGCCTTTGCCGCTCTGGCAATAACCGCAACGCCCCTCTTTGCCCTTGCAGGCTTATAATTCTTGGAGCGTGTGCCTTCGGGGAAAATTCCGAGAACATGACCCTCTTTAACAACTCTTGCTGCATAATCGAGAGCTCTTGTATCAACAGCACCTCTTGCAACGGGGAAGCCGTTAACTTTCTTGAAAAGGTAACCTACAACGGGATTATCAAAAAGCTCTTTTTTGCCCATGAAATGAAGCTGCCTTTTTTCGATTCCGCTTGCTATGATAGCAGGGTCAAGAGCATTCATATGGTTGCTTGCAAGAATGAATCCGCCCTCTTCGGGAATATTCTCAAGACCGACAAAATCAACGCTGTATCTCCTTTTATTGACTAACGGACCGAGTTTTCTCATTTTGTCATAAAGCTTGCTGTTTTTAATTTCTCTGTTATAATCAAATTCTTTCATCAAACCCTCTCCTTTATGATGCTGATGATTTTTTCAACCTGCTCCTCAAGCGAAACACCCGTTGTATCAAGCACAACGCTGTCCTCTGCAGGTCTGAGCGGAGCGATTTCACGGTGCGAATCGTTATAATCTCTCTCGATAAGCTCATCAAGCACAGCCTGATAGCTTACGTCAGAGCCTTTTGCGACAAGCTCGTTATATCTTCTCTTCGCTCTTTCTTCTGCCGAAGCGGTAAGAAAAATCTTGACCTGCGCATGGGGCAGAACAACCGTGCCGATATCTCTGCCGTCCATGATGCAGCTGTTTCGGGAAGCGATATCTCTCTGCAAATCAAAAAGAAATGCTCTGACCTCAGGCACAGCCGAAACATCCGATGCCGCCATTGATGCGGGAGGAGTTCTGATTTCAACGGAAACATCCTCGCCGTTGAGAAGCACTTTCTGTTCACCGTTTTCAAAAACGAGGTCAACGGAGATACCCTCAAGGCTTGCCGCAACAGCAGGTTTATCCTTGGTATCGATATTCTTTCTCAAAGCGTTGACGCCGATTGCCCTGTAAAGAGCACCCGTATCAACATAAATATATCCCATTGCCTTTGCGGCAGCTCTTGCGGATGTGCTTTTGCCTGCTCCGCCGGGACCGTCGATGGCAACATTGATAACCGTGTTATTCATATTAACCCTCCTGTAATTCAGCGGCAGCGCTCACACCTGCAAGTCTGCCTGTTGAAAACGCAATCTGAAGATTGAAGCCGCCCGTATAGGCATCGGCATCAATCACTTCGCCTGCAAAATAAAGCCCTTTGACGAGCTTTGATTCCATTGTTTTGGGGCTTATCTGCGAAATATCAACTCCGCCCGAGGTGATTATAGCCTCTGCAACCGGACGGAAATCCGTAACGGTAACCGTAAGATTCTTAAGCAGAATCGCAAGGCTGCGGCGCTGCTCCTTTGTTACCTGATTGACCTTGGTTGAAAGACCGATTTTGCTGAGCCTGACTATAACGGGCACAAGCTTTTTGGGAAGCAAAGAATTGAGCGCATTGATGAAATTGCGGTTAATGTTTTCCGAAAAATCGCGCAGAATTCTCGCATCGAGCTGCTCAACCGTAAGCGCAGGCTTGAGGTCAATTGAAATTTTATATCTGCCGCTTTCCATATTACGCATATGTGCGCTTGCGCTCAGGATTACGGGACCCGAAACGCCGAAATGAGTGAAAAGCATTTCGCCGAAATCGGAATAGATTTCTTTATTATTCTTTTTGGTATCGATAACTTTTATTGAGATGTTACGCAACGAAAGACCCATAAGCTCACTGCAGAATCCCTCGTGGATTTCAAGCGGCACAAGCGAAGGCTTCAGAGCAGTTATCTTATGCCCTGCCTGCTTTGCAAGCTCATAGCCGTCACCGGTTGAGCCTGTGCCGGGGTAAGAAAGACCTCCCGTTGCGATTATGACCTTATCGGCAAGGATTTCTTCACCGTCTTCGGTTATGCAGCCCTTGACGGCTGAATCCTCTATGATAAGTTTAACCGCTCTGCCCTTGATTATTTTGGCTCTTCTGCGTGCAAAATCCGTAAGAGCATCAACAATTTCAACCGCATTATCCGAAACGGGAAAAACTCTGTTGCCCCTTTCGGTTTTCAGGGCAACTCCCCTGCTTTCAAAAAACTCCATTACATCAGCAGGCATGAATCTTGAAAATGCGCCGTAAAGAAATCTGCCGTTGCCGGGCACATTTGCAATTAGCGATTCAAGCGACGAGCAATTGTTTGTTACATTGCATCTGCCCTTGCCCGTTATCATAACTTTTCTTGCGGGGCGGTCATTGCGCTCGAGCACAACCGTTTCCGCACCCGATGCAGCAGCAAAGCCCGCAGCCATAAGACCTGCTGCGCCGCCGCCGATTACCAGCAAAGAGGTTTTCATTTTTTCTCCTCCCTGTAGGTGCTGTATACTCTGTATTCATCCCAGATTTCTTCAAGAGCCCTGAGGTCATTATAAACATTATCCTTCTTCTCTTTTGCGCAAGCGGCAATGAGCGCATTGATAACGCTCAGCGGTGCAACAAGAGAATCAACAAATGATACCATACTGCTCTTTGCAACAAGAAGGTGCGTTGCAAACGAAGCAATCGGAGAGGACTCACCGTCGGTTACCGAAACAATTGTTGCCCCTCTGCTTTTGGCAAACGAAAGGGCGTTGATTGTCTGGCTTGAATATCTCGGGAAGCTGATTGCAAGGCAAACATCCTCACTGCTGATTCTGAACATCTGCTCAAAAAGCTCGCTCGAGGAAGATGTATCTATAAGCACAACATTGTCATTGAGAAATCTGAAATAAAATGCCGCAAAGCTTGCAATTGCCGCAGAGCTGCGCACGCCGAGAATATAGATTTTTTTCGCTCTGTTTATCGCTTCAACGCTGCCTTCAAAAGCTTCTCTCGAAATGCTTTCTCTGGTTGCTTTGATAAGCTCGGCATCGGAAGAGAAGGTTTTATCGATAAAATCGCTGCCCTCATATCTGCTTGCGGCAACCTCCATGCGCTGAACGCTTGTTAAATGGCTCTTTACCATTTCCTGAAGATATTTCTGAAGCTCGGGATAGCCGTCAAAACCGATATTGGTTGCAAAACGGACAACCGTTGATTCGCTGACGCCGACGGTTTTGCCGAGATTTGCGGCAGTCATGAACGATGCCTTCTGATAATTGTTTTTTATATAGTCTGCGATTTTCTTATGACCTTTTGAAAGGCTGCCGTAAACCGCCTCTATCTTGGTCTGAAAGTTTTCCGCCATAAAGACACCTCTAAAAACTTATATGTAGTTTATTTTACACTATAAACTGCCAAAATGCAAGCGTGATTTGTCGGAATTGCAAGAAATAATTCACCATAACCCGATTGACCTTGATAATATAATGATGTATAATACAGATAATTCTGTTTTATAAGGAGAATCCGTATGGCAAACACATCAGTTTTATGGTACGCCTCACCCGCAAAAGCATGGACTCAGAGCCTGCCCATCGGCAACGGCACGCTCGGTGCAATGATTTACGGCGGCGTTGAAAAAGATATCCTCTGCCTCAACCACGACGAGCTCTGGACAGGCACACCCCGTGACCTTATCCGTAAAGGTGCGCCCGAATCTTTCAAAAAGGCACAGAAGCTTGCGCTTGAAGGTAAGCTTCACGAGGCACAGACAGAAATTCAGGATAATTTTCAGGGCGTTTTCACTCACGCTTATATGCCTCTGGGCAACCTTGAAATTCTGCTTCACACCAAAGGCAGAGCAAAAAATTACAAGCGCAGCCTTGACCTTGACACGGCTCTTGCCGCATCAGAATTCACCTGCGGCGGTATTACATATAAGAAAGAATATTTTGCATCCAACCCTGCAAAAATGATTGTTGTACGTCTGACGGCAGACGGCGGAAAAATGACATTTGAAGCACAGTTCACAACAAAGCTCAGGGGTTCATGCATTGTTTCCGAGCCCGAGGGAATTGTTTATCTTGACGGCGAATGTCCCGGAGTTGCCGATGTTGAAGGCTATGAAGAAAATTTCGGCTATTCAGACGAGCCCGAAAAGAGAGGCATCCGTTACAGAGGCGGTATGAAAGTTGTTACAGACGGTGAAATCCGCCGCATGGATAACCACCTTATCGTTAAAGAAGCAACATATGCCGAAATCTATTTCACAGCGGAAAACTCTTTCAACGGTTGGGACAAGCATCCTTATCTTGAAGGTAAGGAATACAAGGCTTCCGTTGACGAAATCCTCAAAAAGGACTACGACTACGAAGCTCTCAAAGCCGCTCATATTGCCGACTACACAGAGCTTTACAGCAGAGTGAAGCTTGACCTTGAAGACGGCAGCGAGGATATCCCCACAGATAAAAGACTCTGCCGTTTCAAGAGAAAGAAAAGCGATGACGGTCTTATCGAGCTTGTTTATAATTACGGCAGGTATCTCTCAATTTCTTCATCGAGAAAGGGCACTCAGCCCTCAACGCTTCAGGGAATCTGGAACGATAAGATTGACCCGCCCTGGCGTTCAAACTATACTGTGAACATCAACACAGAAATGAACTACTGGCCCGTACTCATGTGCCGCATGCCCGAGGTTAACCTGCCTCTTATCGATATGGTCAAGGATCTGAGCATCAGCGGCGAAAAGACCGCAAAAGGTCAGTACGGCGCAAAGGGCTGGACAAGCCACCACAACGTTGACCTCTGGAGACAGTCAACTCCCGTTGCCGGCGATGCACAGTGGGCATTCTGGCACGGCTCATCAGGCTGGCTCTGCGAGCACGTTTTCCAGCACTATGAATACACAAACGATATTGAATATCTGCGCGAAACAGCCTATCCCCTTATGAAGAAGGCGGCTGAATTCTACCTTGATATTCTTGTTGAATATAACGGAATGCTTGTGCTTGCTCCGGGCACATCCCCAGAAAACACCTTTGAATACGAAGGCAAGCGCTGCTCCGTGGGCAAATATTCAACAATGTCAATGAGCATTGCAAGAGAGCTCTTTGAAAACTGCATAAAGGCTTGCGATATTCTCGGCGAGGATGCCGATTTTGCTGCAACCCTTAAAGAAACTCTCGGCAAGCTTGCAGGCTTCAAACTCGGCAGCGAGGGTCAGCTTCTCGAATACGATGAGGACTACCCCGAAAAAGAGATTCACCACAGACACGTTTCGCACCTCTATGCGCTTCACCCCGCAAACATCATCACCGTTGACAGCACCCCCGAGCTTGCTGCCGCATGCCGCAAAACGCTTGAACGCAGAGGTGATAACGGCACGGGCTGGAGCCTCGGCTGGAAAATCAATTTCTGGGCAAGACTCTTTGACGGCAACCACGCACTCAAGCTTATTGAAATGCAGCTTCGTCCCGTTAAGAGCGTAGGCATCAATTACACCAAGGGCGGCGGCACATACGAAAATCTCTTTGACGCTCATCCGCCTTTCCAGATTGACGGCAACTTCGGCTTTGTAAGCGGTATCACGGAAATGCTTATGCAGAGCCGTGACGGCAGAATTTATCTGCTGCCTGCACTTCCCTCAAAGTGGAAAAACGGCAGCATCAAGGGTCTGCTCGCAAAGGGCAACGTTATAGTTGACATCGAATGGAAGAACGGCAGCCTTGCAAGCTACAGCCTTGAAGGCAAGGGCGATTTCACGGTTATAATTGACGGAAAGGAAACTGCCGTTTCTCTTGACGGAACAAAGAAAACGGTCAAAATGATATAATGAAATTTGACCTTTACGATTTTGATAAAACCGTATACCCCGTAGATTCCGAAACGGTGTTTCTGTTTTACTGTCTGCTTCACAGACCGTATCTGATTCTGCTCACTCCGTGGTTGCTGCTGAACCTGATTCTTTTTTCAATCGGCTGCGGCGACAGCTTCAAGGGCAGATGCTTCTCTTTTCTGCGTTTTGTAAACGGCGAAAAAATGGCAAAGCAATTCTGGGAAAAGCAGCAGAAAAACATTTACCCCATTTTTGAAGAAAAAAACAGAAGCGGCAGACCCGTTGTTGTCTGCTCCGCTTCTCCTGAGTTTTTTCTTAAACCGATTTGCGAAAAATACGGTGTTCACACTCTGATTGCAACTCCGATGAATCCGAAAACGGGAAAAATCAACGGCAGAAACTGCAAGGATAAGCAAAAGCCCTTAAGGCTTGCCGAAACCCTGCCCGATGCCGAATTCATCAATGTTTATTCAGATTCGCTCAAGAATGATATTCACATTTTCGAACTCGGTCAGAAATGCTTTTTTGCAAACAAAGGCACGCTCATCGAAATGAGCATTGAGGAAATCAGAGCAAAAGTCAATAAATAAGCAACAGGTGCTGCGGCTAAATGCCACAGCACCTGTTTTGATTTACTGCAAAAAGAGGATTATTCAATTTTCACTCGGAGGATAAACCGAATCAACTCCAATAAATCTGCTGAAATTAAACGGTACATCCATCGAAGTATAATTAACGTCGGCAGTTTTTATATTTTTGCTGACAGCAACCATCGCTGCATCATAAAAAATTGCATCCGAATGTACTCCCGTTTCCCTGACCGTATAAAGCTCTATTTCAGCTTTATCTCCGTTTTTGGAAAAATCCGAAAAATAAACGCTGTAACCGCTGTCCGAAAGTGTTGTTATTGCCACAACAAGATTATTTCTCTCAAAAAAGCTTTCGTTGGCAGCTATATCGGTATAGTTTGAAAAACTCCAATTACCGTTGTCGCGGAATTCCACCCAGCTTTCATAATCTTCAAAGATATAATACCCCTCAAAGCACCCATCATCTTCGGGGTAATAGGGATGAACAGGGGCAGCGCTTGCAATGCTGTAAACAGACCCCATGCTGTCCTGCGGATAGAAATTCAAAATCATATCTTCGTCGCGTTCCAAATCTACCTTGCGGATATCTTTATCTGCAAACAACACAATTGTTTCATATGATATGACGCTCGCCGCAACATAAGGGTAGTTTGCCTTTGTGTAGTGCACTTCAAATGTTCTTTTGTCTGTATATCCTGCAGAAGTAACATAAACCTTATATGACGGGTCGGGCACCTCAATATTGACAGCGATAATACAGTAATTTTCAAAATAAGCCTTATCAAGGTCTTCAATGTATTTATCAAGCTCATCACTGTTGCTTAAATCGCAGAATAATTCAAATTCTTTATAGCTTCTGCAAATAACAGGAGCATCAGTATTGATGCGATAATTCGACCCCGTTGAAATAACTTCTCCGCGAAAAGGCGCCGGGCTTTCACCAGAGGGAGGCATCACAATTCCGATTATTGACATTATAAAAGCAACTATTGCCGAAACAATTTTTCGAAAAATTACCATTTAAACAATCCTTTCCAACAGACCTTTTCTGTTGTTTTTATTCAAATTCTTTTACCGCACCGATAAATATCGGCATGCCCGTTGAGCGGTCGATTATAGCATAGATAAACGGTCTGTTGAAGGTCAGATATTTCATATCCGCCATTGCGCCTTCAGCTTTCATCTCGATTGCCGTTGCCGCGCCTGCCTTTGTGCCGTTTTCATCAAAACGGATAAACGTATTATGGAGCACACGGTTGATATAAATATTGCCCATGGGCGAAACACCGAGATTTGTGAAATCGGCGGCAGGGCTGAACGCTGTAGGCATTCCCATTGCCTTGAGCGGCTCATTGAGTTCAAATTTGCAATCGAAACCGAACTTCGGAATGTTAACAACAACCTCTGCCTGTTCGGGATTATTGACTGCATTGATGAAATCCGCACCGCTGAACGATGCCGCCGCAGCTTCAACGCTCACGCCCTCATCGGGAAGCAGACCCACAAACGCATAATCGCCGCCTTTATAGTTTTTGATGAAGCCCTTTGTTTTGCCGAGCTCAACATAGCCGTATTCATCCGAACCGAGCATTGTAACCGTTTGCGGCTTGCCGCTTGCGGAAACAAACGTCTGATTTTCTCTCACGTTAAGTTCGTTATATTGCTCCTGCCATTCAGCCTCAAAAAGAACGGTGTTTATGATATACGAAACCGCCTCTGCAGGAATTTCCGTAAGCATATTGTTAATCTCGCCATCCGTATTATCGCTTATCCAGAAATTTATCTTTTTAAGTGTTGAAGCATCAAACGGCTCGCTGAAAACATCCGCACCGTAAGCTTCAACCGTTCTGTCAACAAAGTTTTTGTTGACCTGTAATCCGCCGTCATTGCGAAGCCAGAGAGAATTTGCAAAACGCAGCTGCTCATCAGACGATGCAGGATGAACATAGCCGCCGTAATATTTGCGCAAATCCTCGTTCGTCATTCCGAGAACGGCTTCCATTTCGGCAAGGGTTTCGCCATCGGCACCGTCAGCGGCAATCGCAAGCGCCGCCATAACGGAAACGGGCGAAATCAGAGCGTTATCATCCTCTTTGAGAGCATAGCTGAAAAGCTCAAAGCCGAAATCTGCGGTTATATCCGCAATGCTGTCGGCATCCGTTCTGTAGCCGAGAGGACCCTTGACCGAATCCTCCTCATCCTCCTTGCCCATCGGGTCAAGAACGATTTTTTCGGTTGTCTGCGTGACCTGTGTTATTGCATCGGTTACCTTCGCAATGCCTTCGGTTACTTTGGTCAGAAACGGGTCATCTGCCGTACAGACGATTTTTTCGTGCTTGCACGAAGCAAAAATAAGCATGAGTAAAACTGCGGAAACAATTGCGACTGTTTTTTTCATACAATCAGCTCCTTTCAGTCCACGGGGCATTTCTGCTGTATAACATTAAGCTCTGAATCAAGCTTTATGACCCAGTATTGGTCAAGCGTTGTTCTGAATCCGACGGCATATGTCTGCGTGCCGTCAGCATATCTTGTGACCGTTGCCTCTGCGGAGTCTTTTATAACATACTGCTTTTCTTCATCGGGCAAAGAATTATATGCCGCTTCAACGATTTCCTCCGTTGAGGGCATGGGCTCTGATGAGGGGGCTGCGGTTGAAGAAACAACTCCGCCTGCCTGCGTTTCTTCATCGGGCATTTCAACGGCTGACTGACCGATTTCGTTTCCGCCCTCTTCTTTGTAAATTTTATCGTCGTTGCTCTGCGGAGAAACATTCTGAGCGTTGGTGGCTGCGATTTTTGTTACTGCCGCCTCGGTAGCAGCAGCCTGCGTATACATTTCGGGCTTACCCTCTGCATCCTGCACACTTTCGGGCTTTTCCTGTGCGTTGCCGTCATAGCCGAAGCCTGCTCTTGTTGTTTCATTCTCAACGCTGATATAGTTTGTTTCGCCGCTCACCATTTCGCCCGAATTCATATGGTCCAATTCGATTTCCGCTTTGCTCTCGGCTTTATCGGCACTCTGCGAATTAAAAACGCCTGCCGAAACTGCAACCCCTATGCACAGCGCTGCACACGCCGCCGTTGCAACAACCGAATTGCGCTTTTTGCGCTTTTTAATCAGAGCGTCACGCTTGCCGTAAACACCTTCAAGAAATTCTTCATTCGTCTTCATGCAAGCTCGCCTCCTTTTCGAGTTCTTTTCTGAGAGCCTTTTTGGCTCTGTAAACAATATTTTCCACCTGTTTTTTGTTCTTCTTCATTACCCTGCCGACCTGCTCATAGCTCATGCCCTCGAAATAGATAAGATGCAGAGCGGTTGAATAGCCATCAGCTATTCTGCCGAGCGCTTCATGAAGCTCCCTCTCCTGCTCTTTTTTGATGAACTCATCCTCAAGCCGGACCGAATCCTGCTCGTTTTCGATAAATTCATAGGCGCATTCGGGTCTGCGGGCACATTTTCTGACATAGCTGACAGCAAGATTCCTGCCGATTGTAAAAATATATGTTTTAAGGGATGTTTTGAAATTATATCTTCTTTTATGTATCAGAAGCTCAACAAAAACATCCTGCGCCAGCTCTTCTGCAACGGCAATGTTATGCACATAGCGGTTAATGAAGAATATCAAATTATCCTTATGGGCGGCAACGATTTCGCCGAAAGCGTTTTCGTCACCGTCAAGGAAACGGCGGTAGCTACTTTCACCGTTATCCATAGGTTTAACCCTCCGTGTTAACACTTTCAATCATTATTCGCATCAAATCAAAAAAACTCTCACTTGTTCCGAATTTAATTATATCACACCTTGCACCTGTGTTACAACACTGCAGATGTTTTTTGCTTTATTGACTTTTTGCCCGCATGAATCTATAATATAATTAAAAAATACGGAGGTGTTTCAATGGCTGCAATTATCAGGGCAATCCTTTCGGTTTTCACCGCAATAATGATGCTGCCCTCTATGCTGAACATTTATCTTTTCGGAACGAAAAATATCAACACAAACTCCTACGGCGATGTCAGGCCCGACACCTGGGTTGCTGTTGACGGTCTCGGCAGAACGCTGCCGACATATACCGAGGTCGGCGAAAAAGACGATGAAAAATTCGTCGGTTTATTCTACTGGCTTTGGCATTATAACTTTGCATCGGGATTTGAAGCGGATAACGTTACGGAAATTCTCGAAAAATATCCCGAGGCTCTTTATGACATCAATCACCCCGCATGGGAAAACACGGAAAACGGCAAGCCTTATCATTGGAATGAGCCGCTTTACGGATACTATCAGAATCTTGATGAATACGTTGTCAGAAAACATGCTGAGCTCATTGCCGATGCAGGCGTTGACGTTATCATTTTCGACTGCACAAACGGCTCATTCACATGGCAGCCTGCCTATGAGGTTCTTTTCAGGGTGTTTGACGAAGCGATTGCAGAAGGCGTTAACGTTCCGCAGATTGCTTTCATGCTTCCGTTCAGCTCATCCGCAGATGCAAAAACATCTCTCAAAGACCTTTATAACAACATCTATTCCAAGGGCAGATACAAGCATCTCTGGTTCATGTGGGATGATAAGCCGCTGATTATGGCTCATTCCGATGCACTTGACAAATCCGACGCTTTTGAAAAAGAAATCTACGATTTCTTCACTTTCAGAGAAAACAACCCCACCTATTTTGACGGAAATTACGGCATTTCAAAAGAAACCTGGGGCTGGTGCAGCGATTATCCGCAGGCAAAATACGGCGTTTCCCTTAACGGCGATATTGAGCAGATATGCGTTTCTGTTGCGCAGAATGCCGCTGACGGCAAGCTTGTTGCAATGAACGACAGAGGCAATGTTCAGGGCAGAAGCTTCACCAAAGGCGATTACTCCTATTCATACCAAAAGGGCGACGAAATGATAACCGTCAATTCATCAACCGAAAACGCAATGCTTTACGGTCTTAATTTCCAGCAGCAATGGGATTACGCCATCGAATGCGACCCCGATTTCATTTTTGTTACAGGCTGGAACGAATGGATTGCAGGCAGACATTATGAATGGCAGGGAACCGAAAACGCTTTCCCCGACCAGTTCTGCGATGAATACAGCCGCGATGTTGAGCCCTCCGCAGGCATAATGCAGGACCACTATTATTATCAGCTTTGCGCCAACATCCGCAGATTCAAAGGTGTAAGCAAGCCCATGGAAACAAGCGGCGGTCATATCATCAATATAAACGGTGCTGACAGCCAATGGAATGCCGTTCCGAACGAATATTTCCATTATACAGGCAGCACCCGTAACAGAGATGCTGACGGCTGGGTCGGTCTGCATTACGAAAATTCAACCATGCGCAACGATTTCAGAAGCGTTAAGGTTACATATGACGGCGAGAACGTTTATTTCAGAATCGAAACCGTTGACGATATCACGGCATATACCGACCCTGCATGGATGAGAATTCTTATCGACACCGATTCAACGGGCAAATCCGCAAACTGGGAAGGCTTTGAATATATCATCAACAGAGATTCCGCCGATGCATCATCCGTTAAGATTGAAAAATCAAACGGCGGCTGGAATTTTGAAGAAACCGGCTCTGCAAGCTACACGGTAAGCGGCAATGTTATGCAGCTTGCCGTACCCAGAAGCGCACTCGGTCTTTCTTCAGGCGAAGAGGTACACTTCAACTTCAAGCTTTCGGATAACATGCAGACCGACGGCGATATCATGGATTTCTATCAGAACGGCGACGTCGCTCCCGGCGGAAGATTTATGTTTGCATTTTAAAGGAGGATGATTATGAAACTTCTTGAAAAACTGAAATACACTCCTGCAGGCTGGGAAACCTCTCCGCTTGAGCGCAAAAGCTACTATCTCTATTTTGCAGGTCAGAACGCAATTTACTTTCTGCTTGCAAACTATCTGAACACTTATCTGATTTTTCTCGGCATCAATCCCCTTAAATCGGCAGGCGTTATGCTTGCGGTCAAAATCTGGGACGCTGTCAACGATGCCGTTTTCGGAGCAATCTTCGACTCCGTTAAATTCAAAAGCGGCAAAAAATATCTGCCGTGGCTTAAAATTTCAACCGCTCTCACCCCTGCGGCAACGCTCCTGCTTTTCTGCATTCCCAAGGGCTCAAGCGAAACCGTAAAGCTCATCTGGTTTGCCGTCGCTTACATCATCTGGGATTCGGTTTACACCCTTTGCGATGTTCCCATTTACGGCTCGGTTACAGCAATGACGCTTAACCTCGACGAGAGAAACTCCATGCTTTCTTATAAAAGCATCTGGGCAGGTGTCGGCATTGCGTTCATAACCGTTGCGGGTACCGTTCTCGTCAGCGAGCACGTCGGCTTAGGCTACAGCTGGGTTGCACTTGCCGTTGCGGTTTTTGCCGTTGTCACAATGCTGCCTGTGCT
Source organism: Acutalibacteraceae bacterium (assembly GCA_045589555.1). GTDB lineage: Bacteria > Bacillota > Clostridia > Oscillospirales > Acutalibacteraceae > CAG-177. The sequence continues at coordinate 19,757 of JAZNPG010000130.1, forward strand.
CAAAACGCTTCAGGAACGTCACGTTCCCGAAGAAGAGGAGAGCTTCACCCTCGTCAGAATGTTCAGATATCTTTTCAAGAACAAATATCTGCTTATCTATTATTTCGGCTATTTCTTCTATTCAGCCGCCAACATCAGCGGCGCTCTGACGCTTTTCGTTTCATATTATCTTTTCAATGATACTCTGTTCTCGCTCGTTGTAGGTGCATGCGGAACCGTTCCCTCGCTTATCGCATCGCTCCTTGTTCCCCACCTTATCAGAAAGTTTGATAAGATGAAGGTTTACCGCCTCTCATCGCTCGCAATGGTTATCCTCAGCATTATCATGTGGGTTGTAGGCTACAACAACCTCATTCTCCACATCGTGCTTTATGTTCTTCGCTCAATTCCGCTCTCAATCATCGGCGTTGTTATGTTCATCTTCACACCCGACTGCGCGGAATACGGCAAATACAAATCGGGCATTGAAGCAAAGGGCATTACCTTTGCAATCCAGACCTTTATGGTAAAGCTCACCGCAGCTGTTTCGGGCGCATTGAGCATGGGTCTGCTCGGTCTTAAATCAACAGGCTGGATTACCGTTGAGGTAGAAAGCTTTGAGGAGCTCAAGACCCTCGGCATTGTTCAGAGCGAGCATGCGCTGAACGTTCTCTGGTTCAGCTATGTTATGGTGCCTGCAATCGGCTGTCTGCTCGCATACCTCTGCTGGTGCTTCTATAAGCTCAACGATAAAGATGTTCAGATTATGGCAGACTGCAATGCCGGTAAAATCAGCCTCAAAGAAGCAGAAAGCAAGCTGAGCAGAAAATATTAATCTTATAAAAAATGCAAAAAACCGGACTGCTTCATACAAAGCAGTCCGGTTTGTCTTATATTTGTTTAAGCATATCGGCTGTGCGGTTAATCAGGTCAACCGTCTGCGCCTGATACTTTGAAAGCTGGGAAGAAAGCTTATAGACTATAACAGTTACGCTGTCTTTAGCTACAACATTGCCGTTTGCATCAATAACTCTGACTGTTATAACAGCCTTCTTTGCTCCGAAAAATCCCCTGAAGCTGAGGTTTCCGTCCGAATCAACCGTAACCTTCGAATTATCGGATGACCATTCTATCCTGCAGCCGTCTGCATTTTTAACGGAAGCATCAAGCTTTATTTTTGTTTTCGAATACAAGCTGAAAAGACCGATTTTCTTTTCAACCCGTTCAACAGGCTTACCTGAACTCGAAATAACAACGCTTACATTTTCGGCATTAACGGTTATCTCAAACTCTGCGGTTTTGGTTATGCCGTTATAAGTGTAATAAACGGTAACTTTTTTCTTGCCGAGAGAATCAAGCTTCACCATTCCGACTGTGAAATCCGTTACAGCCTTACTTGTGCCGTCACTGAAATTCGCTTTAACCGCAAGACCCGAAGCATCAACGGTTTCGCCGATTCCGTAAACCGTTTTTGACGGCAACGATGTTACCTCAACGGAATCAAGAACGGTTTCAACCTCAATAACGGCAAATTCGCTGAAATGGTCGGTTTCAAAAACAACATAATTGCCGTCGATGGTGTTTGCAAAACGGACAAGCGGATTAACAAGGTCATCCGTTACATGGTAAACCTTGCATTTTTTCGGGTCAACGCCGTCTGCAATTCTGATTTTAACCGTTACATTTCCGTCGGGCTGCACGGTCTGCGTTCCAAGAATGAGGTTTATATCATAAAAATGCAAACTTCTTATCGAACCGCCGACGGCGAAATTTGTTCCCTCGTAGCTCGATGAATCAACCTCTTCAACCGTAAGCACGGTATCAGGCTTGATTTCTTTTGTTGTTGCGGTAACAATAACTCCGCATAAATCGTGGCGCAGAGTGATTACGGCAAATGCAAGCGAATCTATGGCATCATTTATGCCCTTTGCAAAACCGTTAACCGTTTCCTGCTGTGTGATGTTCAAAGAATAATCAACCGAGTTTATAAGGTTATCGAGCAGCACAAGCGAAACCTCGGTGTAGTATCTGCGGTCAAGTGCCGCCGCTCTTTCCTTTGCCTCTTCAACAAGTGAGTAATCGGCAGGCAGGTATTCAAGAGCATCATACGCCTGCTGAATTGCAGTCACATACTGCGCAACCTGCTCCTGCTTATCTATTTTCAGATTATCCTCAACCGCATCAAGAGCGCCATCGAGCTTTGAAAGGCTTTCGGGAGTATAAAGCGAGCGGTCAATCGCATCGCATTTTTCTTTTATGGCATCAAGCGAGGAATAATCGGCAGGGAGATATTCAAGATTCTGCACTGCCTCATTAATATCCGAAAGCCACTGTTCAAGCTTATGCCGCTCTGTAATTTTCAAGCTGTAATCAACAGCGTTCAGCGCTTCATCAAGCTTCAGAAGGCTTTCCTGCGTATAAAGGTTTCTGTCTATCTTATCCGCCGCTTCAACCGCCGCATTTATTTCCGAATAATCGGCATCTTTATAATCGAGCTTTCCAAGTGCATCATTGATGGCAGCAGCCCATGCGTTAACCTGCTCCTGCGTCTTTTTTTCCGCATCTGTGTCAGCAGCATTTACTGCTTCATCAAGCAGAGCGAGGCTCTCTTCGGTATACAAAGAGCGGTCAATGCCCTGTGCCTGCTCAAGAGCAGCCGTCAGCTCAGCAGTATCGGTAAGATAATCAAGAAGAACATAATTGATTCCGTTATTAACAGCGCAGGTATGCGCCGCAGAATTCTCATAGCAATAAATCGTTACGTTTTCGCAGTTTTCGAAAGCGTTTTCGCATCTTGTAACAGAAGCAGGGATTATAATCTTTTCAAGAGCCTTACAGTTGTAAAACGCTGTGCTTGCAATATATGTTACGCTCTCAGGAACAACAACTTCTTTCAGCGCAAAGTCAGCACAAAAAACAAAAGATTCAATTGTCCTGAGCCTGTTGCTTAATTTCAGCTCGGATATCTGACATCCGCTGAAGGCATGTATGGCTATACCTTCAACCGAATCGGGCAGCGAAAGACTTTTCAGCTTGCTGTTCTCAAAAGCAAACTTAGCAATATATTTAAGACCGTCATTCAGATTTATTTTTTCAACCTTGCTTGATTGGAATGTATAATATCTGATCATTTCGCATGATTTTTCAACGGTATATTCCTTTGGCATGGCTGAGGGAAGAGAATATAAAAGCTCTGTTTTTCTTTCGTTATAAATAACGCAGTGTTCATCCATATATAAATACGGATTGTTTTCTGCAAGAGTCAGAACAAGTTCGCTGTTACCGCTTATGAATTTTAATCCGATATAGCTGACATTTTCCGACAAATGCATCGCAGGAATTTTAGTTGTACTGAATGCATAATTTCCGATATACTTCACGGATTCAGGCAATACAAATCCTGTTAAAGCACTGCATCCTGAAAAAGCACTTGCTCCCACAAATTCAAGCTCGCTGCCTTCAGCAAAATTCACTTCTTTAAGATTGGTGCATTTGTAAAATGCGGCTGCTCCTATAGTTTTAAGGCTTGAAGGAAGACTCAAAGAGAATATTCTGTCACTTTCGCCGAAAGCGCCGTACGCAATGCATTTTGTTCCGTCTTTAACAACAAAATCCGCTTGCGTAACAGGAACGCTGCCGCTATAACCCAAAAGTGAAGAACCTCTGTATATGGGACCTTCTGGCTGATTGCTGAGGAAAGTGGTATACAAAAACGCATTTGCACCTATATGCTCAATGCTGTCAGGCAAAATAACATCAGCAATGCCGCTTCTGTTATAGCATGCGCTTGCATTCACGGCATATGTGCCGTCCTTGACTGTCAATGTAGTACCTGCAGCAGGTATGCCTTTATAGATATAAAATAATCTGCCTATGTAAACCGGTTGTTTATCGGGAAGGTTGGCATACCATTCTGTGTCGTTGAACGCAAAACTATCCACCTGCCTGAGCATGCTGTTTTCTCCGACAGTAACATATTTGATTTTTTTATAGAAAGCATCATACTCAATAACTTCTACGGTTGATGCTATATGAATCCTGGTAGCATTGTAGCAGCAACCGAAAGCACCGTCTGCAATGCTTGTAACTCCTTCTTCAATAACAATTGAAGTTATGCTGTATCTGAAATCATACCACGGCTCTTCCTCAAACATTTCGCTTCTTACATCATACATTTCGCCTGTTCCGCTTATTATGAGAGTGTTATTCCCATCAATAGTCCATGTTAAATTATCACCGCATTTAAAATTGATTTCCGCAGCATGAGCAGGCGCAGATATAAAGGGAATTGCAACCGCAATCTGCAAAACAGCAATCACAACAGCAAGAAAAACAGAAAGTGCTTTTTTCAAGATAATCTCTCCTCTTAAATTCAACTGCATTTTATTATACAGTATCTGTCAGATTTTTTCAACATTTCCTTGTGCACCGACAGCACAATATACTGTCGGTATCCTCTTTTTAAAGACAACATATTTCACGAAAAAGTTCACTGTTTCCGAAAAATAAAAATTATTTTTTATTTATGGCTTTATTGATATAAACTGCGAATTATGTTATATTTTGTTAGCAAGATATATTTTTTATGAGAGGGCGCCATGACGGAAAATCTTGATCTTAACAAGCTTGTTGCCGATGCAGCAGGCGGCGACGATGCCGCTTTTGCACAGCTTTATGAGCTGTCGGTTAAAACTGCATATCATACGGCAAGCCTTCTGCTTAAAAACCACGAGGATGTTGAGGATGTTGTTCAGAACGCTTATCTGCGTGCTTCACGCAATCTCGGCGAACTCAAAAATCCGGAAAGCTTCGTGGGCTGGATAAAAACAATTGTTGAAAACGAAAGCAAAAACCACATTAAAAAGGAGAGCCGTAAATCGCTCCCCGTTGTTTTCATCAATGAAAAACGCACAGAGTTTGAAGTGGATACAAAACCCGTTCCCGATGAGCTTATGGAGCGTGATGACCTGTGCAGGTGCGTCAATCAGATCATTGACTCACTTTCACCCGAAAGCAGAGCCTGTGTTGTTCTTTTTCATTATGAGGATAAAAGTCTCAACGATATTGCGGAGATTCTTGATATTCCGCTGGGCACTGTTAAAAGCCGTCTTTTTAAAGCAAGGAAGTATATCGAAAAAGAATTCACCAAGCTGCGCAAAAAAGACCCCACTCTCTATGGGGTCGGTGCAATTCCGTTTATTCTTTCTCTTTGGGCTGTTCAGGCTCAGACCGCAACAGTTCCCGCTTCGCTTGCAAGCTTTTCTGCCGTAACCGCCGCTCAGACCGCTTCGGTTGCCGCAGGCGCAGGTGTCGGAGCAGCCGCAACAGGAACAGCAACAACCGCAGCTACGGCAACAACTGCAGCAGCTGCAGGCACAAGCAGCGTTGCGGCAGGTGCAACGGCATCAATCGGAATTAAAATAGCAGCGGTTGCCGTTGCAGGCAGCGTTGCGGCAGGCGGCACCGCGGCAGTTGTAAACCATGTTAAAGAAAGCGAAAAAACAACTTCTTATTCAGTTTCAACAACTGTTCTGCCTGAAGAAACCTGCACGGTTTCGGAATATCCGTCTCAGGAGGCGCTCACGCAGCTTACAACTGAAAAAACAATCGCCTCAGTAACATCATCCGAAACCGCATCAACTTTATCAACGACAAAATCAGCTCCGAAAACATCCGCTGCCACATCTGCATCTGCCGCTGAAACCACCTTGCAGCCTACCGCAGCAAAATCAACAACAAGGGTACAGACCACCGCAGCGCCCACAACCAAGCCCTCAACCACGGCAAAGCAAACCGTAACAAAACAGCCAACCACCGCAGCACCGACAACAAATCCCGCGAACAATTACAGTGCTTCGGGCGGAGTTATAACAAGCTACAGCGGCAGCGCATCAAGCGTTATCATTCCGGCAACAATCAATTCCTCCGCCGTAACCTCAATCGGCGCAGGTGCATTTTCATATAACACAAGCATGACCTCCGTTACACTCCCCTCAACGGTTACTCAAATCGGTCAGGAAGCTTTTGCGGACTGCACATCGCTTAAAAGCATTTCGATGCCTTCTTCTCTCAAGGAAATAGGCATAGGTGCGTTTTATAACTGCTCAAGCCTCAGAAGCGTTTCCATTCCGAGCGGCACAGCAACAATTGCAGATGAAGCATTTGCAAACTGCACAAACCTTTCGAGCATAACAATTCCTTCATCGGTCACAAGCATCGCAAGCGATGCATTTGACGGATGCAATTCGCTCACAATCACCTGCTCCGAGGGCTCTGCCGCACACGCCTTTGCACAGGAAAACTCAATAAACTATACACTGCAGTAGGAGATTTCTCCTGCTGCTTTTATCTTCCGTAAAGCTTTGTTATTTCACGCAGATTTTTTGCAAGCTCGGGCGAAAAATCGCTTTCAAGCGCACGCCATTGCCAGTTGCCGCAGGCGGTTGACGGAATATTCATTCTCGATTCACTGCCAAGACCCAGCAAATCCTGCATGGTAAAAATAACCGTATCGCCGACGCTCGCCATTGCTGATTTGATAAAGCCCTCAACAAACCCCTCTTTTTCATTCAGGCGCAGATATTTTCTTGCATAATCGATATCTTCCTTATCTGCGCTGTTCAGCCAGCCTGCAAGGGTATCGTTATCGTGAGTGCCGATATATACAACGCAGTTTTGGGGGTAATTATGGGGCAGATATTCGCCTGCATCTCGGCTGTCAAACGCAAACTGAAGAATTTTCATTCCCGGAAAGCCCGTTTTTTTCATCAGCTCACGCACACCCTCATCAATGAAACCCAGATCCTCGGCGATAATCAGAGGCTTGCCGATTTCCTCTTCAACCGCCTCGAAAAGCTCCGCTCCCGGGCCTGCCCTCCATGAGCCGTTAACCGCATCGGTACTGCCGTAGGGCACGGAATAATAGCTTGAAAAGCCTCTGAAATGGTCAATTCTGACTATATCAAAAAGCCGCATTGAATGGCTGATTCGCCTGACCCACCAGCTGTAATTATTCTTTCTCATATAATCCCAGTCAAAAACAGGGTTGCCCCACAGCTGCCCACGCTCGCTGAATCCGTCGGGCGGCACTCCTGCAACATTGAGCGGCATCCCCTTTGAATCAAGCTCAAAAAGCTCGGGGCTGCCCATAACATCGGCGCTGTCATGCGCAACATAAATCGGCAAATCGCCGATTATTTTTATGCCCTTTGAGTTGACATAAGCTTTGAGCCTCTGCCACTGAGTAAAAAACAAAAACTGAAGAATTTTCCAGAATTCACGGCTTTTGTTATCCGGCTCGGGCAAAGGGTTTTTCCATTCAAAAAACGGTTTGCCGGAAAACCTGCCTTTGAGCGCCATGAAAAGCGAATAATCCTCCAGCCAGAAAGCGTTTTCTGCGCAAAACAGCTCATATTCCGCAGTTTTGGCAAATCGGGATGCAATCTTCTTAAGAACGCATATTCTGCTTGCAAACAGCCTGCCGTAATCGGTTTTGCGGCTGTTATCCTCACGGCAGAGTGTCTGATAATCCTCAGGCTGGAGCAGCCCCTCATCACAAAGAAAATCGAGGTCTATCATATAAGGATTGCCTGCAAATGCAGAGAATGCCTGATAAGGCGAATCACCGTAGCCCGTATGACCGAGCGGAAGAATCTGCCAGTATTTCTGACCTGCACTTTCAAGGAAATCTGCAAAATCATAGGCGGCTTTTCCGAGCGTGCCTACCCCGTAAGGCGAAGGCAGGGATGTTATGTGAAGCAATACTCCGCTGCCTCTCATACGCATTCAATCGCTTTCGTGGTTTCTTTATCAAAAAAGTGAGCCATGTTGCCGTCAAAAAGCAGCTTCACGCAGTCCCCTGCCGAAATTCTGCGCTCTGCGGTTATCCTTGCGATACAGTTACTGCCTCCGAGATTAAAATAAACGTTAACCTCGCCGCCCGTCATTTCGGCAATCTCTGCCTCGGCGGTTATAACGCAGCTTTCCTGCACGTTTACGCCGCCCGAAAATGCAGAAATATGCTCGGGTCTGATTCCGAGAATGATACTGCGGTTTTCATATTTTTCAAGTGCCTTTGATTTAGCGGCAGGAATTTTCATTGAGTTGCCTGCAAAATCGGCAAAAAGTGCGCCGCCCTTTTTGGTAATCATGCAGTCAATAAAATTCATTCCGGGCGAGCCGATAAAGCCTGCCACAAACATATCAGCAGGCTCGGTGTAAAGCTTCTGCGGTGTATCAAACTGCCTGATAACACCCTTATCCATAACAACGATTCTGTCTGCCATGGTCATCGCTTCGGTCTGGTCATGGGTAACGTAAACAAAGGTTGTTTCAAGCCGCTTATGCAGCATGGTTATCTGGCTGCGCATTTCGGTGCGAAGCTTTGCATCAAGGTTTGAAAGCGGCTCATCGAGCAGAAAAACCTTGGGATTTCTCACCATCGCTCTGCCCAGCGCAACTCTCTGCCTCTGTCCGCCCGAAAGAGCGGCAGGCTTGCGGTCAAGATAAGGCTCTATATCAAGAATCGACGCTGCCCAGCGCACCTTTTCATCTATCTCTTTTTTGTGCATTTTGCGGAGCTTCAGCGCAAACGCCATATTTTTATAAACGCTCATATGAGGATAGAGCGCATAGCTCTGAAACACCATTGCAATGTCCCTGTCCTTGGGCGCAATGTTATTCACCTTTTTGTTATCGATAAAAAGCTCGCCGTCAGAGATATCCTCAAGCCCTGCAATCATGCGCAGAGTTGTTGATTTACCGCAGCCTGAGGGTCCTACAAGCACAACAAACTCCTTATCCTTTATCTCAAACGACAAATCGGGAATAACCGTTACCTTACCGTTATCAAAGCGTTTAACAACATTTTTAAACTTTATTGTTGCCATTATTTACCCCTTAACTGCGCCTGCCACAACGCCCTTGATAATATATTTCTGGCAGAAAAGATAGAAAATGATTATCGGCAGAATCGCCAGCACGAGCATTGCCATAAGCGCACCCATATCCTTATTGCCGTAACCGCCCGTAAGAGCCATCTGCACGGCAACAGGCAAAGTTCTGTTTTTACCCGAGCCCAGAACAAGATACGGCAGAAGATAATCGTTCCAGACCCACATGGCATTAAGAATCGCAACGGTTATTGCCGTTGGCTTGAGAATCGGAAAAACAACCAGAAAAAAAGTGCGGATGGGGTCGCAGCCGTCAATAACCGCTGCTTCCTCGATTTCCGTCGGTATGCTTTTGATAAATCCGCTGAACATAAAGACCGAAAGTCCCGAGCCGAAGCCAAGATAGATAAAAACAATGCCGGGTATGCTGTTCAGGTCAAGCTCAAAAGCGAGAAAGGTCATTGTATACATAACCATCTGGAAAGGCACAATCATGCTGAAAGTGAACAGATAATAAAGCGTTTTCGTGAAACGGTTTCTGACTCTTACGATGTACCACGCCGCCATTGCGGTGAGCACGACTATTCCTACAACAGAAAGAACGGTTATTGCCGCCGAATTCAGAAAAGCCCTCAGAAAATCGGACTGGGTGAAGCCTTTTATGAAGTTTTCAAAGCCTGCGAACTTATCTCCCCGAGGCAAAGTAAACGGCTCATCGGATATATAGAAATTGCTCTTGAAGGAGTTCATCAGGATAATAAAAACAGGCGCAAGAAAACCGACTGCAATAGCAAAAAGAACGGCGTAAGCCGCCGTGTTGAATACTTTTTTCCTTGTTTTCATCAGTTCTCAACCTCCTTTCGACCCGTTGCACGAAGCTGAATGAAAGCAATTACAGCCACAATCAGGAAAAATATAACAGCCTTTGCCTGTGCAATACCGTGCCACTCCGCAAGACGCAGACCTGTATGGTCATAAAATGTTTTATAAATATCAAGGGCAAGCAGCGAGGTTTCTGCCGCTTTGCCGTTGAGCGCAAGGTTCTGGTCAAAAAGCTTAAAAGAGTTCGTGAGCGTCAGAAACGTGCAGATTGTTACCGAAGGCATAACCATGGGAACGGTTATATGAAAAAGCCTTCCGAGCGCAGAAGCGCCGTCGATTGCCGCAGCCTCATTGATATGGGCAGGGATATTCTGAAGCCCTGCAATATAAATAATCATCATATAGCCTATCATCTGCCAGTTCATCAGAACAACAAGCCCCCAGAAGCCGTAGCTCGGGTCATACGTTATATCTACGCCGAAAAATCCGAGAACTCCGTTGATGATAAGGCTCCATATATGACCGAGAACAATGCCGCCGATAAGGTTCGGCATAAAGAAAACCGTTCTGAAAATATTTGTGCCCCTGAGCCCCCTTGTCAGAAGAAGCGCAAGGGCAAAAGCGATAACATTTATTGAAATTATTGAAACTACGGTGAATTTGACCGTAAGAGCAAGCGAATCCAAAAAGGTTTTATCCTGCGCAAAAACCCTGATATAGTTCTGAAGCCCTACCCATTCACCCGAATCTACAGTTTTGAATTCGGTAAAGGAAAGATAAATTCCCATTGCAAACGGAATAAGAAACGATATCATAAACGCCGCAAGCACAGGCAGGGCGAAAACCGGAAAATATTTTTTCAGCGATTTATGCATTATACCATCTCCGAAATGCGGTTATGCTCCGAATTCGTTCTTCCATTCGTTAACCGCCTGATTCCTGACCTGCTCCCAGGTCATGGCACCCTGTGCGTATTTACGCAGTGCCGTGCCGAAGCTTTCCTTATAATTCTGACTCGGAAAAACGGTGAAATTCCACGGAATGTTTGTTATTTCTTCCATGTTCATCCAACGGACAACCTCTCTTGCAAGCGGGTCATCGGGAGTCTCCTCTTCATCAAAGGTATCAAACGGAGCTATAAATCCGAGCTCATCCGTCACAAAGCTTTTGCCTCTTTCCGAGCTGAAAAGCCACCAGAGAAAATCTGCCGCAGCCTGCAGCTGAGCTTTGGTTGCCTTGGCATTGATGCAGATAAAGTTTTCCGTGCCGATGCAAATGCCGAGATTTTCTTCGCCTTGCGTACCCGTATAAATCGGCAGAAAGCCTATATCATCTGCGCTGACCTTGTTGCCCGAAACGCCGAGAATCTGCGATGCGCCCCAGTTGCCGTTTTGCACCATGGCACACTTACCGAGAGCAAACTCCGCCATGGAGGTTGTAACATCTACCGTGCCGAGCTTGGTTTTATCGGTTGTTGAATTGTTAATATACAAATCAAATACATTTTTGAAATTTTCGGAATATTTAAAATCGATGTTCTTATAGCCCTCGCCCGTAAGGTCAACCTTTTTATCAAGGAATTCAAGCGTTACGGGGATATTCATAAGATGTGTCTGCCAGCGCCAGTCCTCGCCCGTTTTAAGAGAGGTTGCCGCAAAAACACCGTCAATGCCGAGCTCGGCTTTATGAGCCTGCATATCCTCCGCAACCGCTTTGAGAGCCTCGAAGCTTTTTATATCTTCAACGGAATTATAGGGCGTCGCTTTTGTAGGTAAAGCAAAATAATCCGCAAAGATTGCCTTGTTATAAATGATTCCGTAGCCCTCAACAACATAGGGAATACCGTAAACCGCATCGCCCGAGGTAACGGCAAGAGCTTTATCGGTAAGATGTTTATAAAGCTCTGTGTTTTTCAGGTCGGCGCAGTAATCAGCCCATGAAGCATAGCCGATAGGTCCGTTAACCTGAAAAATCGTGGGCGCTTCATCAGTTGCCATTCGGGCGGTGAGGGTTGATTCATAGGTGCCCGAAGCGGCAGTTTCAACAACAAGCTTTATGCCCGTTTCTTCCTCATATGCCGCAGAAATACGGTCATAAACCTCTGCAATTTCGGGCTTGAAATTGAGATACCGGATTTCCGTTACGGTTGCATCAGGGCCGTCATCCGCAGGCTTTGCACGCATGCATCCCGCAAAAATCCCCGTGATAATCAACACCGCCGTAAGCAAAGCAGCAATTCTTTTTTTCATATAATTACCTCCGTGATTTATTTTCAGAATTGCTATTATTATGCACACAATAATCACGGTTAATTCACGGAAAAGAAAAAGATGCATCAAGCAGCTTGATGCACCTTTTGTTATTGTTTAGTGAAAAGTGAATAATGAATAGTGAATAGTTAAGGATAGGCTTCGCCTATGACCGATTAATATAAAAACGAGTGTGGGCAGAGCCCACCCGAAGCTATTCACTATTACCTATTCATTATTTACTAAACTATGATTTTAATTGAATCTGCCGTGAAGCCAGCGCACGCTCATATCAACCCAGCATTTAACATGCGCAAGGTAATCAACATGCTCCTGTTTATCATACACAGAGTTATCGGCAACCGAAAAGCCGTGGTATCCCTTTTCAAAAACATGAAGTTCGAAAGGAACACCTGCTTTTGCAAGCGCCGAGGCATATGCGAGCGAATGCTCAACGGGCACGCAGTCATCCTCTGCCGCATGGAAAATGAATGCGGGAGGAGTGTTTTTATCAACCTTTTCGTCAAGCGACGGAATCGGCTCTGCGAGAATCCCGCTTATGTCTTCAAGAATGCAGGGATAGCCGAGAATAACGGCGGCAGGCTTTATTTTGCCCATGGTTGCAAGAGCGGCACAAAGATGACCGCCTGCAGAAAAACCGATTGCGGCTATTTTATCGGTATCAACCGCCCATTCCTCTGCGTTTTCAATAATCTTCTGCATTGCAAGCTCGGCATCCTCAAGAGGTCTGGGGAAAGCCGCTTTTTCTTTTCCAACGGTGTAACGCAGCACAAAAGCGTTATAGCCGTGTGCATTATAAGCAAACGCTACAGGCTCCGCTTCTCTGTCAGAGCAAAACATATAGGCTCCGCCGGGAAGAACAAGCATTGTGGGGCGCTTTGCCATATGCTTCATCTCTTCAGAATATTCGGGCAGATACGCAGTCAGGGTTACGCCGTCATCCGTAAGCTTTTCAGTAAAAACTCTCATATGCTCACCTTATCAATAAGTTATTTTTAATGTTTTGATTTCAAAGGGTCGGAATGTAAGAACATCGCCGTCAAATGCCTGCTGAACCTCTTCAAGCATATTGGTGATTTCAACCTTCTTCGCACCTTCAAAGAATTTTACGGAGCAGTTTGTGAATGTGCCCTCCGCCTCATAAAGACGGACAATGAATGCCTTTTCGTTATCCTCGCAGGGCTTGATTGCCTCAACGATAACATTATCCTCCTCGGGAACAACAAGCGGAATTGCTTCAAAATCTCCCTTGCCTGCAATAACGGGAATGTTGAGCTCATAGGCAGGTCTGATAACGTTACCTGCACCGAAGCCGCCGATGTGAGGCAGGAAAGAATAAACTGTTTTGTGAATTCCTCTGTCGCCCTCAAAATCAGGTCTTAAGCCGCCCTTATGGAGCGAAAGACGCATCTGACCGCCGTTAACGGAGATGCCGTATTTACTGTCATTGAGAACAGCTGCGCCGAAACGGGTTTCGGAAAGGTCGGTATATTTATGGTTAACAACCTCAAACTTTGCCTTTTCAACGGAATCGTTTCTGGTTGTAGGTCTTGTTACGTTGCCGTACTGAATTTCAAAGCGTGCAAAATTGCTCTGCAGCGAGGTATCAAACGCTGTTTTGAGGAAGCGGTGGTTATCCTGCCAATTCATAACGGTATCGTATCTGATTTCGGGTGAATCGGCAAAATAAATAACATCCTGCGTAACGGTTGATTTATCGGAAATGCTGTAGCTGTTTCTGATAATCAGGGCCGCCGCGCCGTGAGAAACTATCTCGCTGCCCAGAAGCACGCATCTGTCCTCATATTTGCATTCAAGGTCGGCGTCGATATCCCAGTTATCCCATGCCGTGGGCAAATCCTCGGCGATTATAAGGGTGCCCAAAGGATATCCCTCACCCTTGATTTCTCTGCCTGCCCTTTTATCAACAAAGGATTCAAAGAAGCCTTTTTCGCTGAACTTAATCTCTGCAAAGGGAGTTGAAACGCCTGAATCCGAAACGGAGATTTCGCTTGCGGAATCGGCAGCACCCTTGACAAGATTGATTCTCAACGTTGAAAATGCAGGGATTTTCACGCCGCTGATAATAAGGATATTTTTTCCGTCAAGATTTTTATATGCCTGCTGCTTGCAGGGAATATCAGCAATCAGACCCTCTTCGCATTCAAGGAAAATTGCATCGCTGCGCTCAAACGAAAGAGTGTTTGTAACGGTTACATAATCGCCCTTGCCGCTGACTGCTTCGGTGATATAGCCCTCTGCTTTTTCGATAAGCTCGTTTGTTTCGGAAAGAGAAAGCTTATGCGCCGAGGGAATGCAGGTGCCCGGCAGGATATCATGGAACTGATTTATGAGCAGCTTTTCATAAAGCGGATGAATCTTTTCATCGCTTGCAACCTCGCCTGCCTTTACCGCATTGCTGACGGTCAGGAATTCAAGGTCACGCAGCTTAAGCTCTGATTTACGGTTGTTATGCTTGATATTATGCTGATTTGTGAGTGTACCTCTGTGAAGCTCGAGATAAAGCTCGCCCGAATATGTGCCTGCATTAACCGCATCAGCTTCAATCTTTTTCATATAGTCGCCGACGGTTGAATATTCCGCCTTTGCGCAGCCGTTGAGGTCTTTTATTCTGCGTGCGGTTTCCATCATCTCAAACTGCGGACCGCCTCCGCCGTCGCCGTGACCGAAAGCACAGATGCGTTTTCTTGTTACGCTTCTTTCGCTCAGGGTGTGGTGACCTTCTTTACGGCTGCCCGTAACGGCATAGTGCATATCCAGAGGTGCAGGCCATGCAGGAATACGGTTGAAATGGGTGAAAACGGTTGTGCCGTCAATGCCCTTCCAATAAAATGTATCATAGGGGAAACGGTTTGTATCGTTCCAATCGATTTTGGTTGTGAGGAAATAATCAACGCAGCAGCCCTTCATAATCTGCGGAATTGCGGCGCTGTAGCCGAATGTGTCCGGAAGCCAGAAACAGTTTGAGGTGAAATCAAAATGCTTTCTTGTGAATCTCTGACCCCAGAGAAACTGCCTTACCATTGATTCGCCCGAAGTTATGTTGCAATCGCATTCAACCCATACGCCGCCGTTGGGCTCATATCTGCCCTCGGCAACCTTTTCCTTTATATCCTCAAACAATGCAGGATAATGCCTGCGGATCATATCCGAATGGCAGGCAGAACTCTGCGTGAAGATAAACTCGGGATACTGCTGCATGAGCGAAACTGCGTTTGAATATGTTCTTGCGCTCTTCTTGATTGTTTCGGTTGCTTTCCAGAGCCATGCCGTATCAAGGTGAGAATGTCCGATTATGCCTGCTTCGGCTGCCTCGGGACCGTTTTTAACGGCAAGCATCTCCTTGAGGAAAGGATGCGCCGCTTTAAGAGCAGCTCTGAAAGCTTCTGCATCAACATCCTCTGCGGCATAATAAACTCTCTTATGCACCTCATAAAGAGCGTTTATGAGGTCGCCTCTTCTGAATGAAGATTCGGGGAGCGATTCAACAAGCTCGTTGATAACCTTTAGGTCAAAATAGAAATCGTTGATATAGTCATCCTTGACGCAGATGTCTATGCCGTCAAAATGATATCTGTATTCCTTGATAAGTCTGTTTTTTTCAAAGGGCTGAGTGCCCAGATGGGTATGACCTGCGTAAACCTCAAGGGCGATTTCGATTTTTTCGCCTGCCTTTGCATTCATCTTAAGCAGGTCGCAATAATGGTTGCCGTGACCCGTGAAAACGATTTTAGTGCAGAATGTGCCGAAGGGCTTGCCGTTGACCCAGAGAAGGGTTTCGTAGCCCTCTGTGTGAGGCATTATGAAAATATCTCTGCCGTCATATTCCTCAGGCACAACAAACTCTGTTTTAATCCAGAAAAAGGATTCCTCTGCGCCCCAGATATGACCGCTCTTAACGGGCGTCATCAGGGAATCATCGGGAATTTCATAAAGTCTGTCAAGCGTTTCATACGCCATAACATCATCGATTTTTGCTATTTTTTCAAACAGCATGGGGTTGAGGGTATCCTCAAATCTTTTAAGCTTGCTGAGCATGCGCTCGATTTGTTTTTCCGTAAGCATGGTTATCTTCCTTTGGGGGGTGGTTTATCTTTTATTCATCGGACAAACGCTCATGCATATACCGCAAACCGAGCCTCTGCCGATTTTCTGAAATTTTGTTTTCATATAGGTGCTGCAGGCTTCGGGGTCGAAAATCTCTTCTCTCGGGATTCCCGCATACCAGTCAACACCCTTTATCGCGTTGGCAGGGCACGCATTAACGCATAAATCGCAGCCGCTGCAAACATTTTTGATTTCAACATCGGCAACATCAAACTCACAGTCGGTAAATATTGTGCCGAGCCTTACGAAGCTGCCGTATTCGCTGTGAAGAAAAAGCGAATTTCTGCCGATTGAGCCAAGGCCTGCAAGGCAGGCGGCTTTTTTATGGGAATATCTGCCCTTGTAATTCCAGCCATCCTTATTGATGCTCTGCGAAGCGGCAACCGTTATGTAGCGATAGCCCTTTCTCTGAAGAAAAAGACCCGCCTGCAGAAGCATTGAATCTATAAACGCATTGACATTTCGGTAATGGTTGAAATATGTGTGGGTAGGCTCATCCTCAATCTCTTCAATGATTTCCTCAGAAAGGCGCACGGCAATGCTCACCCCGAAAGGGAGCGGACCGTCATCAGCGGTAAAGAATCCGACATCCGAAACGCCCTTTTCAAGCAGGAAATCCTTAAGCTCATCCTGAATGCGCATCAGCTTTTCACCTTCGTTTCAAAGCAGAGCCAGCCGCCGCTTTCGTGGCGCGCAATTACCTCAAGACCGTTCTTTTCAAACGCTGCAAGCACATCGTCCTCACGGGGCTCAATGATACCTGAGGTAATGAAAACGGCATCGGGATTCATATAATCCTTGACATTTTCACAAAGGATAACGATGATATCCGCAACAATATTTGCGGCAATGATATCGAATTTGCCGCTGACTTTATCTGTCAGCGAGCCCTGCAAAACGGTATACTGCGGCTGAGTGAAGCCGTTTGTTTCGCCGTTTTCTTTTGCGGTTTTAACGGCAAGAGCATCAATATCAACGCCTACAGCCGAATCCGCACCGAGAAGCAGACCTGCAACGGAAAGAATACCGCTGCCGCAACCCACATCAAGCATCGATTTGCCGCTCTGAGCATATTTTTCAACGCTCTCGAGGCAAAGCCTTGTTGTATCATGGGTGCCTGAGCCGAAGGCAAGACCAGGCTCAAGATGGAGCACGGCTCTGTTGCCTGCATCAAACTCCTGCTCCCAGATGGGACGGATAAGCAGGCGCTCGCCCACGGGCATGGGCTTGAAATATTTTTTCCAGTTATTCTCCCAATCCGCATTCTTGCAGACAGCTTCATCAAGCTCAAAGCCGATACCCTCTGCAGCAAGCCTTTCCGAAAGGAAGGATACTGCCTCGGCAGGATTTTCTTCGGGAGAAATATAAATGTGAACAATGCCCTTGGTTCTGTCCTTGGCAAGCAAATCCTCATCGATAAGGTCGATTCTTGCTATCTGCCATGCCTCTTCCTCAAGGGTTCTGTAATCCTCTATATAAATTCCGTAGGGCACCGCCATATGAGCGATATCCCCTGCTCTGTCAACATCATCGGCGTTGACGGTTATTTTAATTTCAGTCCAGTCCATTTCAATCTCCAATTAATATTTATTATGAACATCCTCTGCAAAGCAAAGCATATCCTTGACCTCGATAACCGTGCCGTCATCAAGCACAGCCTTGCCGCTGAGCCTGCCGAAAACCTGATGCTGGTCGGTGATGATAACCTTGATATCGATTTTTGCGGCTCTGTCAATAATCGGCACAAAATCCATTTCAAATCTGCCGTTATTCGAGGTGAACTTCCACGGGTCTGTATATCCGCTTTCGGGAATGTGGAATTTAACATCATCAAGCTTATGGGCAACTCCGTCATAGAAAAGAATGTTTTCGCTTGCTGCGGTTGTATCGCCGAAGCCGTAGCCGATATTGAAGCCGAAAGCATGGCCGTTGATATCCATGTTGCCCGAGCCCCAGTACCATGTATTATCGTAAGTCCAGACACCTCTGCCCCAGTCGAGAGTGCCGAAATCGGTTGAGGGGTCAAAAACATATTCCTTTCCGTCAAACTCAACCTTACCGCTTGCTCTCATGCAATTGATTTTCTGGTTATAATAAAACGCCGTTTTCTTTTCTTTCCAGGGGGTTGCGATAACCATTGTATCCATTTCGGGCTGAGCAAGAGTTATATCGCAGGAGAAGGTTTTGCCGTCAAGGAAATTCTTGAAATTGCAGACAATTCTTCTCTGACCCTCGGAAACTCTGAACTCCATATCAAGGCGCTTATCATGATAAACCGTATCGCCTTTTTCACTGGTCGGGGGAAGCTTGAGCTTACCCATGGGAAGAGCGTTAAGAATTGTTTCGGTATGCTCCCAGGGCTTTGAAAAATCAAGAAGGCTTACGGATTGCAGACCGATATAGCCGTCATCCGAAATTGTGAAAGCAACACCGAAATTATTTTTTTCGGATAAAACAAGATAATAGTCCCATTCCTTGATTCTGAATTTGGGAGCCTTGATTGCGTTGCGGTCATAAACCTGATAAAGCTGCTTTGACCAACCTGGTTCTCTGAGGCTTCCGTCTTCCTTAAGCAGGGGCTGAACCTTTGTTATTTCATGGTTTCTCATAATCTTTCCTCCTGTTATTTATTATTCATCAATAAGGCTGATTCCTTCGCCGTTAGCTCTGCCGTGGTTATAAAGATTGCGGTTTTCAAGTGCCCACTGACGGGGTGTGAACGAGCCGACCTCAACCTCATTTACGGCGTGGCTCATTTCATAGAGCCTTGCATCCATAAGGTCAAGCTGAGAAAGCAGCTCGGCTTCAATAAACATGGGCAGCTTGGCTGCGCCGAATTCGGGGGTGCCATGATGCGAGATAAGCATATGTTCAACAAGGGTGAGCGTTTCATCGGAAATTCCGTTTGCTCTGCCGATTCTGTCAACATTCACCGCACCCATAACAAGATGTCCGAGCAGATTGCCTTTAACGGTGTATTCGCCTGCGATGCCCGTTGAAGCAACATCAAGCTCCTCAATTTTTGCTATATCATGCAGGATTGCGCCTGCACAGAGCAAATCATAATTCACATAGCGGTAAATTGAGCAAACGCTCTTTGCAAGGCGGAGAATTGACAGCGTGTGCATAAGCAGACCGCTTCTCACAGCATGGTGAAGATTCTTTGCGGCAGGCCAATAGAGAAGCTTCTCTCTGTATGCCTCAATGACTTTTGTAACAAGGAGTTTGAGCTCCTCATCCGCAAAGGAAGCAACAATTGCCTCAACCTCTGCAAGCATAACATCGCCCGAAAGGCAGGCTGAGGGCACATAATCCTCAATTTTAACATTATCCTCGGGCAGCACGCATCTGATTCTTTCAACCCTGAACTGAATCATATCGTTGAAAGGCACATAGCTGCCTCTTACCTTTACAAAATCGAATTTTTCAAAAGTGTTTGACGGTGTTTCTTTATAATCCCAAAGCTTTGCGCTGATTTCGCCGTCATTATCCGCAAGCACAAGGTCAAGATAGGGCACACCCTTTGCCGTCATCTTTTTTTCAACGGATTTGATAAGGCAGAAGCCTTCGTGAGACTGCCCCGAGCCTATTGCTGTGAAATTCATATGTTGTTCCTCCGTCAATATATAAATCTTGTTGCCGCAAAGCAACATACTGTGATTCGGTAAAATCTTTAAAAAGTTATTATCGATTTATTGTATCACATATAATATAAAAATACAAACCCAAAATCAAAATATTATGAGCAAAAAATTTAGTTCAAATCTATTGACAAACCGCTCAATCGGCATATAATGAAATTAACAATTCTCGGGGCGGGGTGCGATTCCCCACCGGTGGTTAAAGTCCACGACCCGCTGCGGCGGCTGATGCGGTGCAATTCCGCAACCGACGGTATAGTCCGGATGAAAGAGATTGCCGATATTTTCGACATATTCCGCCCTGTATTATGCAGGGCGATTTTTGTTTTTCGGCACTCCGAGGGAATGGAGTTTTTATTATGAAGAAAAATCAGACAGTCATCAGAACCGCCATCATGGCAATGCTCACCGCAGTTTCAACCGTTCTCATTTATTTCATCCGTCTGCCGCTGATACCGGGAGTTAATTTCCTTGAATATGACCCTGCGGATATCCCCGTGCTTATCGGTGCAATGACGCTCGGCCCTGTTTCGGGCATTGTTATCCTTCTTGCGGTTTGCCTTATTCAGGCGCTTACCGTCAGCGCTTCCAGCGGCTGGATAGGCTTCATTATGCATTTTGTTGCTTCAGCTGCGCTTGTTCTTATCCCCGCAATCATTTACAGACGCAAAAAATCAACGCTCAGCCTTGTAATCGGTCTTATTCTCGGCGTTATCTCAATGACCGTTGTTATGATTCCCCTCAACCTTGTTCTCACGGGAATTTTCATGGGTGTAGGCGTTAAAACCGTGGCTTCAATGCTCATCACCGTATTTATTCCCTTTAACCTTATGAAGGCTTCAATCAATGCGGTTGTAACCTTTGCGGTTTTCACCCCCATTTCAAAAGTTCTGAAAAGATATACAGCAATATAATTGTTCGGTGATTCAAATGATTGTTCATCCCATACCGCCGCTTTTTGACGGCAACTCAAAAACGCTGATTCTCGGCTCGTTTCCGTCTGTCAAATCAAGGGAAGCTGCGTTTTTCTACGGTCATCCCCAAAACAGATTCTGGGCTGTTGCGGCAGCAGTTATCGGCTGTCCGAAGCCTGAAACGGTTGAAGAAAAAAAGAAAATGATTCTGGAAAACCGCCTTGCGATGTGGGATGTTATTGCATCCTGCGAAATTGAAGGCAGCGCCGACAGCACGATAAAAAACGTTACGGCGAACGACCTTTCGGTGATTCTTGAAAACAGCAAGGTAGACAGAATCATTGTAAACGGCAAAACCGCCGAGAAATATTATAACAAATTCACTTATCCAAAAACGGGAATCAAGGCCATATGCCTGCCCTCGACAAGCCCCGCAAACGCCGCATGGAGCATTGAGAAGCTTGTTGAAGCATGGAAAATTATTGTTGAATGAAAAATTGGAAATCTTTCAGAAGGAGATAATAAAGTGGTAAAATTTTTAAACTATCTTCTCAGACTTATTCCTGTTCTTATCTCAACCGTCATGGCTTTCACTGCGGTTTTCCCTGCAAGCGAAGCAAGGCTTTCGGAAGAAATCGTTGCCCAGAAGCAGCGTATAGCAGCTCTCGAAGAAGCTTATGCAAACGGTGAAATTGCGCCCGTAGACGAAGCCTCGTTTTTTGACGGCGATATGAAAGCAGAGCTTGAAGCAGGCATAAAATTCAACGAAATCAGCTTTATCGGCACTCACAACAGCTATCAGTCGGCATCAACCGACGAAACCAAAGAACTTTACCGCAATCTTTCAGATTTAACCTTCGGTCTTGTTGCGGCAAACAAAGCGGATTTTGAAAGCGAAACTCTGACCGACCAGCTTAACTGCGGCATACGCAGCTTTGAAATTGATATTGAAACCTTTGACCGTAACGGCGAAATCTCTTTCACCTGCATGCACAACCCCAACATTGAAATGACCACAACCTGCTACGATTTTTCGTTGGCAATGAAAGAAATTGCCATGTGGTCTGATAACAATCCGGACCACATGCCCATAACGATTATAATTGAGCCAAAAAGAATCATTCTGCCTCTTGAGGACATGGAAAAATTTAATGTTGAATATGCCAAAGAGCTTGACGAAACGCTCCGTGAAACTCTCGGCAAAAAGCTTTTCACGCCTGCAGATATGCTTTGCGATTATGAATCTTTCGGCGAAATGAGGGCTGCAGATGACTGGTGCGAGGTCAAGGATATGCTCGGCAAGGTTGTTGTTCTTCTGCACGAATGCTCCGTAACCGAAAAATATATCAAGCTTGACCCCTCAATCAAATCGCAGGCAATGTTTCCCATGCTCAGATACAAGGATATCAACCGTGACTGCACATCGTTTATTCTTGATAACGAGCCCGATGAAATGCTTGAGCATCAGGCAAAGACTGTTGACGAGAAAAAGGTTATGGTGCGCACCCGTGCCGATGAATTCACCAATGTATCAGAGGAACGCCTCGGACTTGCAATGTCATGCAAGGCAAACATAATCTCAACCGATTATCCCGCAAGAACGGATAACACCGCCGAAAGCTATGTTGTTTCGTTCAACGGCAAAACGGTGAGAAAAATCAAATAAAAAATTACGGCTTGCACTGATGTGCAGGCCGTTTTTGTTATAATTGAAACTAATCAATTACTTTTTATCCGTTCTGTTAAGAATATAGTCTACCGAAACACCATGAAAATCGGCAAGCTTAATCAAAATCTCAGTTGGAATATCAAGCTCTCCCCTCTCATAGTTGCTGTAAACACGCTGGCTACACGAAAGAATTACACCCATTTGTTTCTGTGTTAAATCCTTATCCTCTCGCAAATCTCTTATTCTTTGATAGAGCATTTCTTCACCGCCCAAACTATTATTACCCGAATTATAGTTTAGCGGAAAATGCGCTATTGACTTTTAGCGGAAAATCCGCTAAAATTAAGAAAATTTTAACGAAAGAAGCTGATATAATGAAAAAGATTATTGCCATGCTGCTGATTTTCAGCATTTTCATCCTGTCGCTCACATCGTGCAAATCAAACCAATCATCATATTCTTATGACGATTACGAAGAACAGGAAACAGAAGAAACAACAGAAGAAGAAACAACTTATATCCCCGAAACCACCATAGCCTCCACCCCTGTTTCGGAATGGGGATTTTATAATCTTGATGAAATGGGAAATCAGTGGATTCAAATTACTGGATATAGTTTAAGCGGATCTCAACCATACGTTACTTATGTTAGTGACTACCAAGGAAACAACATGTTGTTTCAAAACGGGTATTGCAGAAGAATAATTATAGAAAAAAACAACGATGGTTTATATTCATCCTCTGATGGAAAAGTAATTTGTAGCTACAAAATAGTTGATAACAACACCATTTATTGTCCCGAAAACGGAAAATCACTTGTTATTGAAAACAGAAAAACTTTTGATACGGCAAAACATTTTGTTATAATAGAAGCTCAAGATGAAATGTATGTTCCTGCATCATTGCTTGATTTAGAAAGAGGTATTATCGAATACGATGCAAATGAACGCAGAAATCTCTCACTTTCATCCAAAGAGTTCAATATAAAAAGTGTCGATTTCGGTGAACTTACCGGAGGATATTCGTTTGATAAAAAACACAGCGAAGAATACGATGAGTATTGTGATGGCAATGATGAATATTACACAAATTCAAATTACAAAGACGATTACTATAGCAATAATGAACCACCTGAATACTCTTTTAAAATTTACTTGAAGTAGAAAACTTGTAACATTTCAAAGTCAAAAACAATAATTTTTATTCTTTTTTGATATTTTAAATATTTAAAAAGGTTCATTGATGAGAGCTGTGTTATAAACTCAGAGTGAGGCGTAGTATTCAACCAATTTTGATTTTATATCTTCACTAAATATAGGGGCTGTTTTCACAGCCCCTATTGCTATCTTATTTAATAATTTCCGCATTCCAGAAGAATTCAAAGCTTTCGCCCTCTGCAAGTCTTTCAATTCCTCGCTTTTCAGAGATATCATTCTTCACATCTCTGCCGTCATTCACGCCGTACCACGGCTCAAGGCATACATAGGGAGCACCCGGCTTTGCCCAGATGCCGAGGAATGGGCATTTGCCGAATGTGAATTCAAGCTCGTTTTCGCCCTTGATGCGGAGCTTTTCGGATTTGATTCCCGAAAGAATCAGCGCATCCGCTTTGAAGATATCCTCTGTGATTTCAATCTCTCTGCTGTTTTCAAGCAGGGGGAATTTTTTATCGATGATAAGATTGTCGCTGTCAATTCTTTCGGTTGCAAGTGTTTCAGGCTGCTCAAATTCAATCACATCGCCGACCGCACAGTTGAAGCCGGGATGAGCGCCGATTGAAAAATACATTTCGCCCTTGGTTTTATTGATAACGGTCATTGTGTTTTTAAGAGATTTTCCGTTAAGCTCGAATGCAACAAGCAGTTCAAACTCAAAGGGATAACTTTTAAGGGTTTCCTCATTGCTTTCAAGGCTGAAAACCGCTTTTGCCCCTCCGATTTCCTTGACGGTA
Source organism: Acutalibacteraceae bacterium (assembly GCA_045589555.1). Taxonomy (GTDB): domain Bacteria; phylum Bacillota; class Clostridia; order Oscillospirales; family Acutalibacteraceae; genus CAG-177. The sequence continues at coordinate 44,022 of JAZNPG010000130.1, forward strand.
AAGGGCAGCTTTCTTGCAAGGCCGTGCTTGGGCATTGAGTATTCCTCGCCGTTATAGAAATATTTATCGTTGATAAGCTGACCGATTATCGGAAAAAGCACAGGTGCCTGACCGTACCAGATTTCTGTTTTGCCGTACCATATATATTCCTTGCCGTTTTCTTTCGATTTAAGTGAATGGAGCTGCGCACCCATATCATCGATTTCGCAGGTAAAAAATTCATTTTCTATTTTATAAAACATCGCTATCATTCCTTTCGGTTTATTCCTAAAATATTTTATCAAATTCAGGAGCATATTTCAACTATTTTCGGGTGAAATATTGCCGTTTGGTTTGTACGGTGATATAATACTGTTATCAGAGGTGATATTATGAACTCCGTTTTCAATTCAATTCCCCTGCCCGTCGGCTTAAGCTGCCGTGAATATGACTGCGGCGACGGAACTTTTATGCTGCTTTATACCGACACGGAAAAAGCCGTTTTTGATAAGCTTTGTGAGAATCTGCTTTGTAAAGGTTTTGAACTTTACGGTTCAACCGATATCGAAAACAATTATCACAGAACCTTTGTTTCGGGCATGATGGCTCATGTTTACTACTGCGAAAGCGAAAAATCGCTGCGCATTACAGCCCGCAGCACGTTTGAAAAATATCCCGTTTCGCCTGCAAGCAACTCCGAGAATGCAACCCTCTGGCAGTTTGAGGTTGACCATTCGCTTATTGACTGCGGCATGTGTTACATAATCAAAACGGCAAGCGGCAGATTCTTTGTGATTGACAGCGCTCATCCGTATTCGGTCAATGACGATATACGTATCTGCGAGTTTCTCAAAAAGCAGGCAGGCGGCAGAAAGCCCGTTGTTGAGGGCTGGTTTATTTCGCACGGTCATGATGACCATATCGGCAAGCTGACGGATATCCTGCGCTATCACAAGAACGAAATTGATATCAGGGCAATTTATTATAATCTGCCCTCGCTTGAGCACAGAGATAAGGATTACTGGAGCACGCCCTGCATCAACTTCATGAAAAATTTTGAAGAAGAGCTTGCAAAAAGCCCTGAAATCAAAAGATACAAAATGCACACGGGTCAGAGATTTTACATTGATAACCTTGAATTCACCGTGCTTTGTACCCACGAGGATATTTTCCCCAACCTTGTAAACGATTTTAACAACACAACAATTTCGCTGATGATGAAAGTCGGCAGCTGCAAAGTTTCTTTCCCCGGTGACAGCTCAAGCGAGAGCGACAGAGTGTTTATCAGGAGATACAACGAGACCCTCAAATGCGATATCATGCAGATGTCGCACCACGGTCATTCGGGCACATCACCCGAATTTTACCGCCGCTCGGGAGCTGAATGCGTGCTTTTCCCGATAACGGAAATCAAGTTTGACGAGGAGCTTCCGAGGCAGGAATCAAACAGAGTTGCCATTGAGCTTGCAAAGGAATACCACATTGCATCAAACGGCACGGCTGAAATTCCCCTGCCCTATAAATTCGGTCAGACGAAGATTCTGCCCGATGAAACCTTCGAGGATTTCAACGGAATTTTCAACCTCTGGTGCTATGAATATACCGATGAATACAAAGAAAAGCTCTATAAAGAATTTCTGGAGAGAAAAAACAGATAAATTTTGAGCATAAAAAACCGCCGACCTTTACGGTCAGCGGTTTTGCTTTTATATTCAGATGTTTGCTGCTGCTTTGATTTCGTCAATTCTGTCGGTCTTTTCCCAGGGAAGGTCAACATCTGTTCTGCCGATATGACCGAGAGCGGCAATCTGCTTATAGATGGGCTTTCTCAGGTCAAGAGCCTTGATGATGCCTGCAGGGCTGAGGTCGAAAAGCTTCTTAACGATATCGGAGATATCCGTATCAGCAAGCTTGCCTGTGCCGAAGGTATCAACAAAAACAGAAACGGGCTGCTCTACGCCGATTGCATAAGCAAGCTCAACCTCACACTTTGAAGCAAGACCTGCCGCAACAATGTTCTTTGCAACATAACGTGCCGCATAAGCTGCGGAGCGGTCAACCTTCGTGGGGTCCTTGCCGCTGAATGCGCCGCCGCCGTGACGTGCATAGCCGCCGTATGTATCAACGATAATCTTTCTGCCCGTGAGACCGCTGTCACCCATAGGACCACCTGTTACAAATCTGCCTGTGGGGTTGATATGGAAGATTGTTTTATCGTCCATAAGCTCTGCGGGAATTGTTGCCTTGATAACCTTTTCAGCGATATCCTCTCTTATCTGTTCAAGAGTAACATCGGCTGCATGCTGGGATGAAATAACAACGGTATCAACTCTTACGGGCTTGTTGTTTTCATCATATTCAATTGTTACCTGGCTCTTGCCGTCGGGACGCAGATAAGCAAGAGTGCCGTTTTTGCGGACCTCTGTGAGCTTTGCGCAAAGCTTATGAGCAAGCGAAATGGGGAGAGGCATAAGCTCGGGAGTTTCATTGCAGGCATAGCCGAACATCATGCCCTGGTCGCCTGCGCCGAGTCTGTCAACGCCCATTGCGATATCGCCTGACTGCTTATCAAGAGCTGTCATAACTGCGCAGGTGTTGCAATCAAAGCCGAATTCAGCATTGTTATAGCCGATTTCGTCAACTGTTTCTCTTACGATTTTGGGGATATCGATATCTGCTGTGGTTGTGATTTCGCCCATAACAAGAACCATACCCGTTGTGCAGCAGGTTTCGCAGGCAACTCTGCCCATGGGGTCCTGAGCAAGAATAGCGTCAAGAACCGCATCGGAAATCTGGTCGCATATTTTATCGGGATGTCCGCCTGTTACGGATTCGGATGTAAAGAAATAATGTGCCATGATAATTTACCTTTCTCTTTTCTAAACTATCAACGAAAGTCCTGAAAAAAACCGCCGAAGGAGTCTTCAGCGGTTGAAAACACCTTATCTTTCGGCTTCCGCCGCAGGTTAGCACCTTGCTTAACACAGGTTGCCGGGCTTCACAGGGCCTGTCCCTCTGCCACTCTGAATAAGGACATATTCTATTGACAATTTATTATATAACGGGGTGCGCAATTTGTCAACACCTGCGCACGGTTCATAACTGTAAAATTATTGAACGCAATCCAATATTTTTTCGGGCGAATCGACGATGAACTCCGCTTTATTTTCTTCGAGCACCTCTCTGCTGCGGAAGCCCCATGTTACACCGATGCAGGGCAGACCCGCATTGTGCGCCGTCATGCAGTCAACCTCGGAATCGCCGATATAAACCGCTTTTGTTCGGTCAACGCCGAGCTTTTCGAGCGCAAGCCATACACCGTCGGGCTCGGGCTTCTGAGCAACGCCGTCGACCTGACCGATGATAACATCAATCTTATCGCCGAAAAAACAGCGGATAATTTCAATTGCCGCATCCTGAATTTTGTTGGTAACAACCGCAGTTTTGAAGCCTGCAGCCTGAACCTTTTTAAGCATTTCGGGAATGCCTTCATACGGAGCGGTTTTGTTGCGCGAGTTACCCTTATAGTGCTCCTTGAAAATTTCAAGGCATTTTGCGCTTGTTTCTTCGTCTGTTCCATCGGGAACGCTTAAATAAACAAGCCTTTTTACTCCGTTGCCAACAAAAGAACGGATTTCGTCAAGATTTCTTTCGGGAAAACCGAATTTATTCAGCGCAAAATTAACGCTGTCTTTCAAATCCTCGAGAGTATCAATCAGAGTACCGTCAAGGTCAAAAACAATTGCATCAAATTTCATACCGTCACCTTAAAAAGCCGCACCGTTTCTGACAGTGCGGCTGATTTTTTAATTCTTGAATTTATCGAAAAAGCCGCCTTTTTTGGAGTTAAGGGGCGCTCCCCTCTTAACGCCAAGCTCCTTTTCAAGCTCAAGCATAAGCTCTTTCTGGCGTTGCGTGAGATTCTTGGGAACATCAACAATAACTCTCACAAGCTGATCGCCCTTGCCTCTGCCGTTAAGAATCTGGATACCCTTGCCTCTGAGGCTGAACACGGTGCCTGACTGTGTGCCTGCAGGCAAATCAAACTTAACATCACCGTCAAGGGTGGGAATACGCAGACTGTCGCCGAGCACTGCCTGAGTATAGCTGACTCTCTGTTCGAGCCATACATTATATCCGTCACGCTCAAAATGCGGATGCGGTCTTACAAAAACAGCAACCTTGAGGTCACCCTTGGGACCGCCGTTTGTGCCTGCATTACCTGCACCTCTGACATTGAAAACCTGCCTGTCATCAATGCCTGCGGGTATGTTGACCTCAACCGATGCTTTTGTTGAGGTTCTGCCTGCACCGTGGCATTTTTCGCACGGGTCAGTGATAACTTTACCCTTGCCCGAGCATTTGGGACATGTTTTCTGGCTCTGCATGATGCCGAATGGAGTTCTCTGGTCAACAGTCACATAGCCCCTGCCGCCGCATTCGGAGCAGGTTTTTGCGCTTGTGCCTGCTTTTGCACCCGAGCCGCCGCATTCGGTACAGGTATCGATACGGTTGATATCAACTGTTCTCTTGCATCCCTTTGCGGCATCCTCGAACGAAATTGTAACTCTCGTCTGAACATCCTCGCCTCTTCGGGGACCGTTGGGATTTGACTGTCTGCCGCCACCGAATCCGCCGCCGAACATTGAGCCTAATATATCACCGAGGTCAAAATCAAAACCGCCACCGAATCCGCCGCCGAAACCGCCTGCGCCGCCCGCACCGTAATTCGGGTCAACACCTGCATGGCCGAACTGGTCATAGCGTGCTCTTTTCTGATTATCGGAGAGCACTTCGTATGCTTCGTTGGCTTCTTTGAATTTAGCCTCTGCCTGAGCATCGCCCGGATTAAGGTCGGGGTGATACTCCTTGGCTTTTTTTCTGTATGCTTTTTTTATTTCATCCTCGCTTGCACCCTTTTGCACACCGAGGACTTCATAATAATCTCTTTTATCTTCCAAGGGAGTTAGCTCCTTTTAGAGTAAGTGATAAACACAACATACGGGCGGAAAAGCTCCGCCCCTACGTTGTTCTTATTAATGATGATTACTGATTATCGTCAGTATATTCTGTGTAGTTAGCTTCTGTGTAGCCTGCATCTGCGCCGGGAGCTGCACCCTCGCCGCCCTGTGCTGCAGCAGCTTCCTGAGCAGCCTTATAAAGCTTTTCGGAAACCTCGTAGAATTTCTGTGTCAGCTCTTCCTGACGGCTCTTGATGAGGTTGATATCCTCGCCCTTGAGAGCTTCCTTAAGAGCGTCAATCTTCTCGTTGAGGGCAGCCTTTTCGTCCTCGCTGAACTTATCGCCTTCTTCGTTGATGAGCTTTTCGCACTGGTAAACCATCTGGTCAGCGTTGTTGCGTGCATCAACGTCTTCACGGCGCTGCTTATCTTCCTGAGCAAACTTCTCTGCTTCCTGAACAGCCTTTTCGATATCTTCCTTGGACATGTTTGTGGAGGATGTGATTGAAATTGACTGCTCCTTCTGTGTGCCGAGGTCCTTAGCGGAAACATGAACGATACCGTTTGCATCGATATCGAATGTTACTTCAATCTGGGGAACACCTCTGCGTGCAGGCATAATGCCGTCAAGGTGGAAAATGCCGAGAGTTTTGTTATCCTTTGCAAATTCTCTTTCGCCCTGAAGAACATGAACCTCAACTGAAGGCTGGTTATCTGCTGCGGTTGAGAAAATCTGGCTCTTCTTAACGGGGATGGTTGTGTTTCTGTCAATAATCTTTGTGTTGATGCCGCCCATTGTTTCAATACCGAGTGAAAGAGGAGTAACATCAAGAAGAAGGAGGCCCTTAACCTCGCCGCCGAGAACGCCGCCCTGAATTGCTGCGCCGATAGCAACGCATTCATCGGGGTTGATGCCCTTGAAAGGCTCTGCGCCGAGATACTTTTTGATAGCTTCCTGAACTGCGGGAATTCTTGAAGAACCGCCAACCATGAGAACCTTATTGATTTCGCTTGTCTTAAGACCTGAATCACTCATTGCCTGACGAACGGGACCCATTGTTGCTTCAACAAGGTCTGCTGTGAGTTCGTTGAATTTTGCTCTTGTGAGAGTCATTTCAAGGTGCTTGGGACCTGTTGCATCAGCTGTGATGAAGGGAAGGCTGATGTTTGAGGATGTAACGCCTGAAAGCTCAATCTTTGCCTTTTCTGCTGCTTCCTTAAGACGCTGCATAGCCATCTTGTCGCCTCTGAGGTCGATGCCCTGGTCAGCCTTGAAGCCGTCAGCAAGCCAGTCAATAATTCTCTGGTCAAAATCGTCGCCGCCGAGACGGTTGTTACCTGCTGTTGCAAGAACTTCCTGAACGCCGTCGCCCATTTCGATGATTGAAACGACGAATGTGCCGCCGCCGAGGTCATAAACCATAACCTTCTGGTCAGTTTCCTTATCAATGCCGTAAGCAAGAGCTGCAGCTGTGGGTTCGTTGATGATTCTCTTAACCTCAAGACCTGCAATCTTACCTGCATCCTTTGTTGCCTGACGCTGTGAGTCTGTGAAATAAGCAGGAACGGTGATAACTGCCTCTGTTACCTTTTCGCCGAGATATGCTTCAGCATCTGTCTTGAGCTTCTGAAGAATCATAGCGGAAATTTCCTGAGGAGTATACTTCTTATCATCGATAGCTACCTTATAATCGGTGCCCATCTGTCTTTTGATGGAAGCAACTGTCTTATCGGGGTTTGTGATAGCCTGTCTTTTTGCTACCTGACCAACCATTCTTTCACCTGTTTTGCCGAAAGCAACAACAGAGGGAGTTGTTCTTGCGCCTTCTGCGTTTGCGATAACTACGGGCTCGCCGCCTTCAATAACTGCAACGCATGAGTTTGTTGTACCTAAGTCGATACCGATTACCTTTGACATAATTAATTTCCTCCTGTATTGTGAAAGATATTTTTTACAAATTTAAGAATTGGCTACTTTTACAACGGCTTCACGGATAACCTTATCGCCGAGTTTATAGCCTTTTGAAAACACCTCGGCAACCGTATTTTCACCGAAGTTTTCATCCTCAATGCTCATAACCGCATTATGGATATTGGGGTCAAATTCATCGCCTGCTTCGCCGAAGGCTTCAACGCCGTTCTTTTTGAGAATATCGGAAAACTGCTGAAAAATGAGGTCGATTCCCTTTGAATAATCTTCAAGACCTGCACCCTTGTTCTGAGCAGCTCTGTCAAAATTATCAAGCACGGGAAGCAAATCCTTGAACACCTCCGCACGGGATGATGAATAGATTTCCTGTTTTTCTTTCTGTGAACGTTTGCGGAAGTTATCGTATTCGGCACAGATGCGCAGAAACTGATCGTTCTTTTCGTCAAGCGCCTTCTGAAGCTCTTCCTCCTTTGTCACCTCGGGAGCCGCTTCTTCTTTAACTTCTTCAACTGTTTCGGGGTTCTTTTTTTCCTTTTTCATTTAAGCTTCCTTTCTGTCGGTCAATCCTCCAACGCCTGCGTTATGAGAGTGCCGACAAGATTGGTCAGATATTTGACACTCGGTATTATATTTTCATAATCCATTCGGGTCGGACCGATGATTCCGATTGTTCCCGAATCATTGCCGCCCACGGAATATTTTGCCACGATTACGCTTGAATTTTCAAGCTGCCTGTAAATATTTTCTCTGCCGATTTTAACATTGAGCGGAGCCTTAACCTCGCTCATAACAGCCGAGAGGGGTTCTTTTTTGCTCAGAAATTCCAGAAGCTCAACGGCATTTGAGCCGTAATCCTTATACGAGAAAAGATTTGAGCTTCCGCCGAGCATTATCCTTGATTCAGCCGTGCTGCCTGCAAGCTCGCAAACCGCAGCAATCAGAGGAAGCATTGCAAGAGGGTCGCTGTCAACCGAAGCGGCAACAGTCTGCATCGATGCAACGCTGATATCCGAAGCGGATTTACCGACAATCGAGGACTCAACAACATTATAGAATTCCTCAACGATTTTAACGTTCAGCTCGCTGTCCAGCCTGCAAAGACGGCTTTTGAGGATGCCGTTTGAGGTTAGCAGCACAAGCATCGCCGTATGGGAACTGACGGGCACAAGCTCGATTTTGCGGATAACCGTTGAATCGCCGCCCGGAGCAGTAGAAACACAGGCACATTTTGTTAAATCCGCCAGCACCTCGCCTGCCTGAGCGATAAGCTTTTCAGGGTCGCCTGCCGCAGAGGAAATCCCTGCTTCGATAAGGCGCTTGTTAAGCTCATCAATCTCACGGTTTTTCATGAGGTTATCAACATAATAGCGGTATCCCTTCTGCGACGGGATTCTGCCTGCCGAGGTGTGAGGCTGCTCAAGATAGCCGAGAGAAGATAAATCGCTCATCTCGTTTCGGACGGTTGCAGAGGAAACCGACATGCCCGTGAGCGCAAGCAGCTCCTTTGAGCCGACGGGCTCACCCGTTTTGATATACTGCTCAACGACTGCTGCCAATATCGCTTTCTTTCTTTCGCTGAGCTCTGACATTTCCTCACCGCCTTTCATCCGATTTTTTCTGAGTGCTAATTTTAGCACTCAGAACCTATGAGTGCTAATCACAGTTATTACTATACCCCAACCGTATTGATTTGTCAATATTGCAATTGTAAACACTTTGTTAAATTGTATGAATTTTCCTTTAACAATACTCCTTCTTGCCAAAAGCGGTTTTCCGTGATATTATTTAAAGGATAAAATTTCACGAACGGAGGTTTTTTCTGTGAACGGTATGACAAGAAGAGAACGTGAAGTTACGGATATCAATGAAATAACAAAGATTCTGAATAATGCAAAGGTGCTTCATCTCGGCATGGTTGACGGCGATGAGCCTTATGTTGTGCCCATGAATTACGGCTATACACTTGAAGGCGGCAAGCTCACACTCTGGCTTCACGGCGCAAAAAGAGGCAGAAAGCTTGATGTTATGAGAGCTAACCCCAAGGTATTCTTTGAAATGGAATACGGCATCGTTCCCTTTGAGGGTGAAATCGCCTGCAAATACGGCATCGCCTATTCCTCAATCATGGGCAGAGGTACGGCAGAAATAATCGAAGATATTGAGATTAAAAAGTCCGCACTTTCATTCCTTATGAAAACGCAGACGGGCAAGGATTTTGAATTTGAAGATAAAATGGCGGCGATAGTGAGCATAATCCGCATTGACGTTGCCGAATTCACAGCCAAGCACCGCCCCATGCCGAAAATGAACTGATACTCACACCCCCGACGGCGCACACCGTCGGGGATTTTTATTTTAAAAATTCTTGAAAATTTTTTAATCTTGCGAACTTTTTTGTTTTTTCATTTGTCTTATTCTATGCATGGGTTAAAAGCCCAAATAAAACAAAGGAGTTTTTATATGAAAAAGACGGTCAAAAAATTGCTCGCTTTGTTAATGTGCCTTACAATGATTATTTGTATGGTACCCGTAACAGCGAGTGCAGCACTCTCGAAAACAAGCTCAGATGCAATCAGCTGGGTAAAATCCAAGAAAGGACAGACACTGGACTATGACGGTGTTTACGGCGGTCAGTGTGTAGACCTAATATACTATTATTATGTCTATCTCGGAGTTTCTTCTGTTGGCGGAAACGCCGTTGATTATACCACAAACAAGCTTCCTTCAGGATGGACAAGAACCAAAGGCGGCACCCCTAAAAAAGGTGATATTATCATCTATGCCGGCAATGGCGGTTACGGTCATGTTGCAATTTTCGAAGCAACAACTTCAACATGGCATCAGAATGCCGCAGGTTATACCGGAGTATGCAATCTTACCACAAACTATAAAAACATCAAAGCCGGTGACGGCAGCGGCTACTGGGGATGCATTCATCCGAATTTCAAAGATGACCCCTACATTCTCTCCGTTTATTTCAATGCTAACGGCGGCTCAATTTCATCTGATACATATTACCTTTCATCAAACAACATCTACAAGACCTCCAACAGCTCCAAGTATTATCAGCAATGGACTTACAACGAAACCAAAGAAAACGGTCTTATTGATGACACAACCTTCGGCATATACAAAACAGGCTATAATTTTGTAGGTTGGGGAACATCTTCTTCAGGCGGCACGATTTTTGACAAAAAAGATAACACAATCGTTCCCTCTGACCTCAACTCCAACATTTCAAAAGGCAGTTGTTCCGTAACTCTTTATGCTATCTGGGAAAAGGTACAGCCCGACTACACCCTCACATATGATGCCAACGGCGGTTATGATGCGCCCGATTGCCAAAGCGGAAGCGACACCTATATTGTCACTTATGAGGAACCCCTCCGCGACGGCTACATCTTCCTCGGCTGGTCAACAGATGCTGACACAACCTCTCCCGATTACTATGGCGGCGAAGAAATCAGCATTGACCATGACGTTACTCTCTATGCAGTATGGGAAGAAGATGAATACACCGTCACATTCTACGGCAACGGCGGCACAGGAGTTCCCGATGCCGAAAGGTTTTATCCCGGCGATTCAATAACAATCCCCGAAGAAATACCTTCTTTTACAGGCTACACCTTCTCGGGCTGGAGTGAAACCGCAGACTTCAGCAGCACAGTTTACTATCCCGGTGACGAGGTTTACTTTGACAGCAGCACAAATCTGTTTGCAATCTGGAGAGAATTCGGCGCTTACGAAGGCTATACCGGTCTTGAATTCACCAGAGAACAGCCCTATTATATCATGAAATTCGTTCCCGAAAAAACGGGCGAATATGTTATAAAGACCACAACGGTTGATGAACCTGTTGACACAGTCGGCACCCTCGCTGACAGCAACAACGTTCTAATAACAGAAAACGATGACTCCGATGATGACGGCAATTTTAAAATCAGCTATAATTTCACCAAAGGCAAAACTTATTATATTTATGTAAGAACCTTCAACGGTGAAGAAGGCTATGTCGGCTTAACCGTTATGCCCACCGCCACCATAACATACGATGCCAATGGCGGCTATGATGCTCCCGAAACACAGGCACATGACATCGATTATTTCATTTCGGATGACGAGCCTTACCGCGACGGATATGAATTCATAGGCTGGTCCGAGCAGAGAGGTGCCGATGAAGCATCCTATTATCCCGGCGAAGATATAACAGTTACGGAAAATATTACTCTTTATGCCGTATGGGATAAACTTGCATCCGAATTCTATGTTTGTTACAACGCCAACGGCGGAACAAATGCTCCGCAGACTCAGTTTGTCGGAAGCAATTCAATCGGATATATTCCCGATGAAGTGCCCGTTCGTGACGGATACGAATTCACGGGCTGGTGCGTCAACCTTAACGGAACGGGAACCTGGTATTATCCCGGCGACATGATAAGACGGTCCGACGACCAGGAGGATATTACTCTTTACGCAATGTGGGAAGTCACAGAAACACCCGATCCCGATCCTGACCCCGAACCCGAACCCTTCGGATTGGTTGAAATCAAAACTCCCAGCATAACAACCATCCGTTACGGCGATTCAATTATCCTCCGTGCAAATATCAACAACAGTGTATTTGACAGTCTTAAAATCACCTGGGAAGCAAGCAACGAAAACTTCAAGGTTGTTTCGGTTTCCGATGACGGCAAACAGTGCATAATCACACCCGTAAAGAGCGGCGAAACAACATTTACCGCAAAAATCAAAATGGGAAACACGGTTATGGACTTTGACACGCAGGTTATGACCGCAAAAGCAGGCTTCTTTGATAAACTCATTGCCTTCATCAAAATAATTTTGGGAATCGGCGGTACCGTTTACCAGCAGACAATCAGCTTATATAAATAATTCTCTTGCCCCGATGGTATGCGCCGTCGGGGCTTTGATTTGTTAACAAACCCGCCGTTGACTTTTCATTTTCGTTTTGATATACTTTAATATAATGCGAATAATGTATGTAAGACGGTTACTTGGAAGGATGAAAAAATGAAGCTTTCACTGGTTATCCCCTGCTATAACGAAGAGGGCAACGTTGAAAAGTTTTTCAGCGAGGTCAACAGAGTTTTTGAAAACAGGGTTGAGGATTATGAGTTTGTTTTTGTCAATGACGGCAGCACAGACCAAACCTATAAAAAACTTAAATACATCCATAATGAGCTCAACGTAAAAAACAATGTTCAGGTGCTGACCTTCAGCCGCAATTTCGGCAAGGAGAGCGCAATATATGCAGGTCTTTCAAAGGCAAAGGGCGACCTCGTCTGTCTTATTGATGCCGATTTGCAGCAGCGTCCCGAGGTTGTGCTTGAAATGCTTGATGTTCTTAATTCCGATGAGGATAACGATTGCGTTACCGCTTATCAGGAAACCCGTAAAGAGGGTGCCGTGCTTTCATTTTTCAAATCCTCATTCTATAAAATAATCAACAAAATTTCGGATGTTGATTTTGTTAACGGCGCTTCGGATTTCCGACTTATGAAACGCCCCATGGTTGATGCTATTCTGCAGATGAGCGAATTTCACAGATTCTCAAAAGGTATTTTCAGCTATGTCGGCTTCAACACAAAGTATATCCCCTATACCGTTGCCGAAAGAGAAAGCGGCGTAACCAAATGGAGCGCACGCAAGCTTTTCAAATATGCGCTTGAAGGCATTTTTGCTTTTTCAACAATGCCGCTCAAGATTTCAACCTTCATCGGTCTGCTCGCATCATTCTTTTCGGTTATCTATCTGCTGGTTGTTGTTATCCAGAAGCTTTTCTTCGGCATCGATGTGCCGGGTTACGCAACAATCGTTGCGCTTATGTTGCTTATCGGCGGTCTTGTTCTTTTCAGCCTCGGAATCATCGGCGAATATCTTTCAAAGATGTATGTTCAGGTAAAAAACAGACCCATCTATATTCTCAAGGAGCATCTTGACGAAAAAGATGACGGCAGCAAAAAGTTCTGATTGCCCAAGCATTTACGGCTTGCACGGTTTTCCGTGTGAGCCTTTTTATTTTGCAGAAAAAACCACCCGTTACCGCAACGGGTGGTTTTCCGATTATGGTTTATTCAATTTCTTCAGGCTTGGGTTTTTCAGTCTTTTTAACCTTTGCTGCTTTCCATGCAACACAAAGACCTGCTGCAGCGGACACAAAGAACAGCATTGCGAAGAACGAACTGATAAGAACCGTTATAAAAGCATAATCGGTGAAGTAATCCGCCATAAGGAACGAAGCTGCCATATTGAACATTTTGATAAACGAAGATAAGCCTGCAAGAAATACAACAAGACCGAAGATAAGTTTTTTCATGATGATTTCTCCTTTTTAATTGATGTGTTATGTTTTTATTTGTTTTCTTTTTTATCTCGGCTGAATGCTCCGACAAGGCCGATAACAAGACCGACAAAAGCAAGAACAACAAGAGGAATGAGTGTCCATGTCAGCTCCATACCGCCAAACTGTGTGCCGTAGTCATAAGCCGCATATAAGAATTTATCAAACATATGGTACGTCCATACTCCAAGAACGGACAGAGTACCAAGCGCAAACATTACCGAACCCATAATAACCTTTTTCATGATTTTATCACCTTTAACTTTTACTTTTTGTTTTCATTTTTATCTCGGCTGAGCGCTCCTATAAGAGCAAAAACAAAGCCGATTACTGCTGTGATTACGAACGCAAACAGCGATGCGCCGTACATATTTCCCGAAGAGTAAATGTTGTAAGTGAGGAAATACATATTGATTTCGTTTAAAAGCATTGAACCTAAAATACCGAGAACGCTTGTGAAGAATGTTGCAAGACCGAAGATGAGTTTTTTCATGATAATTTCTCCTTTTTTTCTTTAACTTTCTTATATATGTATGAAATAATATCAGGAATCAACTGAATGACAAAGAACAGTAATATGAAAATAATAACCGTTGATATCGAGCTGAGCGGTGCAAACCTTGATTCATCAAAACTGTTATTTGCGATTGAGGTAGCAATAACGGAAATTACCGAACCTGCCACGCTGCCTGCAAACATCTCTTTTTTTCGTCCTTTATGTTCATAGATTGAATAAAGAATGCTTATAACCACCCAGACAATAAGTCTGATATAATTCTGTCTGTAATAAAAATCGCATATCAGAAAGAATTGAAACGGGATGCAAAACGGCAGCGCATATAAAAACTTTTTAAAATTCTCATTCATACCGATTCTCCTATACTTTTTATTTTTCGGAATTGACATCTACATAATCCGCCTCGCGGTATTCCGGAATGGTTTCGGGTTCTTCAGGCATAATCAGAGCACAGACGATATATGCCGGAATTGTTGGCGGGAAGAATGAAAGCACAACCGCTATAACTCTTACAAGAGCAGCATCAACCTCAAAATAATTTGCAATTCCGCCGAGAACACCGCAAAGCTTTTTATCTCTTTTGCTTCTGTATAATTTCTTGTTCATTTTTCAAAACCCCTTTCAGATCAGCCTTCAAATTCTATATGAGCATATTTAATCTGAACTCTGTTATATGTATATGTGATATGAAGCTCGTTGCCGTTTGCAACAATTGCAGGGTAAGAAAATTCGGAGAAAATGTTGAGCGGTGTTGCTTCAAGAACAGCAACCTCCTCCCATGTTTCGCCGTTATCCTTTGAAACCGCAAGCGCAAGCTCGTTGCGGATGCCTGAAACTCTGATGGGATTATATGCAAGCCAGAGCCATCCGTTATCCGTAACAACGCAGTCGATACCGCTGTTGTTATTCTCAAGGGTTGTTGCATAAGCCTTGCACCATGTATAGCCGCCGTCAAAGGAATCGCTTCTGTAGATAACGCCCGATTTTGTTCTGAACATTGCATGAACACCTGCCTCGCTCTCCCAGAGAGTGGGCTGAATCATCTGAACTTCCCTGCCCTTTTCATCCGTTGCCTCAACGTAAGCTGTTTTTGTCCATGTTTTGCCGCCATCCTCGGAAATATCGAAGAAAGCTTTCCATGAGCCCTGCTCCGTTGATGACGGAGCAATGATTATGCCGTCAGAGGTTACAAGGTTTTTGTTCTTTACAGGTCCTCTGCCGCCGGTAGTATCACCTTCAACAAGCTCTGCAGGTGCAGTCCATGTTTTACCGCCGTCAAAAGAGTCAACATATTTTGTTACCCAAACCTTTGTATCAACGCCTGCTTTATAATAGAGTCTTACATAGTCGCCGAAGTTATGAAGGACGGGATTCCAATGAGCAACGTTATCTGTTGTTTCAACAGCCTTTGCATCGCTCCATTCGTTGCCGTCATAAATTGCATACCAGATTCTTACGTCGCTGTAGCCCTCGCCGGTGCCGCCGAACCATGCCGAAATGATGCTGCCGTCATCAAGAAGAACAAGAGTTGATGCGTGGGAGCTTTTGAAGAATTCCTTTTTGCCGAAGATTTCTTCTTTTTCCATTGTGAATTCAACGCTGCATTCTTTCTCGGGCTTTGAGCCGAAAATCAGGCTGATGCTTCTGAAATATTCAAGCACCGAATTGAAGATTGAAACTATTGCGTTCTGCTCTTTCGGAAGAACATCTTCTTTTGTGCGTGCCGCCGATGCGGTTGCTGCCGTGCCGAGAATGATTGATGCCGAGAGGATGATTGCCATTGCTTTTGATAATGTTTTTTTCATTTTGATTGCCTCCGATTATTGTTATTATTTTGCCTTTCACCTTAATGACGAAGCAAAATCGGAGTTGGTCTAAAGAAATTTCAAATTTTTTTAAAATTTTTCTTTTTTTATTTTTTGAACCGTATTGCCGAAATTTTATAAATTTTTTCTTGTAATTTTCAAATATATATTATAGAATAAATATAAAACAACAGATACAATGCAAAGGAGGAGCTCCATGCCTACATCAAATATCAATAAAATCAAAACCAAAAGAAGCAACCTTTATCTCCGAGTTGCAAAAGGTCACTTTGCAACAAACCATGCTCACAGCAATTATTATGTTGATGTTGCAGCTCAGAAATCGCGTCTTTCCGAGGCAAAGGCAGTTGCAAAGGAGCTTTGCAGCAACTATAACTATAAGGTTAAAATCATTGATACAATTCTTTGCCTTGACGGAACAGAGGTTATCGGCACCTGCCTTGCAGAAGAGCTTACAAGAGACAGCCTGATGAGCATCAACGCCCACCAGACAATCTATGTTGTAACCCCTGAAATAACAAGCAGCTCGCAGCTTTTATTCAGAGATAACATCGTTCCGATGATAAGAGGCAAGCATGTTCTTATTCTTGCTGTTTCCGTTGCAACGGGCTACACAGCAAAAGCTGCCATTGATGCGGTACAGTATTACGGCGGCGAGGTTGTCGGCGTTGCATCAATATTTGCAACAACCGACGAGTGCGACGGCCATGCCGTCAACTCGGTATTCAACCCCAAGGATTTGCCCGATTATTTCTCATGCCCCTCTCACGAATGCCCTCTGTGCAAAGAAGGCAAAAAGCTTGATGCTCTTATCAATTCCCACGGTTTTTCTAAGCTTTGATTTTAATCATTTAAGCGAAGCAGTCCGCATTTTTTTGGTGCGGACTGCTTTTTATTTTATATCAGATTAATACCAAAGGAAGCCGAGAAGAAGGATACGGATAAGCATCTGCCACCACGCATATGAAACAGTTACGTTGAACTGAGCAGAGGTACCGTCATATTCAACGGTTAATGTCTGTGTACCGATTTTCTTGGGGTCATAACCCTTGACAGTCATTTTGCTTGTATCGCTGATAACGGTTTTGTTGCCGTTTGCATCAACGGTTTCAAGGGTAAGACCGCTCAGGTCAAGCGCATCCTTATAATTATATGAAAGCTTTGCCGGCTTGGTTTTGATTACGGTTTCCGCTTTTACATAAATCTCAAACTCACTGAAGCTGCCTGTTGAGAAAACAAGCATACCGTTGTTTGCTGTTGCGCCGATTTCTTCATATCCTCCGCCGCTGAAACGGTGAACAACAATAAAGCTTGTGCTGTTTTTATATGCGGCAGGAACGGGAATACGGATTTCAACCTTTCCGTTTTCAGGCTGAATCTGAACATTTCCGTAATAGAATTTAATATTATAAAGTGCAATCTGCTTATAGTTAACACCCTTGAAATATACTCCGCCGGGCTCTCTGTTGCCTGTTACCTTTTCAACAACAAAGCGGAGGTCATTGCCCTCATGCTCAAAGCAGCCGCTTTCATAGGATGCCGTTACGCCGTAATCATTGCCGCCGCAGCTGTATCTTAACTTTGCGGTAAACTTAAGATTGTTGTCGGGCATAGCATCGGGAATTTCGGTTTTTTTGCCGTTTTCGTCAAGCCAGCAGATAACTTCAATATTTTCATATTGGCTCATATCAGGCATGGGGATTGCCTGACCTGCCACAACATCAAAGCTGACAGAATCATTGCCGATAACAAATGTTACTCTGTGGCTCTGAATCATCCAGACTGCTCTGAGATTCACATCGTGTGCCGGAACGGTAAGCGTCTGCCCTGCAGTATACATATTATTATCCGCATCTCTCCAGCCTACAAATATGCAGCCTGTTTTAACTGCCGAGGGCAGAACAAATTCTTCGCCGTAAACAACAGTCACGGGGTCAATTTCTTCGCCGCCGTCGGTATTGAATTCAACTGTATATTCTTCCGCTTCCCAGATTGCTTCGAGTTCAACGATATCGGCAGGCATTACAATCGGGAAGTCCGCCTTTGCGCCTGTTTCTCTGAACATCCAGCCAACGCAGCGATAGCCTTCCCTTTCGGGATATTCAGGCTCCGATATTGCGAAGTCATAGGGATGATCCTGTGTCAGAAGCTCTGCGCCCTCGGAATAAAGAACCAGGGGATAATTGTTTCTTGTGTAATAAAGCATGAGCACTGTTGAGCCGTCGGGTCTGATAACGGCACTCGTGACGCTTATTGCAGGTTCAAAAGTAAAGCCTGTTATTTCGGGATAGTCTTCAATATATATTTCAGTGCCTGTTGTGCCGTAGTAATCTCTTGTGTTGTCGAGGTCGAGAACATACTCACCGAAGCCATAATCCTCAACATAAACCTCAACCGTATAGGGAATGTTATCAGCCGCAACCCACTCTGCACTGATAACCACATCCTGCGCAGGCATATAGAACTCACCGTAGATAATTTCGCCGTTTAAACTCCAGCCTGCAAAGTAATAGCCATCTCTGACAACATAATCAGGCAGCTCAACAATATCACCGAACCTGTAAGTCACAGGCGGAATATATTCTTCAGTATGGGTTTCGTATGTTACGGTGAAATCCAGAGGTTCCCATACGGCATTTATAACCATGCTCATATCGGGCATGAGTGCCGAGGAGTCTACCGATTCGCCGTTATCATTAACCCAGCCCGCGAAAACATAGCCTTCTCTTGTTGGCTCTTTGGGGAAACCAATTGCGTCGCCGTAAGCATACTCAAATTGAATTATCTCGCTGCCGCCATCAAAAGTTCCGCCCTTTGCATCAAAGATAACCTCGTGTTTGTTGGTCACCCATACTGCCGTAAGATGTTTCTGCGGTTCGGTCAGAACAAACGGACTCTCCACTCTGCTGCCGTTTTCGTCAATCCAACCGTCAAAGGTATATCCCTCTCTTGTAAGTTCGGGAAGATGGATTTCCATACCGTATTTCGCAATTAAAGGCTCAACCTCATATTCGCACATTGTGTGGAAATGAACCTCGCAGTCCATATACTCCCAGACCGCATAATAGCGCATATCCTCATAGCCGAATGATGCAACAACATCCATGGGCTCGGGTGAATAAGAATAATCGGCCCAGCCCATGAAAATACAGCCTTCTTTTTCAACAGGAGGAATATCGTATAAATAAAAATCTTCGCCGATATTTCCTGATACTTCATATCTGTCGCCGTATTCGCCATAACCGAAATAGCCACCGTTTGTATCAAAAACAATGTTTGATACTGATGCAACAGGATTGCCCGTGATTTCAACATAAACATCCTTATCGGCAAGGATAATTGTATCCTCGGCAAATTCGCCTGCCTTACCCCACGGAACGCTTATATAACCGTAGGGATTTGAGGTGCTCTGCACCGTTGACTCAAGCGCAAAGAAATCGCCGATTTCCGTCTGTGTTTCAGATATCGCAGTAAGGTCAAACTCAATGAGCCATTCACTTTCATCAAGAATCAGGTTAGGCGTATTGATTGCAAACGAATAGAGAACAGCAACGCAGACGTGGGTATCGATAAATTCCTGCGTAACAAGCTCATATTCAAGAAGACGCTGAACAATTCTGCTGCTGCGGCTGCAAACAACAACCTGCGCCTCAAGACCGTATAAATCGGCATAAACAGGGTTTACCGTACCCTTGTTGATTGTATCTCTTTCGTAATTATCCGTAAAGAAATCGGAATCATAGAAAAACATCAGTTCGCCCGAGTTTGTATAATAGTCCGTTCCGATATAAGCTCTTGCTTTAAGCTGTTCGCCTTTGGCAACGCGATTTGTTTCAAGCCATTGTTCGTTTTCTTCTCTGAAAAATTTGGTTTCTATGCTCAGCGTGCCTTCAGCACCGCTTGCCGATGCTGAAATACCGAACGAAAGGCTCTGACCTGCTCCGAAAAGAATAACCGCAGCAAGAAGCACCGCCAATGTTTTCTTAACTATCATTTTCATGGTTTTCTCCTTTTATTATAAGTCTGCCGAGAATTTATAAGACTGCCCTGACTGTGCAACTGTTCCGAATGAAACGCCTCCGTCATCATAAACACCTGCGTTGGGTTCATAGCCGTCGCCCGTAATCAGGGAAACAATATAATTATATGACATCTCCGTGCCTGCAGGAACGGTTTTTGTGAGCGTTGCCACAATTTCGCCCGTTCCGTCATAAAGGTCAATAACAACGGTTGCAGGCGCAGCCGTTGTTGCCTTTGTAGTTGTTGGTCTGGTGGTGGTGGGTCTTGTGGTTGTGGGTCTTGTGGTGGTTGCTCTTGTTGTTGTGGGTCTTGTTGTTGTGGGTCTTGTGGTAGCCGCCCTTGTGGTAGTTGCCTTTGTTGTTGCGTTTCTTGTTGTGGTCGGCTTTGTTGTTACAGGCTTTGTCATTGTCGGTTTAGTGGTAACAGGCTTTGTTGTGGTCGGCTTTGCGGTTGTTCCCGTTGTTTTCTGCGTGGCGGAAGTACCCGCCGAAGATGAAACGGATAAGGTTTCAGTTGAAGCCTGCGTTGTTACCTCAACAACTGCCTGCAGAACAGTTTCAGGCTCTGTATAAAAAGCGGTTGTAACCTCTTCGGTTACTGAAACATTTCCTGTTATCCGCTCTCTTTCAGCCTCCTGCTGCGCATTGCGGTTTTTGACTACCGCCGCAACACCGAATCCTGAACCCGTTACAACCGCCGCCGCAACAGTACCTGCAATAATTTTCTGAACAACGGTCATTGCCGCAACCTTTGAGGCAATTCCCGTGCCTGCCGTTGCCGCCACAGATGCACCTGCCGCTGCCGCACCGCCTGAACCCGAAGCAAGAATTGAAGCAAGAACCCGTTCGGGGGCACTGCCCTGAATGAACGCCTTTGCCACGGAATCCGAAGAACGGCGGAGTGCCCAGAGGACAACTCCGATGGGTGCAACGCTGTAAGCAGAGGTAATTCCTCTTTTTGAAAACTTGCCCTGAAGGTCCTTTCGCGCCGTAAAAAGCCTGTTTTTGACCGTACTTACAGGCACATCAAGGGTTTCGGCTATATCGTTAACACTGCATTCTTCAAAATAATACATGAGAACGCAAGCTCTTTTTTCTTCGCTCAGCTCATCGAGAACGCTCATAACTATTTTGTGAAGCTCCGATTTATCAACGCTTGCCTCGGGCAAAAAGTCGGTATCCTCATCAGGAATAACCGCAAACGCATCGTTCTCATCACAGTCAAAGAGGGTCGGCTTCTTCTTTTTCAGCGAATCCTTTGCCTTATTGGCAACTATTCTGTGAAACCAACCCACAAAACTCTCGGGTTTATCGAGAGTTGATATTTTGTCAAGCGCCGTGATATAGCTCTCCTGCAAAATATCCTCGGCATCCTGATTATTTTTTGTAATCTCAAAAGCCACGAAAAACGCTTTCGGGCTGGTCAGCTTGTAAATCTCGTTGAAGGCGCTTTGGTCGCCGCTCTGAAGCCCTGCAACAAGCTGAGCCAGTCTTTCTCTTTCGTCCATAAACTCACCACTCTTCTTATTAAATTACATTATATCATTCTCTATTAGCAATTTCAACCTGTACGGGCAATTCTCTGCTCGCTTTTTGGTTGAGTAACTCTATGATTCCCAATAATTCTGCCCTCGCTTGAGCTTTTCCCTGTCTTTCGGAGCCAAACAGCCGTCAAGATACATAATCCCCTTTTTGATAGCCGTTTTAAGATAGTTGCATGGCTCATCAAATTTTTCCGCATAAATCAGCTCAGGCGGCTCATCAGGCAGCACCAGCTCAGTAACAATCGTTCTGTTTGCTTCACTCACGGAAATATCGAGCGAATGCAGACCGTCAAGGTTAACTCTTACTTTTTCACTCATAAGACACCTCCTTAAAACATGCTTGCTCTTGTCATTGTTGCCATGTGACCGTTAAGCTCAACGCTTATGGGAAACGCATTTTCAATATCCTGCGCTTTGAGATATCTGTCTGAATAACGGATGAAAAACTCTGATGTGCGCACTCCGTTTTCATCAATTCCCAGGCTGCCTGCAGGCTGAAACAGAAGCCTTTCTCCGTTTTTATCATATCCCTCAAGATAAAGCTCATGGTAGGATATGTATTCACCCTCTGAATTCTTTGTACCTTCGGTAAACTGAATCAATCTGATTTCAAACGGTGTATACGGTGCAACATTCTGATTCACCTTCAGAATGAGTGTGCCCGTATCTTCACCTTCCCTGATTGTTGCATAAACACCGATGCCGTTTACCTTGATTTCTTGCGAGGTTGACGTGAGGGTGCCGTCAGAATACGTTGCTCTGATATTATTCAGCTGAGCATAAATCTTATCATCAAAATCATCTTTAAATCTGAATTCAGCGCTGCTTGTTCCTTTGACACTGAAATCATAATAAACATAGCCCAAAGCTCCGCCAACAGCGATAAATAATGCAAGCAGACAGCTTAACGATGCAATAACGGTTTTTTTCATGAATATCTCTTCTTTCTTTAAAATTTCGGGCGTTTTTTGCCCTTTCAACTATAAGACGATTAAGAAAACGGTTTGGTCTGTTGTTTTTTAAAAAATTTTAAAAATTAAAAAACTTGACCTTATTATTATAATTTGTTATTATAAATTGATTAAGACTATTATAAGGAGGCGGATTATGGGCTTAGGCGCAAAAATAAAAGAGATAACAGGCTTTGAAGGCGATGTTAAAAGAACTCTGCGCCCGATGTGCAACTACACCTGCGCCAACATAACCATAGGCGGTGCAGGCTACCCGATAAACCAATTCCACCAGCAATTTCTTTCCTTTGTTGAAGGAATGTCGACGGGCAAGGCAGGTCTGATTTCACTGATTTCGGGTCTTTGGGACGCAATAAGCGACCCTCTTATGGGTATAATTACCGACAGAACAAAATCCAAGCTCGGCAGACACCGCCCGTATATGATTATTTCCGCCATTCCGTTTGCGATAGCCTATGTATTCAAATGGACTTCTTTCGGAATCTCCGGCAGCGGAAACGATACGGCAATCTGGTGGTGGTATCTTTTTGCCGCACTTTTATATAACACGTTCATGACCGTTATGAGCATTCCTCATACGGCGATGCTTCCCACCGTTGCACCAACATATTTCGAGCGCTCGCAATACAGAATTGTTGAATATATGATGAACTCCGTCGGTCAGATTACATCATATGTTTTCGCAGGTCTTGTTTTAAGCGGCTTCGATGTTCAGACTGCGCTTGTCGGTCTGCCCGTGCCCTCGCCCGATGATCGCTCAAAATATACGCTTGTAGGCGTTGTGCTTGCAGTTTGGTTTTTATGGGCTCCGATTCTGAGTTTCTTCAAAACAAAAGAACCGTCATCCGCCGACCAGATAAACGAAAAGTTTGACTGGAAGCATTTCATCAACGAATACAGGCTCGTTTTTAAAAGCAGAGCTTTCTGGCAATATTTCGTTATGTCGCTCTTTTTCTCGATGAGCCGATATTTCTGCAATTTTGCCGATCAATACTTTATGACGAGCGTAACCGACACCTACAACCTTTTCATATCAATGAACATCGTTGCAGGCATCTCCGAATTCTGCGGCTCGCCGATTAACTATGTGCTTTCACGCTATAAGGGCAAAACCGCAGGCGGCAAGCTGCTCGGTCCGCTCATGGTTTTCGGCATTGCCATCAACTCATTCATCAACTACACAACTCCGAAGCCGATAAGATACGCCGTTATCGTTCTTTCGTCAATCTGCTATAACATCGGTTTTTCGGGCCCCGGTTTTGCAATTGACATTATCCAGCCCGATATCACCGACGTTGATGAGCTTATCACGGGCAGACGCCGTGAGGGCGTTATCTCAACTTTCAGCACCTTCTTCAGAAAAACCGTGAGCAGCATCATGGGCTTCTCTGTCGGTGCAATTCTTGAACTGCTGGGCTACAACCCCGATATCAAAGCGCCTCATCTTCAGTCAAGAAAAACAAACATCGGCTTAAGAACCTGCTATTCCGTTATCCCTGCAATCCTTGCTCTCTTCTGCGTTATTTCGGTTTATAAATATTCCATGACAAAAGCCGACCATGAGCAGATTAAAAGAGTTATCAAAGAAAAACACGAAACGGGCTCCTGCAACATATCCGAAGGCGATAAAATCCGAATTGAAAAAATCGCAGGTCAGAAATGGGAGGATATGTGGATAGGCAAGGGCAACGTTGAAAGAAATACTGAACAACTCGTATAAAACATTTCAAGGAGAATTACATTGGCTGTTTCAAAAGATAAAATCCGCAATTTCTGCATTATTGCCCACATCGACCACGGCAAATCAACCCTTGCAGACAGATTGCTCGAAAAAACAAAATCCGTTGCGCTGCGTGACATGACCGCTCAGCTTCTCGACAAGATGGACCTTGAGAGAGAAAGAGGCATCACAATCAAGGCTCACGCAGTTAAGCTCAACTACCTTGCCGAGGACGGCGAGGAATATATCCTCAACCTTATTGACACTCCAGGTCACGTCGACTTCAACTATGAGGTTTCACGTTCACTTGCTGCCTGCGAGGGCGCAGTGCTGATTGTTGACGCATCGCAGGGCGTTGAAGCGCAGACACTTGCAAACACCTATCTTGCGCTTGACCACAACCTCGAAATCGTGCCCGTTATCAACAAAATTGACCTTCCCTCCGCAGAGCCCGACAGAGTTGCCGCAGAGGTTGAGGAGGTTATCGGTCTTGATTGCTCCGAGGCTCCGAGAGTTTCGGCAAAAACAGGCATCAACATTGAGCAGGTGCTTGAGAGCATTGTCAAAAATGTTCCTGCCCCTGAGGCGAACGATAACCTGCCTCCCAGAGCGCTGATTTTTGACTCGGTTTACGACAGCTACAAGGGCGTTATCGTTTATGTAAGAGTCAAGGAAGGAAAAATCAAGCCGGGTGACACAATGAGAATGATGGCAACCGGCGCTGAATTCACGATTGTTGAAACAGGCTATATGCGTGCAACCCTGCCCGAGCCCTGCAGCGAGCTTACTGCAGGCGAGGTAGGCTATATCACAGCTTCAATCAAAACCGTAAGCGATGCAAGAGTCGGCGACACGGTAACAATTGTTGAAAACCCTGCCTCAGAGCCGCTCCCCGGCTACAGAAAGGTTAACCCCATGGTTTTCTGCGGTGTTTATCCTGCAGACGGTGCGGACTACGAAAACCTGCGCGATGCGCTTGAAAAGCTCCAGCTCAACGATGCCGCTCTGACCTATGAGCCCGAAACCTCGGGCGCTCTCGGCTTCGGCTTCCGCTGCGGCTTCCTCGGTCTTCTCCACCTTGAAATCATTCAGGAGCGCCTTGAAAGAGAATATGACCTCGACCTTGTAACAACAGTGCCGAGCGTTATTTATAAAATCCACCTCACCGACGGCTCAATGGTTGAAATCGATAACCCCACGCATTATCCCGACCCTGCCAATATCGATTACTGCGAAGAGCCCTTCACAGATGCTCATATCTATTCGCCTGCCGAATACGTTGGTGCAATTATGGACCTTTGTCAGGAGCGCAGAGGAATTTTCAAAAACATGGATTACATCACACCCGACAGAGTTGATATCCATTATGAGCTGCCCCTCAACGAAATCATCTACGATTTCTTCGATTCTCTCAAATCCAGAACAAGAGGCTATGCTTCATTCGACTACGAAATCTCCGATTACCGCCGCTCCAACCTTGTGAAGCTTGACGTGCTTCTCAACGGCGACCTTATCGATGCCCTTTCATTCATTATCCATACCGACAAGGCAAGAGGCAAATCCAGAAAGATTGCCGAAAAGCTTAAGGATAACATTCCCAGACAGATGTTTGAAATTCCGATTCAGGTTGCCATCGGCGGCAAGGTTATTGCAAGAGAAACCGTCAAGGCTATGAGAAAAGACGTTCTTGCAAAATGCTACGGCGGCGATATCACAAGAAAGAAAAAACTGCTTGAAAAGCAGAAGGAAGGCAAAAAGAGAATGCGCCACTTCGGTACTGTTGAAGTTCCGCAGGAAGCATTTATGGCGGTTCTCAAGCTTGATGACAATGACTGATTCACAAAAACCAATCGGCTTATATCTTCATATTCCGTTCTGCAAGGGCAAATGCCCCTATTGCGATTTCTATTCCGTAGCTCCCCAAAAGGGGGTTACGGATTCTTACGTTGCGGCTCTTTGCAGGAAGATTGACGGTGAAAACCGCATATATGACACCGTTTATTTCGGTGGCGGAACACCCTCTCTGCTCGGAGCGAATAACATTGCGCTGATTCTTTCTCACATCAGAAGAACCGATAACTGCGAGGTTACTCTCGAATGCAACCCCTCGGATACGGGAGGAATCAATTCGGCTTTTGATTTTGCAAAGGCGGCAGCAAGCGGAGTTAACCGCATTTCTCTCGGTCTGCAGAGCGCAGACGATGCCGAAAGAAAAGCGCTCGGCAGGCGTGGCGGCTGCGAGGATGTTGAGCGTGCTGTTGCCCGTGCAAAGGCTGCGGGAATCACAAACATTTCGCTGGACCTGATGCTCGGCATTCCGAACCAGACGAAAGAGAGCCTGCTCAAATCCGTTGAATTCTGCAAAAACAGCGGTGCAACCCATGTTAGCGCTTATATACTGAAAATCGAGGAAGGCACATTTTTCCATAAAAAAAGAGAGAGCCTTGCTCTCCCTGACGATGACGAAACAAGCGAGCTTTATCTGACAGCGGTTGAGGCACTCGAAAAAGCAGGCTTCGCTCAATATGAAATTTCCAATTTTTCAAAAGAGGGCTTTGAAAGCAGACACAATCTCAAATACTGGCAATGCGAGGAATATCTCGGCATCGGTGCGGCTGCGCATTCGTTTGCAGACGGAAAAAGGTTTTATTATGAGCGCAGCATTGACGGCTTTATCGGCGGAGATTCTCCCGTTGACGACGGCAACGGCGGCGACGAAGAAGAATTTATTATGCTTGCCCTGCGTCTGACAGAGGGACTTGTTTTTGAAAAATTCGAAAAACGCTTCGGCAAAAAAATTCCCGAAAGTATAATAAATAAAGCGGAATTCCTGCAAAAGCACGGTCTTGTTGAAATCAGCGAAAACAGAATTGCACTCACGAAAAACGGTTTTTTGCTTTCAAATTCCGTTATCTGCGAGCTTCTTGCAAATTTTGCATAAATATGATACAATATGTACTGTCAGATGAGTGATTTAACGCTCACCTATAATTGGATTAAAACGGAGGTATGTAAAATGAAAAGAATTTTAAGCGTTATTCTTGCCGCAATTCTTATGATGACTTCGGTTTTCTGCATAAATGCTTTTGCGGCTGAAACTCCCAAGGCAGACGCTTTGCTTGACAGACTTGAAACCGAGGATGAGGTTTCGGTTACAATCAACTCGGGCAGCACTCTGCTTTTCGGTTTTCTTCCCTCGGAAATCAAAAACACCGTTGCCGTTAAGGGCAACTCCATTGCCTATGAGTATTCGGCAGGCTTCCTGAAGGTAAGGGTTATCGCTTCGGAAGAAGGCGTTTACGCTTTTGTTCCCACTCTCCCCTTTTTCTTTGTAAAGCTTGACAGAAATCCGCTTGAGGGCGCTGATATCTGGCAGCTTGTAAAGGATGCTGCAAACCTTACACAGGGCTTCATCCAGTATATTGAAAGCTACAACGAAACCGTTGACGGCAAGGAATACTACGTTGAAGAATACAATGACAGAGAGTTTGTAACAAGCAAATTCTATTTTGACGGCGATGAGCTTGTTATGCTCAAGGTTGAGGATGCTTCAACGCATTCGGTTCAGTATACATATTTTGACGATATCTCCTTTGAGGTTGATGACAGCTTCTTTGAAGTTCCCTCGGGCGCATTTGATTTATCCCCCATCCTCACAGGTCTTATCCTTTCAATCATCGCAGCAGCATAATATTTAATAAAACTTACCCCCGAAACCGTTACAAAAGCGGCTTCGGGGGCTTTTTTATACCGTTTTCATCTGCAGCTTAAGGTTATCGCTTATCATTGCGATAAACTCGCTGTTTGTGGGCTTGCCTCTCTCATTCTGAATCGTGTAGCCGAAATATGAGCTGAGCACATCAACATCGCCTCTGTCCCATGCAACCTCAATCGCATGGCGGATTGCTCTTTCAACCCTTGACGGCGTTGTTTTGAAGGTTTTTGCAACGGTGGGATAAAGAATCTTTGTAACAGAGCTTATCATTTCGCTGTTGTTTACGGAAAGAATGATAGCTTCACGCAGATACTGATAGCCTCTGATATGGGCAGGCACTCCAATCTGATGCATGATGCGGCTGACCACAACGTCAAGATCTTTTACCCCGTTTTTGGCAGCCGTTGAATCGTGAATGCTCGCAAACTGAATGATTCTCTCGGCAAGCATCGACGGATTATAAGGCTTCAGGAAATAATAATCCGCTCCGTTTGAGAGAATTTCGCTCTCAATTCTCTCGTTATCGGCAGACGAAAGCACCATAACCATCGGTCTTTTCTCAAGCCTTAAGGAGTCCAGCTCCCTCAGAACTCCGAGCGCATCAAGACGAGCCATAAAGCCGTCCATCAGCAAAACATCGGGTCTTTCGCCTGCCCTTAGCTTTTCGATAATCTTTGCGCCGTCCTTGATAACGGTTGTTACCTCGCAGCCGCCTGCTCGCAAAATGCCTGCAAGCTCATGCAGAGTTTCGCTCCCGTCCTCGGTCAGCATAACTTTCAACATTTTTCTCATGGTTTTACCTCCGCTTGATTTACTTCACGAAGATATTACCATAATCAAGAAAAATTGTCAATAATTACCAATTATTATTTTGCCAATTTTTGCCAATTATTTATCGCACTTTCCGACAGTTTACCGTTTTTAGCGCAAAAACCGTTTAATATCAACTCATTTATGCAGCATCCTGCATCTTTTCGTCAGCCAGCTTATCGGCTGTTTCAACCATCCTCTGAGCAAAAATCCCATAGCCCTGCGAGGGGTCGTTAACAAAAACATGCGTCACTGCACCAACAAGCATTGAATTCTGGATTATCGGGCTGCCGC
This sequence comes from Acutalibacteraceae bacterium, assembly GCA_045589555.1. Lineage (GTDB taxonomy): Bacteria > Bacillota > Clostridia > Oscillospirales > Acutalibacteraceae > CAG-177. The sequence goes on from JAZNPG010000130.1 coordinate 72,669, forward strand.
TCATGCCCTGCAGAATTCCGCCTGTTTTTTCGAGCAGCTGCTTATCGGTTATTTTAACAATAAGGTTCCGCTCATCGCCGCCCGACGCAGGATAAATTTTGGTTATCTGCGCATCATAATATTGCGGACCGTTACCGTCAACGGTTGCAACCACCTGCGCATAGCCCTCTTTAACCTCGGATTCAAGCGCAACGGGAATAAGCTTTGCCGATGACGGCTTGAGAAGCTCGCCGAAAACACCCGTTGAACCGTTAACACGAAGGCTGCCTATTGCCGAATCAGAAAAAACTCCGCAAAGCTCGCCGGGGTCGCCTGAGCTGCTTTTATAAAAGCCGTTAACCGTTGCCCTGACCGCTTCGCCACCTGAAAGAGGCATTATGCTGCCCGTATCAATATCACAGACTCCGTGGCCCAAACCTGCAAAAATTTTATTTTCATCATCATAAAATGTGACGGTTCCTATGCCTGCAGAGCTGTCTCTGACCCATAAACCTGCTCTGTATTTTCCGTTTTGCGACGGCGTTGGCTGCAGCTTAAGCTCAAGTTTTTCGCCGTTTCTTTCAGCAATGAGCAAAAGCTCTCTGCCGCCCGAATTTTCAACCGCCGATATGAAATCATCAGCATTAATTATTACCGAGCCGTTAACATGGGTTATGATATCGCCGCATTTAATGCCTGCAAGCTGAGCAGGGCTCTGAGCAAGCGTTGAAGCATCAGCTGCTTCGATTTTAACTGCAATCACGCCTCTGGTATAAAGCTTTATGCCGAAAACCTCACCGCCCAGACCGACATAACGCCGCTTTGCAACATTGACATTCACTTCTTTAACGGGAAACATATTGAATGCCGTAAGCTTTGCTTTGTATCCGCTGTCCGAATTTGTAAAGCCTGATGCCTTTACAGCACTTTCGCTCCCGATTGAATAAATTCCGTTTGCAAATTCGCCGTTAATGCAGGAAACATCGATTTCTTCAGGATAATGGGAATCACCGTAAGCAATCGCCGAAAAAACCGCAATAACCGCTGCCAGCATAACTGCGCTCAATGATTTAAAAAATCGCTTCATTCTTCACCTCCGTGTTTTTATTGCTCCGTTCCGTTTTTGCCGAAGCGAAGCAATATTAATTTACCCTCGGCGGCAATAAAAAAACGGCGGATAAATCCGCCGTAAATGTTTTTCAAAAATTCAAATTTTTATTTTTCGATTCCGTAGAAATCGAGAAGCGCAGGGATAAGAACCGTATCGGTCTGTTCAAAGCATGTGCTGTGACCGCCGCCGATAACCATGAGCTCTTTTGCGCCTTCAATTGATTTTGTGATTTTTCTGGAATGCCAGCGCTGAATCATATCGTGCTCACCGTAAATATTAAAAACGGGAACCTTTATCTGCGCAATATCCTTGAATGTAAGGCTTGGCTGACCAACCATCATGCCCTTGATATCACGGCGGATTTTTGTTGCGTCATCGCCCTTCAGCCATGCCTCAATAACAAGAACAATATACTGATAGGTAATCTGAATCTGGTCAAAGGTGTTTGTGCCGAGAGTGTTGATATTTGAGCCCATAACGGTGAGAGATGAAACTCTGTCCTGATGAGCAAGCGTGAAAACAAAGCCGAGATTTCCGCCGTCGCTGAATCCGAAAATATGAGTTTTTTCAATTTTTAAATAATCAAGCACTTTTACAAGATCTTCCGCCATGGTTTCAAAATTCATCGTGCCGTCAACCCAGCCTGAGTTGCCCGTGCCTCTGGGAGAAACAGTTATCACCTTGAAATGCTTTGACATTTCGGGCAGAATAGTGCCGTCAAGGCTGTGCATATCACCGCCGTTGGGAGGCAAAAGCAAAAGTGCCTCGCCGTCAAGCTTGCCGTAAACACCGTATTCAATTTTAACATCGCCGCAATCAACAAAGCCGTAATCTTTCATTTCGGGTATTTCCTTTTCCTGTGCAAAGCAAGCAGGCATTGCTCCGAAAACGAAGCAGGCCGCGAGTATTGCAGCTATTATTTTTTTAATTATTTTCATTGTTATTCTCCTTTTGATTTAAAGCAGCCGCATAAGCCGCATTGTATAAATCCGTTTTGCAGGTTGGCAGAATTTCGGCAAGAGTTTTTTCTTTTTCGGATGCAAAATAAAGCTCGCTCACGCCGCATTCGAGAATTTTTTCTGCGCCGTCGCCTTTGCATCCGCAAACGGCAATAACCTTTTTGCCGAGTGCCGACGCTCTCTTTGCAATGCCCGAAATCACCTTTCCGTCGGCTGACTGAAAATCCAGCCTGCCCTCACCCGTAACAACAATATCGCAATCTTTTGCAAGGTCATCAAATCCCGATTCATCAAGGATAATATCGATTCCCTTTTTAAGCGTTGCATTGAGAAATGCGAGCGCACCTGCGCCCATTCCGCCTGCCGCACCCGCGCCTTTGATTGAGGCAACATCCTTGCCGAGAGAGGCTTTTATCACCTCTGAAAAGCTTTCCAGCCCCGAATCAAGACGCTTGACCATTTTTTCGTCAGCACCCTTTTGCGGAGCAAAAACATATGCCGCTCCGTTTTTGCCGAAAAGCGGATTTTCAACATCGCATGCCGCCGTTACAGGCAAACCAAACAAAGTTTCGGGCGGAATAATTTTCCTGATTTGTGAAAGCGATTTGCCGCACAGCTCAACGGAATTGCCGTTTCCGTCAAGAAACTGCCAGCCGAGTGCAGCTGCCATTCCGATTCCGCAATCGTTTGTTGCGCTGCCGCCGAGACCGAGCAGAATTGCTTTTGCTCCGTTTTGCTTTGCGTGGAGCATCAGCTCTCCGACGCCGTAGGTTGTTGCGGTTTCGGGATTTTTGTTTTCGCCTGCAAGCGGCAGACCTGCGCAAGCCGCCATTTCAATAACTGCGGTTTTATTTTCAAGCATAAAATATTCCGCAATCATCCTTTTGCCGAAAACACCTGCAACCTCTGCAGATATCCGCTCTCCTTTTGCGAATCCCTCAAAGCAGGCACAAAGCCCCTCGCCGCCGTCGGCAGCAGGGAGCTTTGCTGTTTTTATGTCTTTTATTGCATCGCTGAAAGCTTTTTCCGCAATTTCGCATACCTCTGCCGCAGTAAGAGTGCCTTTGAAGCTATCGGGTGCGATTAACACGGAAAACATTTTATCATTCCAATCAGTTTTCGGCTGATGCCTTTTTGATATATCTCTTGAAGAATGCAACTGCAGGCTCAACTGCCGAAACGGGAATTCTCTCGTTTGTTGCATGGGTGCAGCGAAGAAGCTCAACGCTGACCTTATAGGGTGAATAGCGGAAAATATTTTCGCAGATGGGTTCATAGTAGCAGGCATCTGTGCCGCCCATTACAAGATAGGGAGCAACAATGGAATCCTTATTTTCCTGAACACAGAGCTCCTCGATGATTTTGAACACTCTGGATTCTGTGGGCGAGAATTTGGAAGCTTCCTTTGCCTTGAGAACCTTGATTTCAATGTTCTTGTTGCGGCAAACCTTGCGGATATGGTCAATAACATCCTGAACGGTTGTGCCGGGCATCTGTCTGAAGTTAACAACAACGCTTGCCTTCTGAGGAAGAACGTTTGCTGCAGGGCTGCCCTCAGCCATTGTAACGGCTGTTGTTGTTCTTACAAGGCAGGCTGTGAACGGAATCTTTGTCATGCCGTATTTAAGAAGCGGCTTGAGATAAGGAAGGTTGCAAGCAAGAAGTCTTACAGGATATGTGCAGTTTCTGCCGAGGTTTGAGAAAAGGTCGCTTACAAAAGGCATAAGCTCTGCCTTGAACTGGTTGCCCTCAAGGTCTCTGATAACCTCTGCAAGGTCGCCGAGCGCTGAATGCACGGGAGGCTGCGAGGAATGGCCGCCCTTTGCGGTAACGGTGATTTCGATATCGGTATATCCCTTTTCCGCAACGCCGACACCGATAATTTCTTTGTTTTCGATAAGACCTTTGATGTTAACGGGGATAATTGCGCCGCCCTCATCTATAATGCTGTCAAGATGAATACCTCTTTCTTTGAGAGTGGTCATGATGTTCTTTGCGCCGCCGTTGCCCGAAGCAACAACCTCTTCATCCTGACCGAAGAGAAGATAAACATCTCTTTCGGGCTTGAAGCCTTCTTCAAGAAGAGTTTCAACAGCTTCCATAACTGCGATAAGGTGGTTTTTCATATCAAGAGCGCCTCTGCCCCAGATAAATTCGCCGTCATTTACGCCGCCGAAGGGAGGATTCTGCCAATCATCCTCTGTGCCTGCAGAAACGGGAACAACATCCTGATGAGCAAGCAGAGCAATAGGGTCAAGGTCGCTTCTTGTGCCTTCCCATTTATAGATAAGGCTTGCTTCAAGCACAACCTCTTTTGTGAGATTCTTATGGATAAGAGGATATGCTTCTTCAAGGAATTTATGAAATTTCTCAAACTGAGTGAAATCAACTCTCTCTTTTTCGGGATAGCTGACCGTGGGAATTGAAATAGCCTTTGAAAGGTTATCCATTGCCCTCTGAAGGTTTACTTTTTCAGGCGAAGCTTCGCCGAAATCCTTCTTTTCGGGAACATATTTTGCCGCTCTGATTGCATTGACACCTGCTGCAACGCCTGCCGCAATGCCTGCTGCAACCGCAAATTTTTTGCCCATCATTATCTTCCTTTCGGTGTTATATTTTTACTCTAACAGTATAATTCAAACCGATTCAAATTTCAATATATTATATGAAAAACTTGCGCTGAATCCATGCTTTCATTCTCTTGCTCTTTGCAAGAACCGCAAAGAAAATCATCAGCGAAACGCAGCACGCTGTCATAACAAGCGAAACCACAATCTGCAGCTTCTTCATAAAGAAAACGCTCATCGATATTTCGGTGACAAAAGTCATAATGTTGATTGCGCCGAGAACAGCCGCCGAAATTGCGGATTTGCTTCGGGGCTTTCGCATCCATAGCAGAAAAACATTGACTATTGCCCACAGAAATATAACTATCGGCATCGCTATCGAATAGACCCAGCCCGAATCGTCGCCTCCAAACCTGAACATATAAAAATATCCCATCAGGGCTATGGCATCAATCGCCACAAGCACGGCAGGAATGGGCTTTTTCCACAAAAGCGGAAACAAAAACCATATCCACGAAACGGCAAAGCCGCCAACAATATATTTTAAAACGGGATTATCGAAGAAAACTGCATTAAGAATAATTACAACAAGATTAGGGATGAGAATAACGAGTGAAAGAACAAAGCAAAGATAATGGTTTCTTGTTGATTTGGGGATGGTAAGCAGCTCGGGATAAGCAGGCTTTTCTTCCTCTGCTTTCTTTTCTCTCGGATTTATAACGGGAGTATCGCAAAGCGGGCAGGCTTTGCAAGCTTTTTCAAGCTCCACGCCGCAGTTAACGCAATATGACATCAGCCCTCACCTCCAATTATTGCACTTCTGTTGCTTTCGATTTTAACGGGAATTCCGAATTTGACAAGGGTTGTGAAAATTTCACGCTGCACTCTCGTGCTGTCATAAATATTGGTTACGCTCAGGGCAAGAGTGCCGTTATACGAAACGGTGCCGCATCTTGCCGCATTGACCATGCCGGGTCCGAGCATAAGCATCATTTTTTCAATATGCTGCTCCATTTCTTTGGGAGCTTTTATAACTCCGACATTTGAAACCAGAGCGCTTGTTGCTTTTTCTCCAAAAAATTTATAAATCACATTTATGCCGAAATCCTTGACAAACGAAGGTATAACACGCATTATGGGATTTTTTTCAATGCCTGCGTTGCCCTTCATCATCGACTGAAGCGTTTTTTCATTATTGATAAAACGCAGATAGAGCGACAGCTGCCTGAGAATTTCAGGGAAGGTATATTCACCCATTTTAGGGTCAATCTGAAACGAATAGCAAAGCATAAAATTGCGCAGAGTTTCAGTATCAAAAAAAGGACGAACATTAACGGGAATCTGAATTCCGACATGCTTTTCACGGTTGAATTGCTCTTCTTTCTGCAGGTTATACATAACCCATAAAAGCACGCCTGCGATATATTCGGTTACCGTTACGCCGTGCTCTGCCGCTTTTGCCTTGACAACATCAACAGGCATATAGCCTGTTGTTACATTCAGAAAATGCTTGGGCAGACGCTTATCCTTTGCCTGATAAGCAAACTTTTCAACTCGCTTTGCCTTTGCTTTGGATTTCACGAATTTGAGGTAAGCATCCTCTTTTTCGCTCTCATGGGGCTTTTCGTTAATATCAAGCACTGCATCACCGTTGGGAATATCATATCCCTTGAGGCGAAGATAAACCGCAAGCAAGGTCATAAAAAAACGTGAAGCACCAAAGCCGTCGGTTATAACATGGTAAAACTCAACAGCAATTCTTTTTTCGTAATAAAAAACTCTGATAAGGTATCCCCTGTTTTCTTTCCACTTTACTCGAAGGCAGGGATTTGCCGAATCGGGCTTTACGGGCGGCGCACCGTTGGGATTCTTTTCAAGATAATGCCAGAAAAATCCGTTGCGCATTCTTACATCGAATGACGGGAAACGGGGCATTGTTTTTTTCAGAGCCTTTTCAAGCAGCTCGGGGTCAACCTTTTCCTTAAGCGTTGCACTCAGTCTGTAAACATTGGAATAGGACGAGGTATTCTGACCCGGAAAAATTTTCGCCGCATTATCAAGCTTATACCACGGTCTTTGGTTAAGGTTTGATTTTTTCTTCATGTGAACTCCTTATCAAAAGAAGCTTAACTGTGTTGATTTCGGCAGAGCATCAAGAGCTCCGCCCTCTTCAAGAGCGGTGATGATGGATTTTGAAACGCCTGAGCGAAGCTGTAAATCCTCGATTGAGAGGAATTCTCCGCCGCCGTCGTTTCTTGCATCCTCAAGACCTTGTGCCGCACTGCCGCCGCAGCCTGCGATTGCCGAAAACGGAAGTCTGATTTTGCCGTCCTCAACAACATAGCGGTTTGCGGTTGATTTATAAATATCAATCGGCAGCAGCTCAACGCCTCTCGCCATCATTTCGTTGATAACCTGAAGAGATGTGAAGGTGCCTTCTTCTTTTGCCGTTGCGGTTTTGTTCTGCATCTTCTGCTTAATCTCTTCCATTTTCTGTTTAACTGCACTTCTGCCTCCGAGCACGGCAACGGTATCAATATCTTCGCCGCGCACCGTCATATAGGTTGCATAGTATTCAACCGGTTTATAGAGCTTGTACCACGCAAGACGCATGGCGGCGCTAACGTAAGCCGCTGCGTGAGCCTTGGGGAACATATATTTGATTTTCATGCAGGAATCGAGATACCACTGCGGCACGCCGTTATCGAGCATCGCCTGCTTATGCTCATCGGTAAGCAATGAGGTTGCCTTGCCTTTACGCACGATTTCCATGATTTTGAACGCCATGCCCTTTTCAACACCCTTGTTGATAAGGTAAACCATGATGTTATCACGGGTTCCGATAACCTCTGAAATTGTGCAGGTTCCGTTTTTGATAAGCTCCTGTGCGTTGCCTATCCAAACATCGGTGCCGTGCGAAAGGCCCGAAATCTGGAGCATATCCGAGAAGTTTTTGGGCTGCGCTTCAATGAGCATCTGGCGGACAAAGGGTGTGCCGAGCTCGGGCAGAGAAAGCGTACCCGTTTCACAGTCGATATCCTCGGGAGTAAGACCCAGCGGAGCGGGCGAAGTGAGCAACTCATAAAGCTTCGGGTCGCAGATATCGATTTTCATAACGTTGGTGCCCGTCATATCCTCGAGATGCTTATAAAGAGTGGGAACATCGTGACCGAGGTTATCGAGCTTGAGGATTGTATCGTGAAGCGAATGGAAATCGAAGTGGGTTGTTCTGTGGATTGAATCGGCATCGTCTGCAGGATGCTGAATGGGAGTGAAATCCTCCGCATCCATATCGGCAGGCACAACAACCATGCCGCCGGGATGCTGACCCGTTGTTCTTTTAACGCCGACGCAGCCCTGAACAAGCCTGTCCTGCTCTGCTCTTGAAAGAGAAAGCCCTTTCTCTTCCATCCATTTTTTAACGAAGCCGAAAGCCGTTTTATCCGCAAGAGTGCCGATTGTGCCCGCCTTGAAAACATGGCTCTTACCGAAAAGCTCTTCTGTATATCTGTGGGCATAGAACTGATATTCGCCCGAGAAGTTAAGGTCAATATCGGGCTGCTTATCGCCGTAGAAACCGAGGAAGGTTTCGAAGGGGATATCGTGACCGTCACGGTGCATATCCTCGCCGCAGACTGGGCAGACCTTGGGGGGCATATCATAGCCCGAGCCGTATTCGCCCTTATAGAAGAATTCGCTGTGCTTGCATTTTTCGCATATATAGTGAGGCACAAGAGGGTTAACCTCCGAAATGCCTGCCGCAAACGCAACAAACGATGAACCGACTGAACCTCTGGAGCCGACATAATAGCCGTTATCCATCGAGTTCCACACAAGCTTCTGTGCAATGATATAAAGAACGGCAAATCCGTTTTTGATAATAGATTCAAGCTCCTTATCAAGTCTTTCCCTGATATATTCGGGCAAGGGGTCGCCGTAATATTCCTGCATTCTGTCATAGCAGATTCGGCGAAGCTCTTCGTCAGAGCCCTCGATTTTAGGCGGATACGTTCCGTCGGGAATCGGCTTTATCTCCTCGCACATATCGGCGATTTTATTCGGATTTTCAACAACTACCTCGTATGCCGTATCCTCGCCGAGATAGGCAAATTCATTGAGCATATCCTCGGTTGTGCGCAGGTAAAGCGGAGCCTGATCGGAAGCATCGCTGAAGCCCTGACCTGCCATAAGAATTTCTCTGAAAATCTTATCGCTTTCATCAAGAAAATGAACGTCGCCCGTTGCAACAACAGGCTTGCCCAATTCATCGGCAAGGTGAATTATCTGCCTGTTAATCTCGCAAAGCTCCTCTTCGGATTCAACCATACCGTTACGAAGCATAAAAGCATTGTTGCCGTTGGGCTGAATTTCGAGATAATCGCAGACTTCCGCCATTTCACGAAGCCTCTGATGGGGCTTACCCGAATAGATTGCCTGATAAAGCTGACCTGCCTCGCAGGCACTGCCGACAATCAGACCCTCTCTGTGAGCAAGCAATTCGCTCTTGGGCACTCTCGGATGGCGATAGAAATATTCAAGATTGGATTTTGTTATAAGCTGATAAAGATGCTTAAGACCGACTTTATTCTTGGCAAGAATAATCATATGGTGGGTGGGCAGTCTTTTGGGGTCGGGCTTGATATAATTGTTAATCTCGCTCACCTTTTCAATGCCCTTTTCCTTGATAAGCTCGGTAAGCTTGCCGAAAATGCCTGCAAGCGCACCTGCATCCTCATCCGCTCTGTGATGGTCGAATTTGGGAAGCTTGAAATAATGAGTAAGGCTGTCCAGCTTATAATTCTTAACACCCGAAACAAGTCCCTGCGCAAGAATCAGAGTATCGATATGGGTAAAATCATAGTCAATTCCGCACCTCCGGCAGGCGGATTTAAGAATATCGGTATCAAACGTTGCGTTGTGCGCAACAAGCACGCCGTCGCCGCAGAATTCAAAAAACTTTCTGACAGCCTCCTCCTCTTTCGGCGCATTGGCAACCATGCGGTCATCAATGCCCGTAAGCTCAACTATCTTCTGCGGAATGGGTCTTTCAGGGTTAACAAAGGTCTGGAATCTTGCCTTTTCCGCACCGTCAACAATCTTTACCGCACCGATTTCCGTCAGGCGGTCAACACCCGTGCGCAGACCCGTTGTTTCCGTATCAAAGATGATAAACGTGCCGTTCATGGGCATATCGCTGCTGCCCGTTACGGCTTTAACGGAATCGTCAACATAATAAGCTTCCATACCGTAGATAACTTTTATGCCGTTTTTCTTTGCAGCCGCTGCCGCTTCGGGGAATGCCTGCACAACGCCGTGGTCAGTAACGGCAACCGCCTTGTGACCCCACTTTGCAGCCCTGCCGATAAGCGCGGTTGCGCTTGAAAGACCGTCCATTGCCGACATGTTGGTATGCATATGCAACTCAACACGCTTGTTTTCGGCGTTATCCTTTATCGGCATTTCTTCAATAAGCATGATTGAGTTTGCCTTGATAACATTATCTGCAGAGTAATTATCATACTCAACGTGACCTCTTATCATAAGAGTAATGCCGTTTGTTATATATTTTACAAGCTGCTCGCAATTCTGCGCAAGTTCAAAAACCTTGACCGTATAGGAATTGGTTTTATCGGTAATATTGAATTTGATTATTTTATATTTACCGTCTTTGGTATCACGCATATCAAGCCCGAAGGTGTTGCCCCAGACGGTAACATTGCCGTCATCCATGCTGATTCCGCTCAGCGGCACGGGCTTTGACTTTATCTGGTTGCCGTAAATAACCTTTGCATTTGTAAGCGAAATGGGAAGGTCATCATATTCCTTTTTGGGCTTTTTCGGCTCTTTTGTTTCAGGCTTTGGCATTTCAATTTTTACGCTTTCAGCCTGCATTTTTACATATTCGGGCGAATCGATGCTGATATTCGCCTGACCGTTAAAGCTCACCTTTACCTTGGTATCAAAGCATTCACGGATATATTTTTCAAGAAATTCCGGCGCACCTGCTTCAATAAGTATGGCGGCGCCGTCAAAAAGCTCAATTTTAATTTCGCCATCTTCAACGCTGACCTTTGCATTTTCAAGGTAACCGTTTGCAGCTGCAATGTTTTCTTTCAAAACACGCAGAATCAGCGGAGCACATTCATCGGAAAGTGCGCTTTTCGGATAAACTCCCTTAAGAGTAACCTTATTGATGCCGAGCGCATTCTTAAGCTCATTTCTTGCCATGAGGATGAATTTATCATCAACATAGCGATCAAACTTTGCGGTTATAAAAAGCTGCAGGGTATCATCATCAAAAGTGATATGGATAACCTCGCCGCCCGAAAAAGCTTCGCGCAGCCCTGCATTTATATATTCACCTATAAATTCTAAAATACCTTTGCTTTGCATTATATTTCTCCGTCAGAATAAAGAAACCGCTTTTGGGCGGTTTACAGTAGTTCAGTGAACATTGAATAATGAATAGTGAATCGTTAAGGATATGCTCTGCCTATGACCGATTTATATAAAAACGGGTGTGGGCAAATGCCCACCCGAAACTCTTCACTTTTCACTATTACCTGTTCACTTGCATTTTATAAACTTTCTATTTCTGCCATTAATCTGTCAACTGCTTCGTTTTCGGGCACCTTACAAACGGTTACACCTTTTTTGAAGATAAGAGCGCAGCCGTCGCCGCCTGCAATGCCGATATCGGCTTCTCTTGCCTCGCCCGGTCCGTTAACAGCGCAGCCCATAACGGCAACCTTAATATGTTTTTTGCAGCCTGCAAGCCTTTCTTCAACCTCGTTTGCAAGAGCGATGAGGTCAATTTTTGTTCTGCCGCAGGTGGGGCACGCAACAATATCGGGGCAATCGGTCTTTAAACCGATAGCCTGAAGAATATCGTTTGCCGCCCTGACCTCCTTTACGGGGTCATCTGTCATTGAAACTCTGATTGTGTCGCCGATTCCTTTGAGAAGCAGCGAGCCGATGCCGATTGAGGATTTGATGAGAGCCATATTATGAGTACCTGCTTCGGTAACACCGAGATGCAGCGGATAATCACACTTTTGCGCCATAAGCTCATACGCCTCAACCATGGTAGGCACCGTTGAAGACTTGATTGAAATAACCGTTTCGCCGAAATCACATTTTTCAAGCAGCTCAACATGCTTCAATGCACTTTTAACAAGCGCCTCGGCGCAAGGCGAACCGTATTCGGCAAGAATTTCCTTTTCAAGTGAACCTGCATTAACGCCGATTCTTATCGGCACGCCTCTGTTTGCGCAGGCATCCGCAACAGCTTTAACACGGTCAAAGCTGCCGATGTTGCCAGGATTAATGCGGATTTTATCAACGCCTGCGTCAACGCTGGCAAGAGCAAGCCTGTAATCAAAATGGATATCCGCAACAACGGGCACGGAAAGATTCTCCTTGAGCTTCTCGATAAGCTTTACCGCCGCCATATCGGGCACTGCGGCACGGATGATTTCGCACCCTGCCTTTTCGAGTTCTATCGCCTGCTTAACGCTGCCCTCAATATCGCTTGCAGGGCGGTTAAGCATTGACTGAACGGCAATTTTTTCACCGCCTCCGATAAAAATATTGCCAACTCTTATTTTTTTGCTGTTACGGATTGCCATTAAAAATCACTATCCTTTAATAAGCTTCATTATATCGCTGAAGGAAACAACAACCATCAGCAGCAGAAGCAGACCAAGACCGACTGCGTGAATCCAGCCCTCATATTTTCTCGGTACAGGCTTTCTGAATATTATTTCAATAAGCAGGAATAAAAGTCTGCCGCCGTCAAGCGCAGGCAGAGGAAGAAGGTTGAAAAGACCGATGTTGATTGCGATAAGTGCAAGCATCATAAAGAGGGACGAATAATCAGTCTGCACAACCGCCGTCTGTGCAGTATCGGCAATAATCGAAACCGTGCCGATTGGTCCGCTCAGATCGCTCAGACCGTACTGACCCGTAACAAGGTCAAACAGGCTCAGCCAAACAATGCGCGCAATTGATACCGATTCAAGCACGGCATTTTTTGTAACCGTCCAAAAGCTTGGCTCAACTCCGACTATAACAAAATCGTAAATAATCGTAAGCGTGCCGTTATTATCAAAGGTATCAAACTTAACACCGTTAACCGTTACCTTTTCGCCGTTTCTTTCAACAACAAAATCGATAACGCCGTCCTTATCCCTCGCCATGAGGAAGCTTAAATCATATTCGCTGAAAACGGTTTTGCCGTTGATTTTTTTGATAATGTCCTTTTCCCACAGGCCCTGCGTTTCAGTAACGGCATCCTCATGGAAATAGTTAATCTGCGAAGTGCCGATAAGGTTATCGGTTGTTGCAAGCATAACCGCAACAACAATAACGCCCATTATCAGGTTAACAACACCGCCTGCAGCAATAATGATAAAGCGTTTCCATGGCTTGATGTTGCAAAAGGCTCGCTCGTTTTCGCTGTCCTCATCCTCGCCCTCCATGCTCACATAGCCGCCGATTGGCAGAAGGCGCAGCGAATACTGCGTTTCACCTTTTTTCTTTTTGAAATATGCGGGACCCATACCGATTGAAAACTCATTAACCTGCACATTGAACAGCTTTGCGAAAATAAAATGTCCGAGCTCGTGAAACATTATAATAAATCCGAAGAAAAGAATGGCAAGCAGGATTGGCCATACCTTTCCCCATACCGCAGCTGCGGTTATAAGCGGAATTGCTTTCATAAGAACAACCTTTCTGTCTGTTTGCGAATAAGCCCGTCAATTTCAAAAACATCGGCAAGGCTGTAATCGTCAAATACGGGAGCAGTCGCAAGAGCGTTTTCAACCGCCTTTGCGATATCGAGAAATCTGATTTTACCCTGCCTGAAAAGCTCGTTGGCTTTTTCGTTTGCGGCATTGACCGCAGCAGGATATAAGCCGCCCTTTTCAAAAGCGTTTCTGCATAAATTTATGCAGGCAAAGATTTCATAATCGGGTTTTTCAAAGGTAAGATTGCCGAATTCGGTTAAATCAAGCTGTCTTACGGGACTCTCAAACCTATCGGGGAAAGTAAGCGCAAACTGAATGGGAATCCTCATATCGGGAACTCCGAGCTGCGCTATAACGGAATTATCTGTATACTCAACAAGAGAATGAACTATGCTCTGGCGGTGAACAACAATATCAATCTTGTTCGCAGGCATACCGAAAAGCCACGCCGCCTCGATAAGCTCGAGCCCCTTGTTCATCATTGTAGCAGAGTCGATGGTTATTTTTGCACCCATGCTCCAATTGGGGTGGTTAAGAGCCTGCTCAACGGTAACGCCCTCAAGCTCCTCTTTCTTTCTGCCGAAAAACGGTCCGCCCGATGCGGTCAGAATCAGGCGCTTAATCTGTCTGTGCTCGGTGCAACCCATAAGCGACTGAAAAATTGCAGAATGCTCGCTGTCAACAGGCAGAATTTTAACACCCCTCTGCTTTGCAAGGGCCATAACAAATTTGCCGCCTGCAACAAGGGTTTCTTTGTTTGCAAGCGCAATATCGCTGCCCGACTCAATCGCCGCAACTGTGGGGGCAAGACCCGCAATGCCGACGATGCTGTTAAGCACGCATTCCGTACCGCAAGCGGCGCACTCCTTGACGCCCTCTGCACCCGAAAGCACCTTTGTGCCCGTATCGGCAACCCTGATTTTCAAATCAGCGGCTGCTTTTTCATCAGCAACAGCTGCAATCGAAGGCGCAAATTCTCTTATCTGATTTTCAAGAATATCTGTTCTGCTGCCTGCGGTCAGAGCTTTGATTTTAAATCCGTGAAGCCTTGCAACCTCAAGCGCCTGAACACCAATTGAGCCTGTTGAACCTAAAACGGCAAGAGAGTTAATCATATAACCATTCCTTATACTATCGCAACAACGATTGAAAGTAAAATATAAAGTGTGGGCATTGTGAAAAGGAAGCTGTCGATTCTGTCAAGCACTCCGCCGTGACCGGGGAAGAGATTGCCGAAATCCTTTTCGCCGAAGTTTCTTTTGATTACCGATGCCGAAAGGTCACCGCACATGCCGATTACGCAAAGAAGCAAAACTGCGGGAATAACCATCCACACCTTGATTGTGCCGTTTGTGAAATAGCAGATTTCGCAAACGATATATGCAATTACGGAGCAAACGGTTGCGCCTGCAGCGCCGCCGATTGCACCCTCAACAGATTTCTTGGGGCTGATTTTGGGCGAAAGCTTATGCTTTCCGAGCTTTCTTCCGAAGAAATATGCAAATGTATCGCAGAGCCATGCGGCAAACATTGTGCAAAGCAGCATGAACACTATCTGCGAACGCTGGAACAATTCGGGGTGAGATGAGCAAAGCACATCAACCTTATAAAGTGTCATAATGGAGCTCGGAATCGCAATTGAGCCGAAAAGACCGAGCGCAACATGCTCAAACCTTGTTATATCATAGAATTTGAGCATAACAAGAAGCGCTGAGATAACATAAACCGCAATCAGCACGCCCGTTGAAACCGGAATAACCGATGCAAGGTTGAACGCTATATAAAACGGTACAAACGCCGCAACGGCGCACACCATACCAATGAGCACCTTGTTTTTGCATTTGGAAACACGCAGAACCTCATAAGCTCCTATTGCGGAGAAAACCGCGGCAAATATGCTGAGATATTTTGTGTATCCGAAGCCGACTAAAACCAGAAGACCAATGGCAAACAAGCCTGCCAGAACTCCCGTAATTATTCTTTTTTTCATAATCTTCACACTCGATTTCTTAAACACCGCCAAAGCGTCTGTTTCTTTTGCAGTAATCTATAATTGCCTTATCAAGGTCATTCTCTGTAAAATCAGGCCAAAGTATATCCGAAAACCAGAATTCGGAATATGCCGCCTGCCAGATAAGGAAGTTTGAAAGACGATATTCTCCGCTGGGTCTGATAATCAGGTCGGGGTCAGGCAGACCCGCAGTGAAGAGATTATCCTCTATATTTTTCAAATCAATATCTTTTGCTTTAAGCTCGCCAGCCTCAACCTGAGCGGCGATTTTTTTAACTGAATGCAGAATTTCGTTTCTGCCGCCGTAATTCACGGCAATATTGACCACCGTTTTTTTATCCGCTGAGCCATCTTCAAGAGTGTTTATCAACGCAATAATATCCTCAGGCAAACCTTCACGCTCGCCAACATATCGGATTCGGAGTCCTTTGCTTTCGTTTTCATCTTCTCTGTCATGAGCCTCGTTCAGATAATCTCTGAAAAGGTTCATGATTGCCTCAACCTCTTTAACGGGTCTTTTCCAGTTTTCGGTTGAGAATGCATAAAAGGTCATGCACTCAATGCCAAGCTCTGCACCGTAATCGCAGATGCGCCTGAATGTGTTTGCGCCTGCCTTGTGACCTTCGCTTCTTTCAAGCCCTCTTTGCTTTGCCCATCTGCCGTTGCCATCCATAATTATTCCTATGTGACGGGGCAAAATCAGATTTTCCCGCATTTCTTTTGTCATAACCTTACGCTCCTGACTGTTTAACAGCAGCAGAGGCACAAAGACCTCTGCTGCATATTTTTTGAGAGGAATCAGATTTCCATGATATCCTTTTCTTTTGCTTCTGCGGCTTTATCGATTTCCTTGATGTACTTATCGGTATAATCCTGAAGCTTCTTTTCTGCAATCTTGAGGTCATCCTCTGTGATTTCGGATGCCTTTTCCATCTTCTTGACCTTATCGATGCAATCACGTCTGATTGAACGGACAGCGATTCTTGAATCCTCTGCCATCTTCTTTACATCCTTGCAAAGGTCGCGGCGGCGTTCCTCAGTAAGCTGAGGGAAAACAAGGCGGATAATTCTGCCGTCATTCTGGGGGTTGATGCCGATATCCGATGCCATGATTGCTTTTTCGATGGGGTGAAGAGTTGATGTATCCCAAGGCTGAATTGTAAGAATTCTTGCCTCTGCAACGGACACAGCTGCCATCTGATTGATGGGAGTGGGTGTTCCGTAATAATCAACCTTGATTTTATCAAGAACGGCAGCATTTGCTCTGCCTGCTCTGATTGCGGCAAATTCCGCGTTGAGAACGCTCACGGTTTTGCCCATTTTTTCTTCTGCTGTTTTAAATACGGTCTGCATAGGTTTAGCCCTCCTTAACTATTGTGCCGATGTTTTCACCGAGAATTGCCCTTACAATGTTTTCCGGGTCTTCAAGGTTAAACACGAGAATAGGTATATTATTGTCACGGCAAAGCGATGCTGCCGTTGAATCCATAACCTTAAGATTCTTTTCAAGAACCTCCGTGTGAGTTACAACATCGTATTTGACTGCGTCCGCAAATTTGTTGGGGTCCTTATCAAAAACGCCGTCAACATTTGTTGCCTTGAGAATGATATCCGCCTTGATTTCAGCTGCACGCAACGCCGCACAGGTATCGGTTGAGAAGAAGGGATTGCCGGTTCCGCTGCCGAAAATAACCACTCTGCCCTTTTCCATGTGACGGATAGCCTTATTCCTGATATAGGTTTCGGCAATCTGATGCATTTCAATTGCGCTCTGAACTCTTACGTTAACGCCGAGCTGCTCAAGAGTATCGGCAAGAGCAAGAGAATTCATAACGGTTGCAAGCATACCGATATGGTCAGCACGGGTTCTGTCCATGCTGCCGCCCGAACGGCCTCTCCAGAAGTTGCCGCCGCCGACTACAAGACCGATTTCAACACCGAGGTCCGAAACCTTCTTGACTGCGGAGCAAATGGAGTTGATAACATCAAAGTCAAATCCGTGACCCTGATCACCTGCAAGCACTTCGCCGCTGAGCTTGAGAAGAATGCGTTTATAAACAGGTTGCATATTAAACACCGCCTTTAAAATATTCGATGCACATTATAAATATACCTATCTCATTTTATAATTGTACATAGTATATTTTACTTTATTTAATGCCAAGTGTAAAGCATTATTTTGTAAATTTATTTATTTTTTTAAAAGTAATTATACTGAACCTTAATTCATCAAATCCCTTGCAAAATAGTTCTTATTATAGTATAATTAAATGGTTTTATAATTTATTCGACTAACAGGAGCGATTATTTTGAAAAATCTTATTTTAAGAAACACTCCCGAAATTGCCGAAGCTTTTGAACTTCGCACCATTGAACCCGTTGACGGTAAAAACGCCTTTGAGGTTTTTTGCGAAAACGAAAAAATCGTTATCTGCGGCGACTGCAAGATAAGCCAGGCAATGGGTTATTATGAATACCTCAAAACCTATTGCGGCGTTAATCTTTCTCACTGCGGCAACAGAGAAATCGACGTTACCTCGGCTCCCCTTTTTGAAGGCAAGCTTGAGAAGGTTATCCCCCAGAAAAGAAGAGCATATCTCAACTACTGCACCTTCGGATACTCCTTTGCCTTCTGGAAATGGGATAAATGGGAAAAAGAAATTGACTTTATGGCAATGAACGGCATCAATATGCCGCTTTCCGTTGTCGGCACGGAGGCTGTCTGGTATTACACCCTGCGTGATTTTACTTACAGCGAAACGGGCGCAATGCAGTTTATTTCAGGTCCCGGCTTCTGGCCGTGGCAGCTTATGACAAACATAACGGGCTATTTTGCCCTGACAGATGTTAAATATATAGAGAGCAGAGTTGAACTCGGCAAAAAGATTATTGACCGTGAGGTTGAGCTCGGCATGACTCCCATTCAGCAGGGCTACACGGGCACAGTACCGCAGAGCGTTACAAAGCTTTTCAAAAAAGCAAAGCTCCGCCTTATCCCCTCATGGTGCAATTTCCCCTTTACTTATCAGCTTGACCCGACCGACCCTCTCTTCAAGAAAATCGGCAAAGCTCTGCTTGAAAAGCAGCGTCAGCTTTTCGGTGCTCACCATTATTATGCCTGCGACCCCTTCCACGAAAACGAGCCTTCAATCAAAACAAAGGATTATCTTTTCAAGGTAGGCTACGCAATCGATTCCATGTATCAGGAATTTGATAAAGATTCGGTCTGGGTTATGCAAAGCTGGTCGCTGCGTGAGCAGATAGTTAAGGCTGTGCCGAAAGAAAGACTGCTTATTCTCGATATCGACGGCACAAAGCACAGCGAAACAAACGAATTCTGGGGCTATGATTATGTGCTCGGCACTCTTCAGAATTTCGGCGACAGAAACACCCTGCACGGCAGCATCAAGGCGCTTGCCGATAACAAATATTTTACCGATGGCAGCGAAAACTGCGTTGGCACAGGTCTTTTCATGGAGGGCATTTTCCAGAATCCTCTTTACTTTGACCTTGCATTCAGAATGCTCACAGAAGATAAGCCTGTTGACCTCGAAGAATGGCTTCGCAACTATGCTTACCGACGTTACGGCAGCAGAGAAAAATGCCTTGTTGATGCTATGCTTCTTTTAAGCGAGAGCTGCTACAGCGAAAACTGCACGGACAGAGAAACAGGCTCAGTTATCTGCGCAAGACCTGCAACAGAGCTTCGCCACACCGCTCCCAACGATTTCAGGGAGCTCCGCTATGACAGCAAGGTTCTTGTTAAAGCGGTTGATCTGCTTCTGAGCGCTGAAAATGCATATAAAGACGGCTACGCATTCGATGCCTGCGACCTTGTAAGGCAGGTTATCAGCAACTATGCAGGCACTCTTTATGATAACGTAATGTACGGCTATAAAAACAAGGATGTCAAGATTTTCGAGCGTTCCTCAAACGCATTCCTTAAGCTTTGCGAAGAGCTTGATGATCTCCTTCAGACAAGACCCGAGCTTACTCTGCATGAGCATCTTCAAGAGGCAGGCGAGCTTGCATTCACAGAAAAAGACAAGGAGAATTTTGAGCTCAATCTCCTTACGCAGCTCACTGTATGGGGACCGTTTTCAAACAGCGTTAACTATGATTACGCCTGGAAAGAATGGGGCGGACTCATCAAAACATATTATGCAAAACGCTGGCAGAGCTTCTTTGAACGCCTTGCCTACGAATTCCCCAAGAGAAGGCTTTTCTCTACCACAACAAAAAAGCAGCACTGTGAAAGAAACTTTTACGCAGGCAACGAGTTCTATAAGAGATATGCCGAGTTTGATAAAAAATGGCTCTCAACCGCTAACCCCGAGCCTCCCTCGGAAGCTAACACCGTTGAAGAAGCACGCAAGCTTTTCAATAAATATAAAGATGCAATGCTTAATTCATAAACAACAAACCCCTGACTGCGGTCAGGGGTTTATTGTTTACATAAATCACAATTACAGAATGTTAAAAGCCCCCGACCGAAGTGGGGGGCCCTTTTTTAGGAATTCAAGTTAAGATAACTTTATCAGAACTCTACAAGACCTGTTACCTGGTTGATTTCACCAAGGCTGAGAACATGCTGGTTGAGGAGAGCCTTATCCTGACCGTCGATTACGATGTCGGGACGAAGATTTGCTGCCTTAACCTTATATGCACGGTAGTCCTCTGTGCCTTCGATTGACCATTCAGTAAGGCTGAGAGCTTCTTCGGAGAGGATTGAAAGGTCAACGCCGTTTGCATAGGAGTCGCCGTTAATATCGCCGAATACAATGATTCTGAAGCTTTCAACAAGCTCGCCTGTTACGTTATCGTAAACATCGATGATTGAGCCTGTGCCGTAGTAGTTACTGTTATTGTTAATCTTTGTGATTACGATGCGGCCGTCACCCTGAACGTCAATGTATTCGCCAAGGAGAGTCTTCTGTGAAAGGATCTCTCTGAGACCGTATACATACCACTCACTGTCAGCAGTGTAATCATCAACTGTGAGACCTGCTCTGTCGATTACTGTTGTGCAAGTGTCGTTCTTGGGAATAAGCATAACCTTAACTCTTTCGTATGTTGCGTAGATATTAAGGTCTTCAGCAGGAACTGTTGCGCCTGCTTCAACTGCATTACCGTCAGCATCTACCCAACCGGTGAATACATAGTGATCCTCATGGCCCTGGATTACGGGGTCAGCGGGGAATACGATTGTGTCACCGAAGAGGTAATCTGTCTTCTGGTCATAAACATACATTGCCTGACCTTCGGGAACTGCGGGACCCTTTTCTGAGGGCAGGTAGTTATAGAAGGATACTGTTACAACAGCCTTTTCCCAAACAGCGATGAAGATTTCACCGTCATCATCCATCTTGCCGAGGTTTGTGATTACGTTAGTGCCGTCCTTGGACCAGCCCTTGAATACATAGCCGTCCTTCTCGGGTTCATCTGCAGGAGCAGTGATGTTTTCTGCATAGGGAACATCTTCTGTTACAACCTTTGAACCGTCATCAAATGTACCGTCGCCGGCATTGAATGTTGCTGTGTAAGCGTTCTTTGTGAACTGAGCAACAACTGTTACATCCTCAGCGGGCATTACCTTGGGCATTGAGGGTTCCCAACCAGTGAAGGTCCAGCCCTTCTTAGCGGGATCAGCTCTGTCAGCGATTTCCTGACCGAAGTAGTAAACCTCTTCTGTTACATCGCCATCGATATCAACATAGAGAGTATACTGGCTTCTCTCGTAGTAAGCCTTAAGAACGAGAGTGCCTGTTGCGGGAATCTCGCCTGTGAGCTCACTCTTTTCGGGAGTTGCTGTTGTTTCAACGTCAAGAACGAAGCCTGTGGGAACTGTAGGTGTAACGGTTCTTGTGTCGCCTACAACACCGTCATTGAAGTTATAAACTGTTGTGGGAGCTGCGGGATATTTTCCGTCTGTGCCCATTTCGTAAACTTCAAGAACATAGCCGATGTTTGCGTTAGCAGTCCACTGAGCATAGAACTCAAGGTCGCTGTCGGGCATTACACCGTAATCGCTGGGCTTCTTGCCTGCATCATCAAGCCAGCCTGCGAATGCATAGCCAACCTTGGTGGGAACTGAAGGCTCTACGATGGGAGTGCCGAACTCTGTTTCATTAGGACCGTCATAAACATTCTGACCGTCAAAGAATGTTACATTGTATTTATTGACTGTGTAATCAGCCTTGATGGTTGCATCTTCTTCGGGCATTGTTGTGGGAACGTCAACGGGCTTATCGTTTTCATCAACCCAACCGTTGAAGGTATAACCGGGCTTATCTGTATCGGGAATCTTGTCTGCGGGAACGTCCGAACCAACAAGACCTTCGATTACTGTTTCTTCACCGTCAACAACAATTGTAATCTTTGTTTCGTTGAGCTTGTAGTAAACCTGGAGAACTGTTGAACCGTCAGCTGCTACAACTTCTTCAAGGATTGAAAGATCAGTATCAACTGTGTAGTTCTTTTCGTCAGCAGGAGTTACGGTTGCAGTTTCGCCTGTTGCGAAAGCAAGAGTATCTGTCTTGTCGGGATCTGCAGGATATGTTCCGTCTGTATCCATGTAGTAATACTCAACGGGGATATCCTGTTCTGCAGGAGTCCAGATTGCATAATACTTCTTGCCTGCTTCGTCATCCATGATTTCTGTGCCTGTTGTGAAATCGATGGGAGTTACGCCGTCTGCAGACCAGCCGCCGAACTCATAGCCTTCCTTGGTGGGCTGTGAAGCGGGAGCTTCAACAGGAGCATCAAAGTCAGCGATTGTTGTGTCATAAGGTGTTGTTGCATCAGCTTCCTCATAGAACTCTGCTACAAGGTCGCTCTTAGGTGTAAACTTAGCATAAACTGTGATATCCTCAGCGGGCATTGTTGCGGGGAACTTATAGGAAGCACCGTTTGCATCTACCCAACCGCCGAAGTTATAGCCGTACTTCTCAGGCTTCTGAGTTGTAACTGCAAAAGCATCGCCATAGTTGAAGGATTCAACAAGGAATTCTTCGTCTTCAGCGCCGTCTTCACCCTTAATCATATAGTTAACATCATAGGAATTAACTTCCCACTGAGCTACATATGTTACAGCCTTTGTTGCTTCGCTGTCAACTGTGGGTGACCAACCTGTGAAGGTGTAGCCTTCCTTATAGAGGTCAGCATCAGCAGGAGCTGTTACGGATGAAAGATAGAGATAATCATCAGTTACGGCAGCTTCGCCGCCAACAACTGTACCATCAACGATTTCAGCGCCGATTAAGCCGCCGTTGCCGTCGAATGTGATTTTGTAAACTTCTCTGTCGAAGTAAATCTTATAAACTGTTGAACCGTTAGCTGCGATTGTTACATCCTTGCCGTAGTCGCCTTCGTTTTCATTGAGAACGAAACCGTAGGGAGTGGGAATTGCAACGTTTATAACAGCATCTGTTTCGCCGGTCATATCGATAACCTGGCTGGGATCGTTGTCTGCGGGATAGTTGCCTTCTGTATCCTCAAGGTATACCCAAACCTGATAAGGTGTATCCTTATTGGGATTCCAGATTGCAGTATAGGTTGCGTCTTCAGTGGGAAGAGTATCGGGAAGAGCAGGTTCCCAACCGCCGAATGTGTAGCCTTCCTTTTCAAGGAGAGCTTCATCGGGAGCTGTGATTGCATCGCCGTACTTACCTGTGATTACGATATCGTCTGCGCTGCCGTCATATTCGCCGCCGTTGAGGTCAAGAACGATTTCAATGTCCTTTTCCACGAATACTGCTACAAACTCAAGGTCTTCAGCAGGCATTGTTGCGGGAATGGGAGCGGGATCCCAACCTACAAAGTTGTAACCGGGAAGAGTGGGATCTGCAGGATATTCGAGATCTGAGCCGTAGGGAATGTCATATACTTCGTAAACTTCACCGTCAACGATGTAGGTTGCGTTGTATTCGTTAACTTCCCATGTTGCAACAAACTCAGCACCTTCGGAATCCATCATGCCAACCATGGGAGCCCAACCGGTGAAGGTATGGCCTTCCTTAACGGGGTTAGCAGGAGCCTTGATCTGCTGACCGTAAACTGTATCAACAACTACATCATCAGTGTTGCCGTTGATGTTACCGCCGTCAAGATCAAATGTTGCGGGATAGGTGTTGGGAACAGCCTTGAAATAAAGCTGAACATTGTTTGCGGGCATTGTTTCACCGTCTGCAAGGAGAGTTGAGAAGGTGATATCCTTATAAGCGGGAGAAAGAACATGACCCTCGGGGATTACATATGAGTGAGGAGTTGCAAGAATCTCTTCGCCGTAAGGAACGTTTGATGTTGAAACTCTTTCAAATGCAAGAGTATCAGCGTTGAGAACATAATATTCTACATAGTATGTGTGGCTTTCAAAAACAGCTGAGTAGGTTGTGTCAGCTTCGGGATAAACATCAGGAAGCTCCTTCATGAAGTTGCCTTCACCATCAACCCAACCTGCAAGGTAGTGACCTTCCTTAGCGGGATCTTCAGGCTTAACAAATTCATCGCCTGCGGTTACTGTTTCTGTGATAACGGGGTCACCGTTTGAAGGATCGATTGTGATGTCAACTTCCTTAATCCAGAGAGCTTTGAGATTGAGTTCATCAAAGGGAATCTCTGCAGGAATTTCAACTACGTCAGCAACTGTGGGGTTTGCGAGCTCTGCGGGAACCCAACCCTTGAAGGTATAACCGTCATTTGTTACTTCGGGAACTGTTGATGCATCAACGGGATCCTTGATATCGCCTTCGATAACGAAGGTTGTTTCGCCTGTTGCGAATTCGCCGCCGTTAGCGTCGAAATTGATTCTGCTGATTGTTGTTACAGGGTGGCTTTCAACATCAGTATTGATGTTTACTTCAAAGAGGGAGATTGAATCTTCGTCTGTGCCGCCTTCAACACTCAGAGGAATGCTGATGTAAGCCTTCTGGCCTGCTTCGCTTGCGTTCTGGATGGTTTCTTCTACTACGAAGAAATCACCTTCGCCTGTTGCGCTGTCCTTAACCTTGAGAGTCCACTCTGCGAAGAAATATTCGCCGCTGAGCTTCTGGCTGGTTGAGGGATTGAACTTATAGGTTGCAAGATAAGCTGTGTGAGAATCTGCGAAAGCCTGGTCGATATGGCCTGCTTCAACAAGTCTCTCGATAACTCTTGCATCTGCTGAAACAAGAGCATATGTACCTTCAGCATCTGTGAGTGCAGCTGAGCTGCCTGCTTCTGTATTTACAACAAGGTCTGTATAAGAACCTGCTGCAAAGTTGGGGTCTGTTTCTTCAAAGAAATCGTTATCATAGAATACAACGAAGTCACCGGCGTTGGTGAAATAAGTTGTGTCAATATAAATTCTTGCCTTAACTGTTTCGCCGGGGATTACCTTTTCTGTGTAAACCCATTCGCCGTCATCATTGAGTCTGTAGATATCGGTCTTGAATTTAAGAGTTTCATCGTATCTGTCAGTTGCGGATTCCCACTGAGCAACATAAGTTGTATTACCCTGGGGAAGAGCAACAACATCTTCGAGAACATCTGTTGTGCCTTCAGCTACCCAACCTTCGAAAGTGTAACCCTCAAGAACGGGAACACCAACATTGAGAGCTGTGCCGGCTTCGCCGCTGATAACCTTTTCAGCCTTGCTGTCTGTGAAAAGACCGCCGTTGGCATCAAAGGTTGCTTCAACGTAATTTGTGTAAAGAGTAACGGGGTTGCTTGCAACCTTAACAATTGAATCCCACTGAGTCATATCAACAACATCTTCGTTGTAGCCGAATGAGGGACCCTTTGAAATGTTGCAGTAGTTTGTCTTTACTGCATCGCTCATGAATGTTTCGGCAACTGCGAAGAAATCGCCTACGCCTGTGCCTGCTGCTGCATCTGCATTAACCGTAAGGTCAAATTCGCAGAGCCATTCACTGCCGAGGAAAAGGTTGTTTTTCTTGTTACCTGCAAGGGAAACGCTGATTGCAAAATAGTTATGCTTATCAGCAAAATCCTGTGTGATGGAGCCGAGAGTTACGAGTCTGCCTTCAACATTTGCAGGAGACTTTGAGTTATAAAATGTGCCTGTGATGCCGTAATCGCCGCCGGCATAAACTGTAGGATTAACGCTGAGAGTCTGCTCATCTGCCGAATAGGAATCTGAGAAGAAATCAGTGTTATAGAAGAATAAGAGGTCACCGCCATTTGAGAAATAATCGGTGTTGAGGTAAACTCTTGCCTTTACAGTTTCGCCTGCTTTGACCTTTGAGGTTTCGATCCATTCGCCGTCAACCTGTCTGAAGATCTTGGTGTTCACATTAGTTGTGAACCCGTCATCAACCGTTGCATCCCATGCGGAAGCAACAACTGACATTGAACCAAAAATCATCAGCATGGCTAATAAAACAGCGACTAACCTTTTGATTTTTGTCATGAGAGAATTCCTCCTTGTTTTATACCCCGTTCTTGTGCTGTTGAGCGGGGCTCAAGAGCGGTGTGCTGTGCCGCTCTTTATTGACACGCTTTTTTCATTTTCCGGTGGGAGGGGTTTCCCCCTCCCCCGGGTCATGAACATAGGTTAGGAACGAACGACCTTGCCTTCTACCTGATCAATATCAACAAGGCTGAGAACATAGTTCTTGATGTTGTTTACATCTGTTGTCTTAACAGCGCCGTTATGGTCAAGGTCAGCAGCGATGAGCTTATATGCTGCATAGTTTTCTGAGCCTTCAAGTGACCAGTCAGTAATCCAGAATGCTTCATCGGATGCGATGGAAACATCGATACCGTTTACATAGGAGTCACCGTTAAGGTCGCCGAATACAACGATGTGGAATGTTTCAACAAGTGAACCGTCTGCGTTGTCGTAAAGTTCTACAACAGCGCCTGTGCCGTATCTGCTTGTGCCTTCTGTTGCAGGCTTGATTACCATTGTGCCGTCGCCTGTGTAGTCAAGGAAGATTTCGTCAAGTGACTTAGCTGTGAGACCTTCTTCAAGACCGTAGATTACCATGTTATCTCTGTCGATAACTGTTGTTGAGCCGGGAGCTGCAACAAGCTGAACGGGAACGGGATCAAATACGGGCTTAATTGTTACATTGTGGTTGGGCATTGTTGCGGGAGCAGCTTCCCAGCCAACGAATGTGTAGAATTCCTTCTCGGGTGCGTCTGTGGGAACGGGGATTTCTGCGCCGTAAGCTACGGAGTAGGAAACGAATACGTTACCTTCAGCATCGAGATAGGTTACAGTATAAGCAGCTGATTCAAAGATAGCTGAAACTGTGATGTTCTTTGCGGGCATTGTTGCAGGAATTTCACCGGACCAGCCCTTGAATGTAAGACCTGCAGGAGCCTCTGTTACTTCGTATTCGGTAACAGCTTCGCCAAGCTTGTAATTATGAACGATTTCGTCGCCGTTTACGATGTAAGTGATTGTGTAGATAACATCTTCCCAAGTTGATTCGAACTCGAGATCGTTTTCAGGCATTACATCGGGAACTGCGGGAGTCCAGCCGAGGAATGTCTTGCCGTCCTGTGCGGGATCTGCGGGAACAGGAATTACTGCGCCTGCATAAACCTCAGTTTCAACACCGTCAAAGCTTACGGTGTAGAGACCTCTTACGAAGTAGAGGTTGATTGTTGCGGTGCCGTCAGCGAGAACTACGCAGCTTGTGTTACTCTTTGCTGTATCAAGAGTGCAGAATTCAACTGTGCCGGGAACAACTGACTGAGTTGTGCCGATAGCAGCTGTTGCTGTGTAGGAGCCTGAAAGCTCTTCAACGCCGCTGGTGTTCATGATGTAGATATTAACTGTGTACTTAGCATCTTCGTTATTGGTGTAAACTGCTACGTAAACTGTATCCTTAGCGGGCATCTTGCCGTTGAAGGGTTCGTTTGTTGCCTTGTCTACCCAACCTGCGAAGGTGTAGCCTTCAGCTGCATCGGGAGCCTGAGGAGCAACGATATCTGAATCGAATTCAGCTGTTGCATCAGTGCCTACGGTTGTACCGTCAGCAAGCTGGAACTTGAGTGAGTAGGATTCCTTAACAAGAACAGGAATGAATTCTTCGCCGCCCTTGATCTCTACGGGGAAGGTGATTTCGTTGCCTTCGCCATCAGTCCACTTGTCTACCTTGTAGCCGGGTGTTACATCAGCTGTGAGGTCATCTTCAGTGATTTCTGTGCCGTAAGGAACTTCGATCTCCTTGTCATCAACGGTGATCTTAACATCGTTTCTTGTGAAGTAGATAACAAGAACTGTTGAGCTGTCGCCCTTGATTACAGCTTCTGTTGTAGAGATATCCTTATCAAGTGTGAAGCCGTCAAATGTTTTGGTGTACTTAGCTGTTTCGCCTGCTACACCGTCAACAACTGCTGACTGAACAGTTTCCCAGCCTGTGCCTGCAACGTTTTCGAAGTAAACGTTAACAATGTAAGTTACATCGAGGCCTGTATACTTAGCATAGTAAGTTACATCAGCGTTGGGAACTGTTGTTGTGCCTGCAACATACTTATCAACATAGTTGCCTGCAGCATCCTTGGTGTACCAGCCGTTGAACTCATAGCCTTCTGCGCTGGGTGAGCCGGGGTTAGGAATCTTGGTTGTGTACTCAAGGCTTTGTGAACTTGTTTTGCCGTTAAGCTCATCAATGAATACTACATTGAAGGAGTTGTTCTTATAAACGGGTGTGATAATAACAGGTGTATCATCTGCTGAATCGGGAACGATGAAGGGATCTGCTACTTCCTTACCGTCTTCGTCAACCCACTTATCGAACTCTGTACCGGGATCGTTATCATCGGGATCATTGGGAAGGTCGATTTCTGTGCCGTAAGGAACATCGATGGGTTTGTCGTTGCCGATCTGAACCGTGATGGTCTTGCGGTCATAGTAAATCTTGAGAACTGATGTGCCGTCGCCTGCGATTTCTGCGGGAACTTCGGTCTTATCAGCGTTGAATGTGAAGCCTTCAACGTTCTTGTCGATTACATAAGGAGCAGCTTCGCCTGCGGTACCGTCACGATATTCCTTGGAGGAAACCTTATCATAAACGCCGTCAGTGAGTGATTCCTCATAGATTTCAACTGTGTAAACAACGTTGGTGTGTGCTTCAAGAACAGCATAAACTGTTACTTCTTTTGCGGGCATGTTGCCGAGAACGCCAACCTCTTTTGCACCTTCAACAAGGTTCCAGCCGAGGAATGTGTAGCCTGCGGGAACTTCGTCTTCAGCAGGTCTGATTGTTGAATCAATAGCCGTGCTGTATTCTGTTTCAACAGTCTTGATTACTGTACCGCCTACATTGTAGTAAACGTTAATCATTCTGTTCTTATAGGTGGGAGTGATAACAACGGGATCGTTGTCTTCTGAATCGGGAACGGTGTAAGGCCATGTTACTTCCTCGCCGTCCTCGTCAACCCACTTATCGAATTCCTGACCGGGATCGGTAGGATCGGGAGTATCTGTGGGTTCCTGGATTTCTGTACCGTAGGGAACATCGATGGGTTCATCGTCGCCGACTACAACACTGATTGTTCTGCGGTCATAGTAAATCTTAAGAACTGATGTGCCGTCGCCCTTGATTGTTTCGGGGATTACGGACTTGTCTGCCATGTAGTCGAAGCCTTCAACATCAGTATCAACTACATAGGGAGCTGCTGCGCCTGCAGTACCGTCGGTGTAAACCGTGGATTCCATATCATAGCTGCCGTCTGTAAGGGTTTCCTTATAGATTTCAACTGTGTATGAGATATCGCCCTGAGCCTGAAGAACTGCATAAACAGTTACATTCTTTGCGGGCATATCGCCGAGATCGCCTGCTGCGGTTGCGCCGTCAACAAGATTCCAGCCGATGAACTTATAGCCTGCGGGAACATCTGTTTCAGCAGGAGTAACTGTTGCATCGATTGCTGAGCCGAATGCTGCTGACTTGGTAGCAACTGCTGTGCCGTTAACCATATAGGTTACGGTATAAATTTCAGCTGTGGGAACAGCTGTTACGGTGTATGTGCCGCCTGCTGCCATAAGAGTACCCTTTTCATCCTTTGCGGGGATGGTATCGGGAACTGCAACATCCCAAGCGAAGGTATAACCTGTTTCTGTGGGAAGAGCGGGAGCTGCAACATCTGAACCGTATTCGCCTATTACAGAAGTGATTTCTTTATTTGTGAGACCGTTTACAAACTTAACTGTATAAGTATTCTTTGTCCAGTTGATTGAAACTGTCTTTTCAAGCTCATCCATGGTGCCATCTGCAAGATATTCGCTCCATGACTTGAAGGTGTGACCTTCAAATTCGGGAACTTCAGGATACATATCTTCTGTGATAACATCATCATACTTGAGGGGAACTTCAATTGTCTCTTTGCCGTTTTCAGCAAAAACAGCTCCGTTAGCATTGAAGATAAGCTTTGCATCAGCTGCTGTGTAAGAAGCTGTGAATGTGATGGGTCCTTCAACTGTTACAACTGTATCATCAGTCATAAGGTTGCCGTTGTAGAGCCAGCCGTTGAAGGTGTAATAGGGTTCTTCATCCATATCGTCTGCTGAGGGAAGATCGCCGAGGGTGATTTCGTCACCGTAGGTTGCATCCCAGCCCCAGTCTTCGAGCTCTGCATCATAGAGACCGATAACTGTTACAGCATAAGGAATGGGAGCGAAGATGGGATATACATTAAGAGCGCCTGTGATTTCCATATCCTTGGGCTGATCCCATGCGTCGAATGTATAACCTGTCTTAGCGGGGTTGGTTGCGGGATACTTAAGAGTATCGCCGTAGGAGTAAGCTTCACTGTGGTGAACCTTTGTGCCTGCTTCATCAGCATAGAATGTTACTGTGTAAGCATTCTTTGTCCATGTGGAGGTTACGGTTACGTCTGTAAGACCAACCTTGCCTGCACCGTCATCACCTGAGATTACCCATGCGCCGACTGCATAGCCGTCAACTGTGGGAAGCTCGGGAAGAACGATAGCTGTGCCGATTGTGCCCTTAACTGCTGCGGGAGCAGTGTAGCCTGCGGGAGCACCGACATAAACATAAGTGATTGTGCGTTCAATTGCTGTCCAGTCAGCAACAAGTTCAACATCTCTGTCAGGCATGTTGAAGGGGAAGGTTACGATCTTGTCGGTAGCCTTATCCTTCCAACCGTTGAAGGTGTAGCCTGCCTTCTGAGTTGAAATATCTGTGGGAGCTGTAATTTCAACGCCGTAACGTCTTGTGATAGGATCAATTGTTACGCCGTCAATACCTGTTACATAAGAAACGGTATGTGAATTAAGAGTCCACTTACCTGTTGCAACAACATTCTGAGTGCCAACCTTGCCGTCAGTGATTTCTGTACCGTCTTCGTTAGCGAATGTCCAGCCGCCGAAGGAGTAGCCTTCAACATCATTGATTATGGGCTGAGGAATGTCTGAGCCCATTGTGCCCTTAACTGCTGCAGGAACATCAACGCCTGCGGGCTTGTTGCCTGAGAATACATAAGTAATATCATACTCATGGAGTTCAAGCTTTGCCTTAAGAGTGATATCACCCTTAATTGTCATCGGGAATGTTGCGTCTGCACCGTCAAGAGTCCAGCCAACATGGTCATAGCCGGCCTTGGTTACTTCGGGAAGCTCGGAAGCTGCGAGAGTTGAACCGTAGTTCTTGGCAATTGAATCAACAGCTGCTTCGCCGTCGTCAAGATCAAGAGTTACTGTGTAGCCCTTAAGAGTCCATGTGGATGTAACGGTTACGTCTGTAAGACCAACTTTGCCGTTGCCGTCATCGTTTGAGATTACCCATTCGCCGATATTATAGCCTTCAACCTCTTCAGGAAGCGGAGGAAGATTGATGGGATCGCCGATGTAGCCTGTTACTGCTTCGGGAGCAGTCTGGCCTGCGGGAGCACCTTCATAAACGTAAGTGATTGTTCTGGGAGTCTTTACATACTTGGCTGTGAAAGTAACGTCGCCTGTAATCTTTGTTTTACCTGCTACGAACTTTTCTTCGCCGTTGTACCAACCGTCGAACTGCCAGCCTGCTTCTGCTTCTTTAGCTGCAGGAACATCGGCTTCTGCGATTGATTCATAGTAAACAACATCAACAGTTGCGGGTGTGCCGTCTGTGAATGTTGCAGTGTAGGTTACGGGAGCATAAGCAACTGCAAGATTTACGCCTGCAGCGGGAACTGTGCCTGTAGCCTTATCGCCTAAAGCTGCTGCATCAAGTGCATAGTGGTCAACTTTAAGGATTTCATCATAAGTGATGTAAGTTGTGTTTGCATCGGGATTCTCGGGAACAGTTTCAACGATTGCATAGTTGAAGCCTGTCTGAGATGCCTTTGTAAATGTATCTGTTACAACCTTGTTACAGTTTGCCTTAGCAACATAAGTATAAGTGATGTTGATGTTAGCGCCTGCTGCTGCATACTGAGCAACATATTCACCGTCAGCGGTGAAGGTTGCGGGAACAGCGGGGCTCCATGATGTGAAGTTGTAGCCTGTTACGGTTGCAGCTGAGGGAACCGGGATAGCTGCTTCATACTTGCCTGTCTTTGTTTCAACAGTTGCACCGTCAAGACCGCTCTTGAAGGTTGCTGTGAATGTCTTTCTGTCAAGATAGATATCAAGAACCTCTTCTGTGTCAGCGGAAACTGTGATTGACTCTGTGCT
>JAZNPG010000131.1:0-2322 GCA_045589555.1 Acutalibacteraceae bacterium
GTGTTTTCGATATGCAACCTGTTGCAACGAGAAAGATTTGTGATATAATATGATTATTATAATTCAACGATGCGATTGAGATAAAATGGTTCTTTTTCGTTTTTTGCTTGCATTGCTGACGGTTTTCGGAACTCTGTTTCCGAGTGCAGGTCTGAATTTTGAATATAAGCATCTGCCGATTGAGTTTGAGATTGAGTCTGTGAGCGATATATATGTTCCTGCGGATAACAACGCAAACGTGGTTGAATATCCCTCAATCATAAAGCTTCGCCATCAGAAAAACGAAGCTGATAACGGCAAGTTGCTCGCAACGTTTGAGAAGTGGGGCGACACTTATCCCATATATGAAAGCAACGATGATGCTGAAACGTGGCAATATGTCTGCACGGTGAAAGACAACCTTAACGAAGGCTACTGGAATGAATGGATGCCGTTCCTTTATGAGTTGCCTGCGGATATGGGCAATTTTGAAAAGGGCACAATCATTCTTGCTGCAACGTCAATATACGGCGAAGGTGTAACCGACAGCACGATAACCCTTTATTCAAGCAACGATGCGGGTAAATCGTTCAACGCTTTCTGCAACGTTGATCACGCAGGCGGAATTGAATGGGGCGTGTGGGAACCGTATTTGATTTATGAGGAAGAAACAGGCAGACTTTTCTGTTTCTATTCTGACGATTCAGACCCCGAGCATTCGCAGAAGCTTGTTTATAAATACACAACCGACCTTGTTAACTGGAGTGAAAAATTCGAATGTGTTGCCTGCTCCGATTCATCACTCAGACCCGGTATGATTTCGATTGCAAAGATGGGCAACGGCGAATACTTGATGGTTTATGAGATGGTCGGTATTTTTATGAATCCGATTTATTGCAAGAGAACGACCTCTCTTGATGATTGGGGAGACGTTTCGGATTACGGCAAGATAGTTTCCGCAGGCGGTAAAACTTTCGGCTCATCTCCGTGCGTTGCGTGGTCACCCGTCGGCGGTGAATGCGGAACACTTGTTGTTACAGGCAAACACTCCGTCAGAGGCGAAAGCGACACGGGTGCGGATATGTTCATCAGCTTTGATTACGGCAAAACCTTTGCTCCGATTGATAATCCCATTCCGTATCAGACCGATGATCCTTACGTAAAATGCGGTTACAGTCCGTCGCTCTTTTTCTCGGAAGACGGAACAACGCTTTACTACGTCAACAATCCTCCGTGTTATGAATCAACCTATAAAATTACGGTTGCAAAAATCAGAATTTCGGAGTGATGAAAGGGATATCGGAATAATACTATTGATATTGTTCCGATAATATGTTATACTACGTTTGGAGGCGATGATATGGACTTTATGACTACTGCCAAAGCTGCAGAAAAATGGAATATCAGCGACAGACGTGTCCGTACCCTTTGTAAAGAAGGTAAAATCGAGGGTGCCGTGCTTGTGGGTAAGACCTACAGAATCCCCGTTGACGCAAAAAAACCGACTGACGGAAGAATGAAAAATCCCGTCGGTCAGTCAGAGTATTATTTTAAATGGGGTAACGATATTATTGGTCTTATCGACACTGCCTATAACGTTCATTTCATCAGTCCCGAATACAACGATGTTGTAAAACTATACACTCACGGTCAGAACAACTGGACTCACGAGCAGTTTGTCGGCTTTCTTTCTGAGCGAGTTGTAAGCCGCGACAGACGTGATATTGAGAAAATCTTGTTCAGATGCGGACTTTCTGCATACGATGTTTTGAGGATTGCCAAGGTTACACGAGGCATTCATCCCAAGGATTTGCTCTGGATTGCTCACAACAAGGATGAAACTATCGACGAGATAATGACAGAGGTTTTTGAATCTGTCTTTCTGCAGAAAATCGACCTTGTCGGCGACAGCGTTGACACTCCTGAAGGCTACAACATCAAACGATACGGAGTTATGGACGGTAAATACGGCATTTATAAGCAGCGAATCAGTCCGCTTGTGACCGATGTTGAATCTGAAATCGCTGTTTATAAACTCGCAGAGAAGCTCGGTGTGACTTGCTGTCCCGTTTATCTCCACGATAAAAACACAATTTTTTCGGAATTTCTTTATGATTTCTCAAATGAATATATCGTACACTTCCGCAGACTTTTTGACGGTGCTCGTTCCGATAACGAATATGAAAACCTGCTTGCTGTCAGACCTCAATATAAGGATGATTTTATCCGAATGATTCTGCTTGATTTCATAACAAGGCAGGATGACAGACATCTCTCAAACATGGCGGTCAAAGTGACATCCGAAGGTGAAAGCTTCTATCCGCTTTACGATAACGGACGCAG
>JAZNPG010000132.1:0-20661 GCA_045589555.1 Acutalibacteraceae bacterium
ATCGCAGAAGTTTGTTGCTGCGAGCTCTGTGAAGCCGGGGATGTTTCTTGCCCACTTGGTTGTGTACTTAACATAGTTACCGTTTGCAGCAACGTCTGCATGGTTCTGGTTCATTGTTGTACAGTCGATGTTGCCGGGGTAGCTTTCTGTGGGGTAATCTTCATGATTGGGGTCATAAGTGTTATCATATGTGAGATTTGTTGCTCCGTTTGTTACATCGAAGAAAGATCTCACAAAGATGATGAAGGGGTTACCTGCGCCCATCCAGAGGTTGGACTTGAAATAGAAATAACCTCTCAGAGCCTGACCGGGCTGAACATAGTGGTCAGTGATTTCCCAATCACCTGAAGCGGTCTGCTCATAGAAATCAATACCGAGGTACATATAATAATTGTTATATGTGCCGTCTTCATTGGGAGCATAATCGCCTGTTTCAAGCTGTGCTATGGTTTTGATAACAGATGTATCACCTGTATGACTTGTTGCGGGAGTATAATCAGCAGCTTCAGCCTTGGGAGCAAAAACAGCGCCTACGCCCGAGAACATAGTCAGAACCATTGCAAAAGCCATAACTAAACTGAGAATGCGTTTGGATTTTGACATTAGCTCATTTTCCTCCTTTAAATTTATATGCACACATATATCTGATGTGTCATAAGCCTAAGAGTAATTTGCATTAGAGCCATTTCGGCATGGCCCGAACGAATCGGGCCACACCGTTAATTTAGGTTTAATAAGCTGTTAGTTTGCGTGGGGTTCGGAATTAGTAAAGGATTGTTTCGCCTGTTTCCTGGTTAACGTCTGCCATGTAAGCAACGATCTGCTGGATGATGTCACCGTCACCGGTATCATACCATGCGTCGCCTGTAACGTCTGCTGCTGCTGCATAATAGCTGCAGTTGCTGCCGTCCATACCATATTTCCAGTCTGTGAGGAATGCGCTGTCAGCATAAATCATGTCAGCGTCACTACCGTCGATAACGCCTTCACCTGTAACGTCACCGCGAATGATTGCCTGGTAAGCAGCAATCTTTTCGCCTGTCTGTGCATTGTAGAGCCAGATTTCTGAACCTGTGCCGTATGCTTCTGTTTCAGGGTTGGGAAGAACGTCAACTGTTACGTTAACGAGAGTTGCGGGATCAAATACATTGTAAAGACCGTCATAACCTACTTCAAGACCAAGACCGTAGATATAACCGTCAACAACGGAGCCGTCGCTCATTGTTGTACCGATGTAGTTATCCTTTTCGTAATCGTTGATGTAGGGAGCGAAGAACATATCATACTGCTGAGTATGATAGAAGCCGTATGCCATAGCTGTTGCTGCGTCGATAACGGGATATTCGGGCTCGATTGCGCCTGTTTCTTCAACAAGAGCTGCGAATGCTGCTGAAAGGTCAGTAGCAAGCTCATCGATTTCAGCCTGGTTGTCTTCGTTATCAGCAACGCCTCTGTCGAAGTTTACTGCTTCAACATAGAGAGCATAGAAGGGTTCATATGTTTCTGCTGTGTAGGTTTCCTGATCAGGACCAAGGTCACCTGCTGCCTTTGCTTCAGCAATAGCTGCATCAAGGTTTGTGAAGTCGCAGGACTTAACAAGATGCTTCCAAGCATCAACAAGTTCGCTTGTAGCGGTGTTGATTCTTGAGGGTTCTGCAGTTGTTTCGCCTGAGCCGTTCTTCATGTTAAGAGTGTTTGTTGCAAATGTCTTTGCATTATCATAAGCAGTCCAGGACTCTTCTGTGTAATATGATGCGCCGCCGGCATTAACGCCACCGTTTGTTACGCACATATCATAAACAAGCTGGAGCTTGCTTGTGTTACCGGGAAGTCTGATAAGACGGTCAGCCATGAGCTGAAGCTTATGCTGTGCATAAGTTGCTTCAATAGCACCAACAACGCCTCTGTTTGCCATTGCTTCTTCATATGCAGCAACGGAATCATTATATTCGCCGATTTCTTCAGCTGAGGGTTCATAGCCTTCTTCGAAGGGAGCTTTTACATAGAATACCTGTGAGTTGATGATATCATCAGCTGCGCTTCTTGCATCCTTATATCTGTTATAGGTATGAGGAACGAAGTCACGCATACCGAAGAATACATAACCATCTTCGTAGTATTTAAGGTCTGTCTTATAGGGATAGCCGTTTTCATCTGTGCCTGTTGTGAAGTTTCTGCCGCTGATGTTCTTGATTGTTGTTTCAAGAGCGCCAACACCTGCTGAAAGCTCATAGGGATCAAGAGCTGCAACTGCTGCTTCAAGAGCCTTTGAATACTGTTCATAGAGGTTCTTGTAACCATCATCACAGTTGTTGATCTTGCCTTCGAATTCGGAGCCCTTCTTGGGAGTAAGAACAAGAACTGCTGCGTCCTTAAGAGCTGCAACATAATCAGCCCAAAGTTCTGTTGCTACACCACCGTTAGCATTAAGGTCATAGTCGTTCTGCTGACGGTTAGCTGCTACTTCGTGGTTGAAGAGACCTTCAAGGCCGTAGTCATTGTAAAGGTGGATGTTTGTAACAACATTCTTGTTTGTGCCGTTAACGTTAACAGCTGTTGTTACTGTGTACTTGCCGTCTTCAAGACCGCCGTTGTTGCCGATGGGGTTGGGCTGGCCGTTTTCATCAAGAACGAGGTCGCCGTTTTCGTCAACTTCGTATGTGAGTTCAAATCTGTCGTAACCTTCAACAGCCTTGAAGGGAGCGAAGAAGTAAAGACCTTCCTGACCCTTGAAGCTCTGAAGTGTCTGAGCTGAAGGATTGAGTGCTACGAAAGGCTGACCGCTAACGCTTGTGATGTTAGCTGTGCCTGTTACAGCGGGATCTTCAGCACTCTTGTTTTCGCCGCTGTCCTTGATACGGATCTGATAACCTTCGATATCGCCGAGGCCATCGCCGCTGCCAAGGTAGATTTCTGATTCATACTGAACGAAACGGTTGCCGACGGGTTCTGAAATTTCGATAGCATCGTCGTCCTTATCAGTATTACCAACAACTGCGTAAACAGTCTTTGTAAGAGCTGTGTCTGTGATGTTATCGCCGTCTTCACCCTTGATGAAGTAGTCGATGTTCATTTCAACGAGCATGCCTTCAGTGAGTTCACCCTGAAGAGTAACGTCAACGTTCTGACCACCGTCAAGAATATCGCCCTTTGCAAGACCTGTGAGTGAAAGAGCCTTTGTATCAACACCGTTTACATAGGATCTGATAACAACAGAGTTGATAAGGTATGTGTAAAGGCTATCCTGTGTGAAGTTACCGTAAGCGTCTGTGAAACCTGTGTTAACGCCGCTGGAACCGTTGTAAATACGGAATGTGGGGTTAGTGCCTGCTGCGATTGTTTCGGGAAGGAAGTTTTCCATTTCGGAGAATTCCTGCTCATCGCTGAGACCGAGGAGCATGCAAACAAGGGGAAGAGCTACTGTTGCGATATTTTCAGCTCTGCCGGTGATTGTAACGTTGTTTGCCTTACCTGTGAATGTGCCTCTGCCGAGTGACTTGAAGAGGTCATGAATCATTTCGCCAAGCTTGTCGTTCTGAACAAGACCGTCAACAGTCTTAATTTCATTATTGAATACGTTGGGGAAGAGAAGGTCAAAGATACCGTCAAGAAGGTCAACGATGATTTCAACGCCGTTCATTGTTGCGAATGCGCTGGAATCGCTCTTCTTGAAGATCTTTGCAAAGTTGTCTGCGTTAAGAGTATAAATGGGTTTGAGAATGTAATCGAAGATGAATGCCTTGGAAACAAGACCGCTGTTAGCGATTTCGTCATAAATCCATGCGCCTTCGCCCTTGATGGGGATGATGCCGTTAAGGAGTGTATCAAGGTCAGTCCATACATCGTCGATTGTGAGACCTGTTGTTGCACCGTTTGCATTATCGGTGTTGAAATCGAGAGCAAGGATGGGACCGTAAGTTGTAACAGCCCATGCTACGATCTGGATAATAGTTGTTTCATAGCTGCCACTGTCGCCGCCGTAGGGGATAAGACCTTCGCCGGGAACCATGTCAAAGCCCTGGTTGAGATTATAAACTGCAACGTCAAGAAGGATGTCGATTGCCTTTTCAACAACTGCATCATAGTAAGCTTCGTCAGTTGCGAAGTCAGATCTTACAGGCTTGGTGTAAGTATACTGAGGAATATCCTGCCATGCAAGCTGTTCAACTGCTGCATAACCAACGTCAACGATTGACTGCTGAGAATCATCAATGTACATCCAGCTTACTGAACCGTTAAGGATGCCTCTCATGATAAGAGCAACAACCTGCTGGTCTGTGTAGCCGCCGATTTCTGATGCTGAGGGAACGTTGAAGTATTCGGGGAAGAATTCGTTGCCGGAGATCTGGAGAACGAATCTTGCAACACCGGCGATGTTAGTAAGGAGATACTTGTTGTCGCCGTATGTCCAGTTCCATGTGTAGCCGTGTGAATCGGGTTCACCGCTGTTGGAAATAAGGATGTTGTCAAGGAAATCACCGAGGATATCGTTGAAGTTATCAACGAAGGTTTCGCCTTCAGGGATTGTTACCTTTTCTGCATAAGCGTTAAGGTCAAAGATTTCAGCAAAGATTGTTGCTGTTTCTTCTGTGAGAGGTTCGCCTCTGTAGTTGGGATCATAGTCGGGGTTGGGGATCCAAGTCTGAGTTGCCTGATCATAAAGTGTTTCCTTGTTGTACTTGTCGAGATAAACAACACCGCAAAGTCTACGGAGCCAGGGAGCTGTATCTCTGTTAAGTACGGGGATAAGAAGTTCATTGTAAGCTGTCTGCATGAGAAGCTCAATGAATTCATAACCTGTCTTATCGCCTGTGATGTCAACAACCTCATATACGGGAGCGGGAGCTGCTGCACCGTTAGCAACAACTGCTGTGCCGCCAAGTGCGTATGTTACCCACTGCTTGGGATGAACCCAACCGTAGTAGTCGTATGTTGCTGTATCCATCTCGCCGGTGAATGTTGAGTAATCTTCATAATCTACCCAGCTGTTAGGATCAGCGAAAAGATCGTCGAGGAGTTTCCATTCGCCGAGAACAAGGCTGTTGAGAAGTTCCTGAGCAAGGCTGATGATAGCTGTATCTGCCTTAGCGCCGCCTTCAAGATATTCAGCGGGGATGCCTTCAGCGCCATCATCAAAATAGTCATAGTCTGCTGCTTTGCCTGCGGGAGTGAAGCCGTAAACAAGACCGATAGCAAGCTCACGGATATCGAAGAGGAAGCTCTCAATGAAGGAGTTCATGATACCGAGGCTGAGTTCGCCTTTTACGAATTTCTCAAAGAGTTCTGCGTTATCTGAGATGAAGTCAAGGAGATCGTAAATGATTTCGAGGTCAGCTGTGTTTTCTCCTTCTACCTTACCTCTGGCGTCACCTTCAAGAGCGGTGATTTTAAGTGATGCTGCATCACCGAGAAGGGGGAGAAGTGTTTTAACACTGGTAAGAAGGCTTTCAACGCTGGCGATGGTTTCTGTGATGCTGCCGAGATCAAGCGTACCAATATAAATGTTAAGGCTGATCTGCTCTTTAGCAAGCATACGGTCTACCTCGTCGAGTGCCATTGTTGCATACTGCTCCAGTGTGAAAACAGGAGAGTCTACATCGTTGTACTCTTCGATAGCGTCGTTCTTATAGGCCTGATATGCATTACCCATTACGGAGAAAGAACCGATGAGCATTGCAAAAGCCATGAGGATTGCGAGGATGCGGGTTGACTTTTTCAAATTGTACACCTCCAAAAAATTTTTGAAATTTGAAAAACTTTGGACAATCAAATTCTGGATGCGAACAGCCCAGCTATGAAACATTATATAAATGTACTCGTCGAGCCATTCTCTGACCGACCTCCTTCTTGATTTTGCTGCGCCAGACACGCCAAATCCGGCGCAAAGCAACAGTCAGAATCACTAAATTCAGTTGTCCAAACAGTAGGTTTTACGGAATTGGCGCACCCATAAGGGGGCACTTATCCCCTAAAACCACCATATGGTCATAATAACTATACCTAAATCTTGAGCGGATGTCAATGTTTTTCAAAATTCATTTCATATTTTGTTAATAATTCACAACCGCTTGTGTTGTTTTTTGTTGATTGTGACAACTGTTTTTTAATCTTCATAAAATTTGTTTCCGTTAGGCTTTTGTAAAGCATATAAGCTTTACGTTTTTATCATTTTCAGCAGTTTAATTATTTGTCAGTCAGGCAGCTGAAAATCCTTGCTCAGGAGACATATATATAAAAGGTATAGCAATTATATGAATTATCAGTGTGATTTCATTCTGATTCAGCAAATAATTTTGCCCATGTAAAGCCAAATCACTTTACATGGGCAAAAAGAAATTGTTTGTTAGTTTTCGAAAGTTTACAGATTATTCATAATTCATATTTTCTTTTAGGAGCTCACTATCCGTAATTTTTCGCTTTAAATCAGACTTTTGTTCAACTTTGAACTGATTTGCTTACTTTTTCTCTTTGGTGTTTGTTTTGTAAACCTCAAATACTTTACATCGTGTTGAGGAACTCATTTTGTTGCTTTCCGAAATATCGTTATACTTGACAGGATAGTTTTCGGCAATACATCGGTAAAACCATGCCGCCGAACCCGTAAAATGGCTCCAGCCTGCTCTTGATTTGATTCCTTCGGCATATGACACATCTCCTGAAAGCACATATGGCTCTGCTCTGTAACTTTTGGAAAGCTCTTCAGAAGAATAATAGCCGAGAGGGTTTATCAAATCAACAAGTTCTCTCCCCTTTTCTGTTTTACCTGAATTGAACATTGCCATTGCAAGCCAGACCGCTGCATGCGTATACTGACCGCCGTTTTCACGGATTCCTTCAGGATAAGCGGCTATATAGCCTGTTGAATCTCTGTCTTTTAGCTTAAACGGCGGCGAAAACAAACGGATTACTCTGTTTTCACGGTCAACCAACAGATTGTATGCGGTTTCAACTGCCGTTTCAGCATTCTTCAGCCCTGCAAAAACCGAAAATGCCTGCGGAAGAATATCGATAAATCTTTTTTCCTTACCAAGCATTTCTCCGTTGGGTAAAATTGCCCTTGCGTATCTGTCGCCTTCCCACGCTTTTTTCTCAACGGTATTGCGTAAAGACTCAGCAATATCAAGGAATTCAGCTGATTTTTCCTTAAAATCCGCCTTACTGCAGAGCCAAGCCATCTTTTCAAGAACAACAATCAGAAACATAGCAAGCCAGACGCTTTCACCTGCAGAATCCGTTCCGATATTATTGAACGCATCGTTCCAATCACAAGAACCTATCAAAGGTAGCCCGTTTTCTCCGAAATTGCAGGCTTTTTCAACCGCTTTTATGCAATGTTCAAGCAAGCTGCCTTTAATTTCGCTTCTTTTCGGA
This sequence comes from Acutalibacteraceae bacterium, assembly GCA_045589555.1. Classification (GTDB taxonomy): domain Bacteria; phylum Bacillota; class Clostridia; order Oscillospirales; family Acutalibacteraceae; genus CAG-177. Next base: position 7,372 of record JAZNPG010000132.1, read on the forward strand.
GTTATATACCGTTCTTTCTCGTTTCTGAGCAGATTATCTGACTCGATATAGGGTATCTGTACGTTGAGCACGCTGTAATCGGCTGTATTCCGGACATATTCACAGCAAACAAACGGCAACCAGAGCAAATCATCGCTGCATTTTGTTCGGATTCCTGAAATAATCTGCCGATTTTTAACCGTGACATGCCACCAATGCAGCACATCGCCCTCCAAAAACTGCACTGCTGCGCATCTTAACAGATGAGTTCGTGTTATTTCGGGCTCCGAAAAGAGAAATGCAAGGCAATCCTGAAGCTGGTCACGGAAACCGTAGGCACCCGAGCATTGCCAGAAGCCCGTTTTACCGTAAAACCGGCTCTGTTTTACCTGTGAATACAGAAATGAATTGAAAAACAGATTCAAATTTTCATTATCGGAGCATAATCTGAGCGGATTGAGCGGTTTTCTGCTGAAATCGGATACCTTAGGCATCATCAATGCAGATTTTTTGCTTTTTCCATACGAAACCCAAAATCCCGTTTCGGTTTTACCGCCTGCAGCAAGAGATAATTCTCTGCCAACGGCAATGCAACCGTCATCTTTACCAAGCTTACCTGAACGGAATCTGCCTTGCGAAAAACCGACCCGTGAGAAACAGACGAAATCGGCTTTATGGATACATTCAACTGCCATATATCCCGAAATTGCTGCAGCGGAATTGGAAATAAGCGCTCCGTTTTCCGTTCTTGATGCGAAAAAAACGGACCTCGAATCAAACGAAACACCGAGCACGGGAAGCACATAAAGAATTAGTTCACCGTCTCTGACCGCACCCGATTTATTGCAGATTTCAATGTTGATTTTTTTGCATATTCCCCTCTCCGGCACCGCTGCGCTAACTAAAAATTCAACACCCTTTATTTCTGTTTTCCATGTTGCTTTTTCAGGCGTGAATTTCGCCTGCGAGAGAGCAATTATATCATAAAAAACACCGTTATATTTCCAGAAGAGAATTTCTCCGCGGTTATCTGATGCAGTATCATTATACCATGGAGTGAGCTTATTCTCTCTCGAATTAAGCGCCCATGTAAAGCCCAATGCCTTGTCAGATACCATTGTTCCTAAGCTTTTGTTTGCATAAACCATATTCCAAGGAATATCAACGGTTTTCCCTCTGTTTTTAATACATATTTCGTTATCTGTAAAGTTATATTGCTTTACACTTGTTGGACTTTTTTCAGATTTCTGAAATTCTTCTGCGGTAACAGTTTTCAGCGGTCTGAACGCCTTTTTCTTTTCCTCGGGAGTAAAATTTTTTAAATCTATGCTTAAAACTGCAAATCCTCGCAAAGCCGCCTGATTTTCTTGCGAAAACATCCTCAAATTCACAACATGAACGCCGCCTTTTACCCCTGCCATGAGCGCACAGTCTTCTTCGCTCATCACCCTTCTGACCGCTCTGCTGACCGATGCGTTATACCCCTCATCTGCAGAGTGAATTATCACAAGGTCGAAGAGAATCGAGCAAGCGCGCAGCCCTTTATTGACCCTGATATACGGCACCAGCTTTTCAACATCCTGCGCATTTTCAATTTCCGCAAGCACAATAGGCAAATCACCCGATATACCGAAGCTCCACAAATCCGAAACTGTGAATTTTTTGTCATTTTCAGAATTGATTATTCGCTTACGGCACAAGAGTTTTGGCAAAACGGTTGCGCAGACTGTGCTGTTGAGGCTGTCGTTACTGAACAGCGATTCCGAATATCTTACCTTACCGCTGCCGTTTTTCACCGTCAGAAATGTGCTTTTTGCCGCTTTTAGGGAATCCTCGGCAGCAATCAGCAGATTTTTTTTGATTTTTTCACCGCTTTTAAGTTTAACATCAATCTCAAAACAGGCGCAACAATCGGGATTTCCCCTTTCCTCGGACAGATTTTCTCTTTTACCGAGTGAAAATACATCATCAGGCGTAATCAGGACTTTTTCTCTGTCTGATGCGCGGTGAATACCTGAATTCTCAACAAACCCTGCTGCAATCGCAGGTACATCACCGCTTTTTGTATTTCTTGAAAATACAAAACATTCATTATCGCTGTCCCATTCATCAATCAGAAACAGTTTTGAATAAGCAGGATGGGCTGAAAACTCCTCTGCATGCTCAAGACATGGCTCAAAATAAACCGTGAGCTTGCCTGTAAGGTCTTTTTTTGAGTTGTTTTCAACCTCAAAAGTGCGCACCTCACAGTTTAAGCCGTGGATAACCGATGTTTTCATTGAAATTCGGATATTTTTATGCTCTGCGGTGTGGATAGCTGACTTTTTGCCGAAGGTTACCGTATAGTTTGCTTCGTCACCGAGCGCACGGGAAACAGGAAAACGTATTCCGTTACCTGAAAAGACCGCAAAAACTCCTCTTGGTCTTGAAATTATATCCTCACTTCTGACCGTAACATCCTTGCCGTCAAGCAGAGAATGACCCGTACCGCAATCGGTTATGCAAACGCTGAGTCTGCCGTTGGAATACACCGCTGCTTCGGGCGAAACGGGCGACGGTGCTCTGATAATACGTTCTTCGCTCTGCGTTTTTTCCCTTATCCCGTGAATTTCCATTCCCGTTTCATCCCTGAAAATTCTTGCATCGGTGCTGTTCCTTTCTTCGAGAAGAGATTGGGCGCCTTTCATTGCTCTGTCACGCATAAATCTTTGCTGCATTCTATTATTTTGCAGCGCATTTACTGCCGCTGCAAGGCTCATTCCCTGATGATGAGCCATAAACGAGCGAACAATTTCGTTACCGTTTCCGGCTCTGCTTTTCGTGAAATCAACCGCCTCATAGAAACCGAATTTGCCGAGCATGCCTGATTTTTCAAGCTTTTCAAGGTTTCTGACGGAAAGATTCGGTGCGACCGCCGCTGAAAGAAAGGAAGAATAGGGCGAAACAACCGTTTCAGCGTCAAGCCCTCTCTGCAAACCGAGTTTTCCGACTCCGTGTGCCTTATACTGATAATTCATTCCGCCGTCAAAGGCATAAAATCCGCTCTCGGAAAAGCCGAATGGCAGTCTGCCTGCTTTTTTCTGCTGACAGTGCAGGCAAAACCGAAGCGATTCATGAGCTATACTGCCCTTTGGCGAGGGCAGAAACAAGCTCGGCATAAAATATTCAAACATTGTACCTGACCATGATAAAAGACCTGCGTGCCTGCCCGAGGCTGCATAGATTCTGCCGGTTGCAGACCAATGCTCTTTGGGCACAATCCGCTTTGCAACGGCAAAATACGAGGTCATTCGGGCTTCGCTCATAAAAAGGTCATAATAGCTTTCGCTTTTTTCGCCCGTTTCGGGATATACGCCTATATGGAAGAGCTTTCTTTTGCGGTTATAGAGCACATCGAGGTCGGTTTTTTCAATCAGCTCATCAATTTTTGCTCCCGTATTGCAAAGCGACGGGCATTCGGCGGCATATTCGCTTATCCCCTGCCTGAGCGCAGTCAGGCAGCAGAGAAAATTGCCGCTGTCAACGGTTGAAACAAACCTTGGCTCAAGGGGCACGCAATCGGCGGTTGAATACCAGTTGAGCAAATTACCCTTATATTTTTCAAGCTTTTCAACGGTTTCAAGGCTCATTTCAAGGCGCAGATACATTTCCTGCGATGTGATGAAGCCCAAATCCCTTGCCGCAAGAAAAGCAAGAAGCATCAGCCCGATATTTGTCGGGGATGTGCGCCTTGCAAGGACATTTACGGGCGAAAGCTGCAGATTATCGGGCGGCAGAAAATTGTTTTCCTTGCCGCAAAGCTCATCAAAAAAGCGCCAGGTTGCTCCTGCATAGGCAAGCAGCTTTTCCCGATTCCGTGGCGTAAGTTCCGTTTTTGTTGAATGTTTTACGGCTGCGGTAAACAGTGAAAGCGGCAAATCGCAAAGCAGAATAACCGCAAGCAAACGGTAAAACGGTGTTCCGAAAGCGAAAAGTGCGGCTGCCGCACCGATTGAAGGCAAGCAAGCGAGTATTTTTGAGGTTGTTTTTCCCTTAAATCCTCCTGCGGCAGGCACCCATTCGAGCAGATTTCTTTTTGAAACAAGCATTCTCCACAGCGATTTTACTGCTGCAGTAATGCTGACAACACTTTCTCTTACTGAAAATGAAAGTGAGACAAAGGCTCTTGCAAAGCACGCAAGGGAATCGGGCACGGCATCGGAATAGTAAACACGGGTAAAAGCCGAAAGACCGCCGCCGATAAGTGCACGGATTCCCGAATAAATATCATCACAGCAAACGGCAAAAGCGGCAATCAAGGCAACAAAAAATCCTGCTTTTCCGCCGAGAAATAGCGAAGCTGCAACCGCCGAAATGCAGGCAGGCTTAATCAGACTGCGAAACAGATTATCAAAAAGCTTGTATCTCGAAAGAGCGTTCAGCGGATTCTTTCCGAAAATAAAGGGAAGATTCTGCCAATCGCCTCTTATCCATCTGCCAAGGCGAGCAAAATATGCATCTGCGCTTTTCGGAAAGCCGTCGCTTACCGTAACATCGCCTGCAAGAGCGGCTCTGAGATAACCGCTTTCGATGATATCGTGGCTCAGAATCCGCTCCTTCGGCAGGTGCTTTCCCATAAGCTCATGATAAGCCTCAACATCAATAAGCCCCTTGCCGCAGAAGATGCTTTCACCGAAAAGGTCGCGGTATTTTTCACCCGAGATAGAATGATAGCATCCACCGCATGAGCCCGCCATAATGCGCTCAAATGCGCTCGAATGCTCAAAATCAATGCGGTTTTCGGATTTCGGCACAATAATCGCATAACCGTTTGTTACTCTTCCGAGTTTTTTATTTATCTCGGGCTTGTTATGCGGATGCAGCGCAATTGCTGTAAGAGAAGCGGCACAGTCGAATTCAGGCATACTGTCTGCATCAAGAGCAAGAATATACTTAATCTTTTTAAGCTCCGCTTTGTCGCCGTAAATCAGCTCAAATCCCTTGGCATTGCCTCTGATTGCGCTCACGAGGTCGGTAATTGCCCCCATTTTGCGCTCTCTGCCCGTGAATTCGCCCTGCGTTTTTGAAAAAGTTCTCGGACGAAGTGCAAGAATAAATCCGCCCGAATGCTTTTTGTTGAGCGCATCGATTACCTTGCAAAGCGCTTTGACGGCAGTTTTATCCTCGGGCATATCGGGCGAAAGAGCACTCTTGAAATCGGCAAGGCAGCAGACCCTGACGCCCTCTGTTTTGTTGGAAAGATAAAGCTTTTCGAGGTGGGCTCCGAGCCTCACCGCTTTTTCAGGTGTCGGCATAAGGGTTGAAACGGTTATGAGCACACCTGTTTTCTGCACAATCGGACTGTTTATTTTAAGGCGCAGCAGCCTTTGCGGTCTTACCGAGCGGAGAATCACGCTCTCCACGGGGTTTCTGAAAACCGCATAAAACGGAATGAAAACAAGAAACGGCAAAGCCGCATTTCCAAACAGAATTCCTGCTGAAACGCTGCACGCAAGAGGCATAAGGAATTCCATTACAATCATGAGCCTGCCTTTGGTTTTCTTTTTTTGAGGAGAGATATATTTGCCGATATGCTCCGAATTTTCGCGCGCCTTTTCAAGCGCATCGGAGGCAACGGAAGCTTCATCTACCTTGATTCTGCGTGCTTTTCGTGCAACGCATTCCCTGTAATAAGCCTTGCTTTGTTCATCTGCAAGCGGATAAAAGCCCGACGGGTCCTGCCGAAGAATGCTTTCGGTTTCACTCAAGCCCTCGGCGATAAGAGCGAAATCGGTTTCTGCCATTCTGCGCAGGGATTTAACGGCTTCACCGAGAATTTTTTCTCCCTTTTCATCATCAGAACGCACTCCCCTTGCTGCATATTCAACAAGAGCGCAGGTTATGCAAAGCGGCAGATAATCAGCCGCAAGGGTACTTGCTCTGCCTGAAAAAAAGCCGATGATTTTCTTTTCATCGGGCAGAACTCCTCCTTTGCAGAGCTTCAGGCAGGAATCAAAAAGGTGCGAAATCAGGTCATAACCTTTTATCCTGCGCTTTGCAAGGGTGCACTCCTTTTCGGCATTCTGCGCCGCATTCAGCAGAATATAGAGATTATCCGTCAGAAGCCCGTTGCCGCCTTTTTTTGCGTTGACTCTGAATGTATGCGCCGCATTTTTCATCAGCCTTGCGGTGCTCTCGTTCATTAAAATCACCCTTTCCGTCTGCGATAAATCAGCAGACAGCAGATAACCGCTGCCGATATCACCGCAGCCTTTTTGACCGCATCGGCAAAGCGCACGGTTTTCACGGCAAGGTTAACGGTTCTGACCGCCGCAAGAAGCTCATCCATTTTTATCACCGCCCGTAATAAGAACTCCGTGAGCAACAGCGGGAATGCTCTCGCTCTGGAGCGATGATACGCTCGACATCAGGGCGCCTGTGCCTACAAAAAGAACCTTTTTAAGCTCTCCGCTCTCGATTTTAGGAAGAATCTCCGTGCAAAGAACTGCGCCGCTGCAGCCGCAGCCCGAACCGCCTGCGCCAACCCCTTTCTGCTTTGCCAAATCAAAAAGAATGAGCCCGCAATCGGCGTGAACTGTGCTTATATCGATGTTTTCCTGCTTTATCATCAGCTCGCACAAAAGCTCCGAACCGACGGCACCGAGATCGCCCGTTAGAATCATATCGTAATCCTCTGGAACGGTTGCCGTATCGGCAAGAAAATCGGATATGGTGCGGCAGGCAGCAGGCGAAAATGTCAAGGGTACACCATAAAATTCAGAATCTTTTAAACAAAAACAGCACCGAAAGCTTGAGCTTCCGATGCCGTTTACACGCAGAAGATTATCTGCGCTGATATTTACTGTAATCATTCTCAAGATCAATAACAGAAATTGTATGACAACCTCCATTTCGTTTTTCGGGCGGAGGCGGAGTCATATAATCACCGTATACAAGGGTTAAATACTCATCCCATTTTTCAGGCGCAGGCAGCAGATGTCCTTCAAACTCCACTTCGCACAGTTTGTCAAACAATCCGCTCGGAAACCTGGCTTTTATCTTCGGGTCTCCCCACAAATAATAAGAACACTCAAAATCCGAACAATCCTTAAAAATCGATTTGTAAATTAATCCCGCTATCTTTCTTACAAGGTTTAACGGTAAAAGCTTCAGTAACTTTTTTTCGAAAGACAGTTCTCCGAAATTTCCCTCTGCCGCAAAACGTTTGCTTAAAAGCTTTTTGGCAAACCTTGCTTTTTTTGTGGTTTTTTTAAGCCATTCTTCATTATTTTTCACCCCGATAAGAGGGAAAATATCTATCCACACACCCTGATGCAGTCTGCTGTTCTCATAAACTTTTTCAATGCAGGTTGTGTTGTTCTTTCTGATTTTTGCGAACCATCTGTCATAAAAATCCGTTTCATAGCTCTGAAAGAAAAAGTTCTCTCCTAATTCCTCCTGAGCAATTTTGCAAAACTTTCTGTAATCGCTGACCGGCATGCAAATATCTATATCATCATCCCACGGAATAAATCCTTTGTGACGAACCGCACCTAACAACGTACCTGATACCAAAAAATATTTAACACCGTGCTTCTTGCATATTCTGTCAACCTCAAGCAGAATCTCAAGCTCAACATTCTGTAAATCCTTTATATTGTAACTACTCATTTTTTATCCGCCATCTTTTCTTTAATCTGACTTGTCGAAATACCTTGCGTATACGGAAGATATTCTATTGATACACCAACTGCAGAAAACTGTTCCTCGGTTTTTCGATATCTTTCAGAGCCTTTCCAATCATCTCCCGAAAAAAGAACATCGAAACCGAATTTTTCGTATGCAAGCATTTTATCTTCAACCTCTTCAGCTGTTACAATAACAACTCTGTCCACACACTTCAGTGCTCCTATAATACGCACACGCTCTTCGATTGAAAATACAGGTTCTTTATGTTTAACGTTACGCACATAGTCATCATCGCACACAGCAACAATAAGTGATTCGCATTTCTTCTTGCATCTTTCAAAAAGATTCAAATGCCCTACATGGAACAAATCGAAAACGCCTGCAGTAAATCCAAGCTTATATTTTTTTGTTTTACTCTCCATAAAATCAACCCATAATCCTTCCGATAACAAACCTGATTTTCTTCTTGAATGACATTTTTTTGAACTCTTTTATGTATTCTTTACGCTTTTCTTTTTTTCTCCGATTCACTGCCTTTTTAAATATAAGTCTGACATTTTCATCGAGAATCGCATCTTTATTATCCTCAAGCCAAACTTTGTCTTCTTCCGAAAAAATTCTGAGGCTGTCGAAATAAGGAACAATAAACGGCATATAGTAATTAAAAGCATCCTTAAGTTCTTCAGAATATTCAGCACGGCTTTTTGCCAGATAAACAAATCTGTTATGCAAATTACCCAGCGCTTTTTTAGCACTGTATACCTTAACATCTTCTTCAGTGCAATGTTTTTTCAGAAATTCTCTTTTTGCGTTAAAAAGATCTTTCTGGCTTTCCAAGCTGAAAAAACGCCGACCCGAGTTTGAACGGAAATAATAATAGCGATATGCAGAAATGTTTATAAAAACAACCTTGTCGCAACAACTTAAATATTCAAACATGAATAATCCGTCTTCCCCGCAAGTGGTTCCTGCTTTGAACGCAAGATTATTTTCAATTATCGTTTTGCGCAAAAACAATTTGCTTACACACAGAGCCATTATATTATCGCTGAATAACGCCATGCAATCATCATAAGATAAAGAAGAATAGTCAGTAACCGCATCGGTTTTTCCGATATACTCTGTTTTATCGGTATAATAGTATGACACACCGCACACCGCAAGCTGAGCAGCATTTTTGCATATGGCATCAAGTGACTTTTCAATGAAATCATGAGATATTTCATCATCTGAATCAACGAAGCAGACATAATCCGATGTTGCTGCTGAAATGCCCGCATTTCTTGCGGCAGAAACCCCTGAATTTTTTTGATGGATAACTTTAATTCTCGGGTCCTGAGCAGCAATTACGTCACAAACGGTTCCGCTGCTGTCAGGCGAGCCGTCATCAACAAGAATTATTTCCAGATTCGCATACGTTTGCGACTGAACAGACTTGACCGTTGCCTCAAGCGTGCCCTCAACCTTGTACACAGGAATAATAACTGCAACTGATATTTCACTTGAAAAGCCATATGATTCCGGCATCCGGCATCCTCCTTGCAAAAATATTTACATCAGAAAACAAAATTTCCGTGCTGACATTCATCTGTCTATCCCTTTATACTCGGCTTTGACCTTTTCGTAGCTTTCGAGGTTGCCGATATCATAGCGTTTGCCGGGCATTTCCATTGCGTGAACTGCTGTCTGAGTGCAGAGCCAGGCTATATAACTGCCGGGTGCATCCGTGCCGCAACCGCTTTCGATGCCTTTTCCCACAAGCTTTGCATCGCTTTTAGTGTAATAATAAAACGGCGGGCAGCACCAATGGGTTGCAGGAGTCGGAGATTTCTCCGTCATATCCAGAACCCTATCGTTTCCGTCAACGGTTACAACTCCGCATTTGAGAAGCTTTTTGCCGTCGGGCTCATAATAACGCATTATGCAGGAGGTGTTTTTTTCCTTTGCATATGCAACAAACTTTGTAAGGCTGAAATCAAGAACATTATCGCCTGCAATAACCAGCATATCGTCATCAAGCTTCAGCTTTTCAACGGCAAACTGAATATCCTTTACTGCACCCAGACGGGTTTCGTTGGTATCCGTGCCGTCATCAACAACGGTGATTTTCTGCGGCTTTGAATCTGCCCATTCTTCGAAATGACAGGCAAACTTATGATTCGAGATAACCACATATTCATCAACAAGACCCGACTCATCAATATCGTCAACAAGCCAATCGAGAATGGTTTTGTTTCCGACCTCAAGAAGCGGTTTGGGAAAATTTTCGGTTAAAGGATAAAGCCTTGTGGCATAGCCTGCCGCTAAAATCAGACATTTCATACCGTCACCTCATTTACGCCGTCTGCACTTTCGCAGATATATACGGAATATTTGCCCTCCAGATGGGGGAAAGCCTTTAAATATTCCTCCGTTACGGTTTTCTTTATGCTTTCTTCAAATGCAGGGTCAATCAACGCCATGCAGCAGCCCTTGAAGCCTGCGCCCGAGAAGCGTCCGCCGTAGATTCCCTGTGTTCGGGTCATGATTTCATAAAGGGTTTTAAGCTCGGGAGAGCCTGTTTCCCAATTATATATTGAAGATTTGCCGCTTTCAAACGAAAGCCTGCCGAATTCCTCGATATCTCCCCTGCGCCATGCCTCTGCACCCTGCTGAACTCGGAAAAACTCCGTATACCAATGCTCGGCACGCTTTTGCCAGTTTTCGGGCAGCTTGTCCTTATGCTGCAGATAAACCTCATAGGGCACATCGCGGAGATTTGTTTCTTCAAATTTGCCGTATTCCATGCCTGCATAGGCTTTCAGGGCATAGGCGGCGCTTCTGCATTCATCAACGCGCATATTGAAAGCGGAGCCTGCAAGACTGCGCTCAAGACCGCTGAAGAAAATCGCAATCTTATAGGGCTTCATATCGGGATGCTGAGGAATAAGCTCATATGTATCATCCTGCAAATCCATATAAAGCAGGTGGTCCTTTTTGCAATACATTTCGCACGATTGGTCAAGCTTGCCGCAGGAAACGCCTACATATTCGTTTTCAGCTTCCTGAGAAATGGAAATAAGCTCGGGAGGAGTAAGCTCAATGCCGTTCATTGTGCACAAAGCCGATAAAAACGTGATAATTACCGCCGCCGAGGAAGAAAGACCGCCTATAGGAAGCTCGCCGTCAACAATGGCGCAAAGTCCTCTGCGGAGCGGATAGCGCTTATTCAGGGCAATTGTTGCACCCCGCAAATGGTCAGCCCAGTCATTCTGCACCGTTTCGGGCGTTGCCGCAACGTGCCACTGCGCTCTTTTTTCAAACTGCAGGGACTGTATTTCGATAACGCCGTTCTCTTTCGGTCCGTAGGATATATAGATGCCCTTATCAATGGCAAAGCCCGTTATTTTGCCGAGCTGGTGGTCGCTGTGCGCACCGATGGGGCAGATTCTGTAAGGAGTGAATGCGGTATGCTGAGGTTGTTTTTTATATATTTTTTCAAATGCTTCGGCAGATTTCATCCCGATTTCTCCCTCCGATTGATTTTTCTCAATTTATATTATATCCTATAAATGTGCTTCCGTCAATTCAAAATATAAAAGCTTATCACTCTTTTACTATAACAGTTCAACACAAAAACGGGTCTGTATTTCCAATCCTACAGACCCGTATTTTCACGCCGTTATGGCGATATCCTTATTCTGTTCAATGTATTCCGCCGCCTGCTCAAAAGCATCCCTGCATTTCATGCGCACGGTTATTCTGCCGCCCTCATGGATAAGAATTTCTTCAATCAGCTCCGTAAGCAGCGGTCTTGTAAGCTTTTCTATATTCCCGATTTTTCTGAAGCTCTCAATGAAAGAATTATCCTCGCCCGCTCCCTTTTCGGCTTCTTCAATCTTTTCGCGCAGCTTCGTGATTGCCGCCTCAAGCCTTTCAGCTTTTTCCTGAAATTCCGCCTTGAGAGCCATGTATTCCTGCTTTGAGATATCGCCGTTTTTCCAGTCGGGATAAAGCTCAAGCATCATTTTTCTGCAGCTTTCGCATTCGGCGGTTTTGTTTTCAAGCTCCTTTATCAGACAAGACGGATTGCTTTTTCTGCGTGGGTCGGAATTGATTTTTTTGATAATATCATCATATTCAACCGCAATCTCAACCATTTTTTGCAGAAAAACAAGCACAGCTTCCTCAATTTTATCAATCCGCACCGTATGATTTGTGCAGGCTCCGTTTTTCATTTTGCGTGCGGTTGTGCAGCGGTAATAATGATATTCGCCGTAGGAATGCTTGTTGGATTTCTTGCTCATTATCCTGCAGCAATCGGCGCAGCGCACAAGCCCCGCAAAAAGGTCAACCTCTTTTTTCTGCGGAGATTTGCGGATATTGCGATTAAACAGCGCCTGCGCATTTTCAAAGGTTTCTCTGCTGATTATCGGCTCGTGAGTGCCCTCAACAACATACCACTCATCCTCGGGCACAGCCCTGCACTGCCTGATTTTATAGCTCACGGTTGTGCTTTTGCCCTGCACCATATTGCCGATATACATCCCGTTTTTCAGAATCCTGCGCACAGAGCTTTCGGGCCACAGACCGTCATTTATTCCGCCTGCAGGGTGCTTATAATTGAAGCCTTTAAGCTTTTTATACATCGACGGATTCGGAATCCCCGCTTCGTTGAGCTCCTTGGTGATACCGATGATGCTCATGCCCGAAACGTATTTTTCAAAAATCATCCTGACCACCGCCGCCGCTTCTTCGTCGATTATCAGCTTGTGGCGGTCTTCGGGATTTTTCAGGTATCCGTATGTCGGAAAAGAGCCGATGAAATCGCCGTTTGCTCTTCTCACATTCAGAGTGCCCCTGACATTGACGGATGTTGTTGCAGCTACGCTTTCGTTGATAACGTTTGTTATGCCGACATTGATGCACTGCATCGCCGCATTCATGTTGCCCGAGGAAGTATCGTGAGAATTGTTGACGGCGATAAACCTGACCTTGTAGCGCACAAACAGGTTTTCGAGGTAATAGCCTGCATCGGTGTAATTTCTGCCGAAACGTGACAAATCCTTGACAACAACGCAGTTGACCCTGCCCCGACGCACATCCTCAATCATCCGTTTGAAAGCAGGTCTTTCAAAATTCGTTCCCGACCAACCGTCATCGACATAAAAATCGCAGAATTCAATATCGGGATGAATTCTGAGAAATTCCTTGAGAATTTCTTTCTGCGACAGGACCGAATTGCTTTCCTGACTGTTGCCGTCCTCTTTGGACAGACGGACATACAGAGCAGCCCTCCAGATTTTTAAATCCCGTTCGAGTTGCTCCGAAACAGCAAAATTATTGTTCATTTAAAAGCTACCTCCGTTTTTGACCGATATGCGGTCCTTTGGCAGCACGGTTATCATACATCTGCATTATAATGCGCAACCCTCACTCATTCAAGCGGTAAATTTAACCTGAAAGCATGATATCGGCAAGAATCTGCGAAAAATCCTTGCCGTTTCCGAACTCAACCTTGACAACGGTTGAGCCCACCCTGAAAAGATACGGATTGCCAACCTGCCTTATAAAATCGTCTGTGCGCTCGCCTGCAGGCTTTTTCCTGCTGACCGAAATGTTTCTCAGGTCAACCGCCTGAGCTGCATCGCAGGCAGAAATATC
>JAZNPG010000133.1:0-7893 GCA_045589555.1 Acutalibacteraceae bacterium
AGCTGAATGGCGTTTTCTTCGCTTGAAGGTGTATAAAGATACATCGAAAAGCGAAAAAACGTCAAATAAACGAAAATATTAATTCAATCCTCCGTCTTTTGGCTTCGCCAAAATCCACCTCCTTTCAAAAGGAGGCTATCGTAAGGTTACATTTTTATCTTTCGTTTATGCTTCAGCGACTTTATCGACAGTCAAAAAGCAGCGTTTCAATGAAACGCAGCTTTTTAAGTTATTTATGAAAATATCTCTTCCGCATATCTTACGGCGTGCATGGCATCGGGAGAATAGTTATCCGCTCCTATCATTGCGGCATATTCCTCTGTCATAACGGCACCGCCGACTGTAACCTTGCAATCGGGACTCTCCCTGCGCAGAAGCTTGATTGTTTCTTCCATGGCAGGCACGGTTGTTGTCATCAATGCGCTCAAACCGACAAGCGGTGCGCCGCTCGATTTTGCGGCTTCAACAACCGCTTCGGGCGCAACATCCTTGCCGAGGTCGATAACCTCATAGCCGTAATTCTCAAGCAGAGTTTTAACAATATTCTTGCCGATATCGTGAATATCACCCTTAACGGTTGCAATAACAATTCTGCCCTTTTTGCTTTCGCCTGCAGGCATTGCCGCCTTAACCGCATCAAACGCTCTGCCTGCCGCCTCCGCACTCATCAGAAGCTGCGGCAGATAAACCGTTTTCGCCTCGAAGCCTCTGCCGACGGTATTCAGCGCAGGGATAATCATTCCGTCGATTATCTCAAGCGGAGAAACGGTTTTAAGCATTTCGCATGCGAGGCTGTAGGCTGAATCCTTAAGCCCCTTGACAATCGCCGATTCAAGCGTATCAACGGCTGCAGCCTTTTTTGTTTCGGCAGGTGCCTGATTTGAGGCAAACTCAATATAATCGCAGCAGTTGGCATCCTTGCCCGTGAGAGCCATGAAGCCGTGCCACGCTTTCATCATTTCATCGGAGTGGGGATTGATAATTGCGCAGTCAAGACCGCTCTGCATTGCCATTGTATAGAAAACAGCATTCACATCCGCTCTTGACGGCAGACCGAACGAAATATTCGAAACGCCCAGACTTGTGCGGATTCCCTTTTCATGAAGAATCCTGACCGCTTCAAGAGTTATGTTTGCGCTGTTCATATCGCTTGAAACCGCCATTGCGAGCGGGTCAACAATAATCTCATTTTTGCCGATGCCGTATTTTGCGGCTTCGGCAATTATTTTTTCGGCAACGGCTACCCTGCCCTGTGCGGTATCGGGAATTCCGTTTTCATCGAGAGTTACCGCAATTGCGCAGCCGCCGTATTTTTTAATCAGAGGGAATACTGCCGCCACGCTTTCCACCTTACCGTTAACGGAATTTATGAGTGCCTTTCCGTTGTATATCCTCATTGCCGCCGCCATGGCATCATAGTCAACGGTATCAATCTGCAAGGGCAAATCCGAAACTGCCTGCAAAGATGAAACAACCTTTGTGAGCATTGCTTTTTCGTCAATTTCGGGCAGCCCCACATTTACATCAAGGATTGAAACGCCTTTTTTATTCTGCGATATACCCTCGTTCAGAATATAGTTCAAATCGTTTTTGCGCAGAGCTTCTTTGAAAAGCTTCTTGCCCGTGGGGTTGATTCTTTCGCCGATAATCACGGGAGCATCGCCGATTTCAACCGCATGGGTATATGACGAAACAAGGGTTTTATTTTTCTTTTCGGGAAGCACAAAAGGCAGCTTCTTTGTTTTTTCAACGGTTTTGCGGATATATTCGGGAGTTGTGCCGCAGCAGCCGCCGATAACCGTTGCGCCTGCCCTGACGATTTCGCACATGATATCCGAAAACTCCTCGGCATCAACATCAAAAACGCTCTTGCCGTCAACAACCTTGGGCAGACCTGCATTGGGGTTAACAATAATCGGCACAGAAGCATATTTCGCTGTTTCAGCGGCAATCTCAAGCATCTGTGCAGGACCCATCGAGCAATTCATGCCAAGCGCATCAACGCCCATACCCTCAAGCATAGCAACCATTGCGGCAGGGTCGGCACCCGTCATAAGCTTGCCGTTGTCGCTGTAAGCATTTGTAACAAAAACGGGCAGGTCACAGTTTTCCTTTGCCGCAAGCACAGCCGCTTTAGTTTCATAAGAATCGTTCATCGTTTCAATCAGAACAAGGTCGGCACCTGCTTTTGCACCGATTCTGACCGTTTCAGCAAAAACCGAAACCGCTTCCTCAAACGGCAAATCACCGAGAGGCTCAAGCATTCTGCCCGTTGAGCCGATGTCAAGGGCAACCCATGCTTCATATTCCTCGCAGGCTGATTTTGCATTATTGATTGCGGCGGTGATAATTTCTTCAAGGTTATCGAATTTCAGTCTGTTTGCCCCAAAGGTGCAGGCTGTTATGATGTTTGCGCCCGCCTCAAGATAAAGGCGGTGCATCTCTTTAATTCTATCGGGGTTTGTCAGATTCCATGTTTCGGGCGAAACACCTGCCTCAAGCCCCCATGATTGCAATAAAGTGCCTGCTCCTCCGTCAAAATAGGTTATTCCGCTTCTGATTTTTTCAAGAATGTTCATCAATATTCCTTCTTTATGAATAAGGGCAGTTTGCACGGTTGCAGACCATGCAGCCCTTTTTGTTTCTGCATTTGTTTTTTTCGTTGCTCAGACCGATAATCGCTGTTATGGATTTAACGGGAGTGAGCATCCTGCTCTCTGTGAGAGCAAGCCCGATATGTTTTTTCGCTTCAAGAAAATCAAGCAAGGTCTGCTGGCAGCCGAGCGATAAATCACCGTAACCCGGGCTGAATCTCGGGCGAAGATAATCGGTATCACCCACCCTGCGGTTGATATAATCACAGAAAGCTTCTATCGCTGCCGAACCGATTGAATCGGTCACCATCCCTTTTATCGGGGAAATCAGCGAGTTTTTTGCAATGAGCCTGTGCACGGCAGCACCCGTTGTTGCGGCAAAGACAAATGCATTTTCGCAATTACGGAGATTGCCTGCAAGAGATTTGCTGTCGCTCTTCATGAAATCAAGGCATATTTTTCCGTTCTCCTCGCAGCATTTAACAAGCGAAACACACGCTTTATAGTCAACGCATTCAAGAAACTCCCTCATGCACTCATCAATAACGGGCACAAGACTTTCATCGGCTTTTGCGCCGAAATAGCCGAGATATTCTTCGATTGCGCTTTGACTTATTTTGATTTCATCCGCCTTGACGGATATAATTTCAACCATTTTTACGCCTTCTCATTTTTGAAAATAAACAGCTTGCTGAAAACATAGTTTATAATAATAACAACAACGCCGACTATCAGCTTTGCGATAAGCTCATTCCATGAAAGCACCGTTACCATGAGGAACATCAGCACGCATTCGGCTGCAAAAGAAAGAACTCTTGCACCGACAAAGCCTGCAAACTCCCTGACTGCAACTGAGGGCTTCCAGCTTTTGGATTCGAAAACAAACAGCTTGTTTGTGAAGAACGCAAAAATAACACCTGCCACCCATGCAATTGTGTTTGCATCGAGATAATCCGAGCCGTCGGCAAAAAAGTCAATGGCTTTCTCCCAGCCTGCCGAAACAAGCAGCGAATTAAGAATACCATCCCAGCCGATGCTGACAAAAAGCTTTTTAAAAAGATAGAACGTCAGCAGATTAACGGCGGTTGTAAGCACACCGAAAATTATATAAGTAACAATTTCACGGGTAAAAAATTTATCGATAAGCTTGCCGATAAAGCTCTCTTTCTTAAAAATCTTGAAAAGCAGTTCCCTGATTTTATCAATCATTGTTTTTTCTCCTTTTTGAACACATCAATTCATTTTATATTCTAAAACAAATAAAGAATAAAGTCAATAAACCCTTGCATTTTTGATACGATATGTTAAAATAATATTTATATATATTAAGGGGAAAACGATGAAAGCTGAACCGACGGTTAAAAAAAGAATATTCTTTCTCGATGAGCTCAGAGGTCTTGCGGTTTTGTGCATGGTATTTTATCATGCGTTCTATATCCTCAGCTCAATGTTCGGCTATGAATGGGCAGGGTATCTTTTTAATTTCTTCATGCCCGTGCAACCGTTTTTTGCAGGAATATTCATTTCAATCTGCGGCATTTCCTGCTCACTTTCGAGAAGCAACACTAAACGGGGGCTGCTGATTCTTGGCGCTGCGGCGGTTGTAACTGTTTTCACGGCGCTCATAATGCCGCTTTTCGGGTTCATCGAATGTGAAATATATTTCGGCATTCTTCATCTGCTTTCGGTCTGCGTACTGCTATGCGCAACTCTCGAAAAGCCGCTGAATAAAATTTCTCCGTTTGCAGGCATCCTGCTCTGCGCCGTTCTTTATCCGTTTGCGCACGGCATTTCAACGGGATTTCTGAACTACGGCGATTTATTCACGCTCAAAATCCCGGATGCCCTTTATCAGAGCAACTGGCTTTCTCCTCTCGGAATTCATTCATCCGAATTCTTTTCGGCAGATTATTTTCCGATTTTCCCTAATATTTTTATTTTCTTCGCAGGCGTTTTTGCAGGAAAGCATTTCAAAAAAAACGGTTTTCCCGAATGGGCTTACCGCCAGAGAATCAGGCTTCTCAGCTTTCTCGGCAAAAACACCCTCATAATTTACATTGCACACATGCCGTTGATTTATGCGGCAACTGAGCTTGTGAGGCTCGTTGCAGTTTTGTTTTCGGCTTAAAATATGTTTATAAATTTTATTTCAGACAGGAGATATTACCATGAGTGAAGCATGCAGCGGCAACTGCTCAAGCTGTGCATCAGCGGGCGGCTGCTCATCAAAAAAAGAAGATTTAAGAATCCCCAGCGGTCCTTTCAGCAGCGTTAAAAAAGTTATCGGCGTTGTAAGCGGCAAGGGCGGCGTTGGTAAATCGCTCGTTACATCGATGCTCGCAAGTGCTATGCAGGCAAGAGGCAATGCCTGCGCAGTTCTTGATGCAGATATAACAGGTCCTTCAATTCCCAAATCATTCGGCATCAAAAACAGAGCAAAGGCAGACGAAACGGGTCTTCTTCCCGAAGAAAGCAACACGGGCATCAAGATTATGTCCGTTAACCTGCTTCTCGAGAGCGAGGATTCACCCGTTGTCTGGAGAGGTCCCGTTATCTCGGGCGTTATCCAGCAGTTCTGGAAAGACGTTGCCTGGGGCGAGATTGACTATATGTTTGTTGACATGCCTCCGGGAACCGGCGATGTTTCGCTTACCGTTTTCCAGAATCTTCCCGTTGACGGAATCATTATCGTAACAACTCCGCAGGATCTTGTTACAATGATTGTCAAGAAAGCCTTCAACATGGCAAAGCTCATGAACATCCCCGTTCTCGGTCTTGTTGAAAACATGAGCTATGTTGAATGCCCCGACTGCGGCAAAAAGATTTTCGCATTCGGCGAAAGCAAGCTTGAAGAGGTTGCCGCAGAGCTCGGAGTTCCCGTTCTTGCAAGGCTGCCCATCGACCCTGCAACAGCTGCTCTTGTTGATAAAGGTGCCGTTGAGCTTGCAGATGACAAATATGTTGCCGAAGCAGTTGATTTTTTGTCAAATATGAAGTAAAATATTCAGGTTAAAACTTTATCAGGAGTTGAAAATATGCTTGACATCAGATTTTTAAGAGAAAATCCCGACCTTGTAAAAGAAAATATAAAGAAAAAGTTTCAGGATTCCAAGCTTGCACTCGTTGACGAAGTGATTGAGCTTGATGCCAAATCCAGAGCAGTCAAGACAGAGGCTGACTCTCTCAGAGCAAACCGCAACAAGGTTTCAAAAGAAATCGGCGCTCTCATGGCTCAGGGCAAAAAAGACGAAGCTATGGCTGCCAAAACAAAGGTTACCGAATTCTCCGAAAGACTTGCCGAATGCGAAAAGCTTGAGGCTGAGTATTCCGAAAAGGTAACCAAAATAATGATGATTATTCCCAACATCATCGACCCCAGCGTGCCCATCGGCAAGGATGACAGCGAAAATGTTGAGGTTACCAAATACGGCGAGCCCGTTATCCCCGAATTTGAGATTCCTTATCACACCGAAATCATGGAGCGCTTCAACGGCATCGACCTTGATGCCGCAAGAAGCGTTGCAGGCAACGGCTTCTACTATCTCATGGGCGATATCGCACGCCTTCATTCCGCTTGCATCTCCTATGCAAGAGATTTTATGATTGACCGCGGATTTACTTACTGTGTGCCTCCCTTCATGATCAGAAGCAACGTTGTAACAGGCGTTATGAGCTTTGCTGAAATGGATGCCATGATGTATAAAATCGAGGGCGAAGACCTCTATCTCATCGGCACAAGCGAGCACTCAATGATCGGCAAATATATTGACACCATCGTTGACGAGGCAACTCTGCCCCACACCCTCACAAGCTATTCACCCTGCTTCCGCAAGGAAAAGGGCGCTCACGGCATTGAGGAAAGAGGCGTTTACAGAATTCACCAGTTTGAAAAGCAGGAAATGATTGTTGTCTGCAAGCCCGAAGAGAGCATGGCATGGTTTGAAAAGCTCTGGCAGAATACCGTTGACCTTTTCCGCTCTCTCGATATCCCCGTAAGAACTCTCGAATGCTGCTCAGGCGACCTTGCTGACCTTAAGGTTAAATCATTCGATGTTGAAGCATGGTCACCCAGACAGAAGAAATATTTTGAAGTCGGCTCATGCTCAAATCTCGGCGACGCACAGGCACGCAGACTCAAAATCAGAGTTAACGGCAAGGACGGCAAATATTTTGCCCACACCCTCAACAACACTGTTGTTGCTCCTCCCAGAATGCTTATCGCATTCCTTGAAAACAACCTCAATGCTGACGGCAGCGTTAACATTCCCGTTGCTCTCAGACCTTATATGGGCGGCAAGGAAAAGCTCGTACCCGTTAAGTAATTAAACTCTTACCGCACCATTGGTTTCAACCCTTGGTGCGGTCATTTTTTAGGGAGAACTGATATGCCTTATCTTTTTACACATTTCAAAGAGAAAATAACGCCTGACGGAGAGCAGGTTTATTTCGGCATAAGCCGTGACGGCTTCAACTGGGAAGAGGTCAACGGCGGCAACCCCATTCTTACCGCTCAGCTCGGCGAAAAGGGCTGCAGGGATATAGAAATAATCAGGCTGCACACAGGCGGCTTTGTTATCATCACAACCGACCTTTGCGTTGCTTACCGTTATGACGAAAACCTCAACCTCGACTGGAAAAACATAAACAGCACGGGCAGCAAGTGCCTGCGTATGTGGAAAACCGATGACCTGATTAATTTCAGCGAAGAAAAGCTTGTTCATTTCGGCAGGGATGATTTCGGCTGCATGTGGGCGCCCGAGATTTTCTTTGACGAGGAGAACGAAGAATATCTCATCCATTGGGGCTCAACCGTTGCAGAAACAGATTTTAAGCATATGTCAATTTACTGCAGCGTTACAAAGGATTTTGAAACCTTCTCCGAGCCGAAGCTCTATTTCACGAAGGATAACGAAATTCTCGATTCTCACATTGTCAAATTCGGCGATACATACCATCTTTTCTATAAAAATGCCGAGCATCCTCCGATGAATATGCACGCAACCTCAAAGAGTCTTTACGGCCCGTTTGAGCATGATTCGGATTTTGAAAAATATATGGACGAAAAAATTGAAAAGCCCGGCTCATACGAAGGTCCCACAAGCTGCGTGCTCAATGACGGCAGATGGTGCCTTTTCCTTGATTTCTTCGGCTGCGAAAAATCAAAAATGGGTTATGTGCCTTTTGTTTCCGACGAGCCCGGCAAGGCTGTTTTTGAAAGAATGACCGAGGGCTTTTCTTTCCCCTACGGCTTCAAGCACGGCGGAATCATCGAAATAACCGACGAGGAATATGCCCGTCT
>JAZNPG010000134.1:0-2674 GCA_045589555.1 Acutalibacteraceae bacterium
GCCTGTTACTTATGTTTATGCAAAATCAAACTCTCCCGAAGATATTTTAGATGCTATCGTTAAGGGTCGTACCACGATATGCTTTGATGTCGGAACAACATTTATTGATATCGTCAGCGGCGATTCCGTGCTTGGCGATACCGTTAAACTTACCGATAAAACAAGCATAACAATCAATGTTAAAAAACTTCGCAGAAAGCATAAATTGATTGTTTTTGACCGTGACGGCGAATGCTTCTCATACACAGCTAAAAAGACGGAAGATTATTCTGTTACTCTGCCTGTGAAAAAAGAAGGATTTATGTGTGCTCATGTTGTTTTCGAACCCGGATTCATATACAGTAAAATCCACGATATTGCAATCGCATCCAGAATCCCCGAACAAAAGGGAATGGATTTGCCTCCCTTGATTTTCGCTCAGAGCGGTGCAATATATTTTGAAAAATAAAAAGTCAATTCAAACTTTTGGAGGTACTGAAATGAAAAATAAGAAAAAGATTATTCTTTCTGTTGTTTCCGTAGTGGTTATTCTCGGAATAATCGCAGGTGCTTTGGCGTTATATTTCACAAGATACTTTAAAGACGAAAATGATACCGAAGAATTTTACAGACAGAATGTTGCTTCCGTCGGCTACGAAAACACAGTTGAAACCGCATATCCGTTTACCGATGTTTACTGCATCATTGACGAACATTTCAAATCCGAACTACCCGAAGGCAAAACCGAAAAGAAGGTTGCCGTTATCGGTTATGACGGCTGCCGTGCAGACATCGTTGCGGAAAAACAGGATAACGGTGCAATCAACTATCTGCTTAACAACGGCGCTTCAATCAATCTCACCTATTGCGGCGGCGTGAATTATCCTGCCGAAAACACTCAGGCAACTTCAACTGCTCCCGGCTGGTGCTCAATGCTTACGGGTATGTGGTCTGATGTGCACGGAATAACCGGCAACGGAATAACAAAAACGGTTGAGCCCAAAATGCTTATGACAACCCTTGTTGAAGAGGGCATTATTGACAACGCCGCTTTCATCACAAAGTGGAAAGGTCATTTCACAAACAGCGACTCAACATATAAAGATGAAAAAGCCTATTGCGAGGAAAACAACATCGATATCGATTTCAATCTTCGCAAGAATAAAGCAGATATTCACACAGGTGCCATGGAAGAAATAACAAGCACGGATTGTGCTGATTTTGTGTTTATTATTTATGAAGATACAGATTCTGCGGGACACAATTTCGGATTTACGTTCAATAACCCCGTTTACAAAAACGGATTCAGAACCGAAGATAATTACGGCTACGAAGTAATCAAAGCCATCGAAGCAAGAGAAACTTATGAAACGGAAGATTGGCTCATTATCGTTACTTCAGACCACGGCGGAATCGGAACAGGTCACGGCGGTCCGAGCATTCAGGAAAGAATGAACTTTGTTGTTATGAACAAGGAATGGGACTAAACCAAATCGGAACCTCCCTTATAAATGCAGGGAGGTTCTTCCTTTGCTGCAACTTTTATAAAGAAACAGGAGAAATGACCATGTCAAGAAAATACTCACATGTAATAGTTATAGGCGTTGACGGTGCAGGCAGTTGGTTCAAAGATGCCGACACGCCGAACTTTGACAAAATATTTGAAAACGGTGCAATCACATACAAAGCCCTTTCTTCAAAACCTACCATCAGTGCAGAGTGCTGGGGTTCAATGCTCATCGGTGTCGGTCCCGAAATTCACGGGCTTACAAACAGCATAGTTTCTTCTGTTCCATATGATGTGAATTCTCCGTTCCCTTCACTTTTCAGAAGAATCAGAGAAGCGTATCCCGATGCCGTTCTCGGTTCGTACTGTGACTGGAATCCCATCACCTACGGTATAGTTGAAAACAATATCGGTGTTTCTCACGCCACGGCACACGATACCGAGCTGACACCGATTGTCTGTGATTATATCCGTGAAAACAAACCCGACTTTTTGTTCGTTCACTTTGACAGTGTTGACGGTGCGGGGCACGGGGCGGGTTACGGACTTCCTGCTTATATCGAGCGTATTCATGAGGTTGATAAGCTTATCGGAGATGTTTACTCTGCAGTTAAAAATGCCGGAATGCTTGAAGATACAATTTTTATTGTTATTGCCGACCACGGCGGTACCAATGATGAATACTGCAAGGGCAGTCACGGCGGATGGACAGATGAAGAAAAATATGTAACTTTTGCCGCAACAGGTAAAGGAATAAACAAAACCGAAATTGAAGAAATGAACATCCGTGACCTTGCCGCTATCGTGCTTTATGCTATGGGAATAAAGCATCCCGAATTTGATGAAAACGGGTGGACATCGCAAATTCCCGAAGGTCTGTTTGCGGATTATGAAGGTGAATACCGTGATATTTCACACCTCACGGGTGCAGCACCGAGAATTTCAAAAACGCATCACGAATCCGAGCTTGTTTAAGGAGAAACAAATTTCATTATGCTTAAAATCAAGAAAAACATTATAGAAATCGGTCTCGAAAAACCGCTGAAGATTCTTCATATGACAGACTCACATCTCCCGTTTTATTGTGACAGTGACTCTGAGAATATGATAAGACAGGGCAAAAAACGAAACGAGAAAAGAAGTGTACGAAATCTCAACAAGCTGATAAAGTACGGTGAAAAGAACTGC
>JAZNPG010000135.1:0-28437 GCA_045589555.1 Acutalibacteraceae bacterium
AAAACCTCTTCACTCAGAAAACCTCCACAGGCGATGCATGGGAAACAGTTAAAAATGCTTCCGTTACCGCTAACGGCAACCAGTCAGCTTCAACCGCAGATGATATCTACGGCTTCGATACGAGCTACGGAACAGCTGAAAATTATTCAAACGATTCCGCTCTGAGCATCACCCTTGACCCCAATAAGAAGCGCTCAAAGATTGTTGCATTCGATTTCTGGGGAACAGGCTTTGACATTTACGGTGCCTGCGGTCCCACAACCGGCGTTCAGGTTATCACTCTCAAGGATAACACCTCAAACAAGATGGTCGGTTCCTACATTGTTGATACATATTATAATGACAGCAATTTCGGCAACCTCTATCAGGTTCCTGTTTTAAGCGAAAACGGTCTCGAGTACAGCAACTACACGGTTCAGGTTGTTGCAACCTATGTTTCATTCGCAGGCGCAATGCAGAATGTAAGCACTCAGGCTGTTGACGGCACAAACATTAACGCTTACACATCCTCCGATGCCCAGGCTCTTCGCGATGCTCTCGCAGAGGTTGGCATGGAATATGTTCTCGATGCCGAAAATGTTGAGGTTATCTGGTTTGACGATGACTCAATCTTCAACGGCGGCAACGGCGTTAACACCGCTGCCGAGGACGAGCTCGGAACACAGGCTGTCAGCCTTATCAACGTTGTTGACTCAATCAGAGTTTATAAGCCTCTTGACGATGATGACCGCTATTACGGCTACACCAAGAGAACTGAAACCGGCGCTCAGTATTACAATGTTATGGATAACCTTGTAAACGGCGGTGCAGTTTCAGGCAGCGGCATCTTTGCTTACGTTTCAAACAATCCCAACGAGGAAATAAAGCAGGATACCTATGATTCAATCGGTTCCAAGGATGAGCTTTACATCTCAAACGCAACAACAAACGCAGTTACATTCACGGTTACAGGTCTTGATGAAAATTCAAGAGTTATGATCAGCCTCAGAGCTGCATCGGGAACTCCCGTTGTTAAAGTCGGCGGTAACCAGATGGCTGTTACAAGCAACACCGAGATGTATTTTGACATTACCGATTATGTTGCGGATGACGGTACTGTTACAATCCAGAACGCTTCGGGCAACGCCAAGTCACTCCTTGCAATCGGCTCTGTCAAGATTACGGGCGCTACGGTTTCAACAATGTCAACTGCATTCAATCTCATGACTGCAAGAACCATGATGATGGCTCCCGCAACCGAAACCGATTTCAACGCTCCCATCGTTGAAGAGGAAGAGATTATCCCCGACGATAACACCCCCGATGACACCACACCTGATGATACAAATCCTGACAACTCAGGTGATGAGGAAGAAAGCTGGATCATCAGACTCATCAAATGGATTATCGGCATGTTCGAAAAACTTATCAAGCTTGTTACAAGCGTTCTCAGCTTTTAAGAAAGGAGTTAAACAATGAGTAATTACACAAAACCGACCATTGTTCTTCTTAATGCGGGAACATCAACCGCCGCGGCATCATCCTGCTCAACAGACTCTAACGATGCCAATGAAATCATGGATATCCTCAAGGAAATGGGCTACAGCCAGGAAAACGCTTTCGGCATTGTCGAAGCCTGCGTTGAAATTGTTCCCATTGAGGATTATTGCAAGTTCTCATCAGCTATCACAATTTTCTTCTCATAAGAATTATTTTTGGTCGAAAACAAAATAAGTCAACGCCTGTACGGTTTCTTTACCGTGCAGGCGTTTGACTGTCGATAAAGTCGCTGAAGCATAAACGAAAGATATGTAATAAACCTGCGATAGCCTCCTTTTGAAAGGAGGTGGATTTTGGCGAAGCCAAAAGACGGAGGATTGAATTGATATTTTCGTTTATTTGACGTTTTTTCGCTTTTCGATGTATCTGTATACACCTTCAAGCGAAGAAAACGCCATTCAGCTTCCTTTCTCAACAGCCACACCTTGCCGAAAAACAAGTTTTTCGACAATCTGACGCCTGTACGGTTTCTTTACCGTGCAGGCGTTTTCTTTTGTGCTTTGCTGTCGATTAATAATGAAAATAATAAATTAACATAAATATATGTTGACTTGAATATGCATTTTATAGTATTATTATTATAACTATAATTTTATTGCTGGAGGTGCGCCATGTTTGATATTCATTGCCATATTCTTCATGGCTTTGATGACGGTTCCGATAACCTCGATGAATCTGTCAGCATGGCGAGGCTTGCAGTTGAAAACGGCACAAAAGCTATCATTGTAACCCCCCATTGCAATATTCCCGACTCGTTTCAGAATCATTTTGATAAGGCATATGCAAAAAACTTTCTCGAGCTCAAGGAAAGAATTGCCAAAGAGAATATTCCGCTTAAAATCTTCCCCGGTCATGAGATTTTTGCTCACGGCGATTTCCTGCAGCTTCTTAAAAACAGACAGCTTATAACGCTGAATAATTCGGTTTATCCGCTGATTGAATTTGATTTTTTTGAGCATCCCGAATCCGTTTTTGCGAAGCTTGAAATGCTTGTTGCAGAGGGCTATGTGCCGATTGTTGCGCACCCCGAAAGATACGATTTCGTTCAGTATGATGAGGAAGCGGCAGAATACATCAAAAAAACCGGCTGCCTTATTCAGCTTAACAAAGGAAGCATCACGGGCAAATTCGGCAGGTCTGTTCAGCATACCGCTCACAGAATTCTTGAATCCCGCCTTGCGGATTTTGTTGCCAGCGACGCTCACAGCCCTTATATGAGAACTCCGCGCCTTGACAGAGCTCATGAAATAATCGGCGAGATGTATTCATACGATTATGCCCAGCTTCTGCTGAGAGAAAACCCCGTAAAGGTTATACAAAACAAGATAATCCGAGGAGATATATAATGCGATTTTACAGACTCATCCTTTCAATTGTTTTTGTGGCGGTTCTTGCGGTTTTTTCCGTTGTTTTCATTTCGGAAAATTTAAGCAAAGACAAAACGATGCCATCCATCACCATTGAAAACGAACTTATTGAGGTCAGCCTCAAAGCCGATAGCGAGGAGCTTCTTCAGGGCGTTACGGCTTACGACGAAAAAGACAAGGACCTGACCGACAGAATTATTGTTGAATCCATATCCGGCTTCATCGAAAAAGGCGTGTGCAGGGTAACCTATTCTGTTTGTGACAGCAACAACAACGTTGCAACCGCAACAAGAAAAATCCGCTATAAAGATTATGTTTCACCAACATTTGAGGTTACCGAATCCCTTTGCTACTCCCTCTACGAAGCGGTTAACCTTGACGGCGCAATAAAAGCAACAGACTGCATTGACGGCGATATTTCAAGAAACCTGATAATCACGTCAAAGGACTATGCAAGCGCAGTTGCGGGCGTTTTTACGCTTGACCTGACCGTTACAAACAAAAACGGCGATTCTTCGCAAATCAGTCTGCCGCTTGTTATTGAAGACAGAAGCCTCAATGCCCCCGTGATTGAGCTTAAGAATTATCTTGTTTATCTCAAACCGGGTGCTCAGTTTGATCCTGCAGGCTATGTTGTGAGCGCAATTGACAAAAACAAAGCAGATGTCAGCGAATCTGTCAGGATAGAATCAAACCTTGATATAAACAAAGAAGGAACATATGTTGTTCATTATTACGCCACTGATGCGCTCGGCATTCAGGGACACAGTATAATGACAGTTATTGTAGGGTAACGATAAGCTATGAATGAAAAAAACAAACTTACACTTGAATGGCACAGCCTGCTGAAAGATATAATTAAAAACTTCTGGACGGTTGTGATGGCTGCCCTTATCGGCTATATGGGCGTTTACATTGTATCCCACAAGGTCTATGAGCCTCAATACACCTCATCGGCAACCCTTGTTGTCAACATCAAAAACAATAATTCCGCTTTCTCCTCGTTCTCGGCATCGAGCAATGCGGCAACCGTTATAACAAGCATCTTTACTCAGCCGGTAATGAAAGAAAAAGCTGCCGAACACGCAGGCGAAAAACGCTTTGGCGGAACGGTTTCAGCTTCGGTGATTCCCAACACAAACTTCATATCTCTTCAGGTTTCGTCGGAAAACCCCGAAACGGCTTATAAATTGCTTTCTGCCATTCTGGATGTTTATCCCGAACTGACGCACAAGGTGTTCAATAATGCCAACATCACCGTTCTCAAGCTGCCTGCCATGCCCCGTTCTCCCTCAAATGCAGTTTCGAACAGCAACAAAAAGCTGATAGTTTCAGCCTGCATCGTACTCTCGCTTTTCGCAATCATTGTTCTTTCGGTCACGAGAGATACGGTTAAAAACGAGGATGCATTCAACTCAAAAATCGATTCAAAGCTTATCGGCAGCATTCTCCACGAAAACAAAAGGCTCAAACTTTCCGAGATACTCCGCAAAAAGAAAAAAGGTCTGCTGATTCACAGCAACGCTTTCATCAGCCTGCGCTTTATCGAAAGCTTCCATAAAATTGCCGCAAAGCTTGAATATGCAAAAAGCAAAAACGGCAGCAAGGTTTTTGCGATTACAAGCGTTGCCGAAAACGAGGGCAAATCAACCTGCGCGGCAAACATTGCGGTTTCGCTTGCCGACAGAGGCAACAAGGTTATCCTTTTTGACCTTGACGGAAAAAAACCTGCTCTTTATAAAATATTCAACGAAGATTACGAAGAAAGCAGCGAGCTTTCAAACCTTTTTGAAAAGAAAATTTCGGGCAACAGCTTCAATCTCAGAAGATACAAAAAAACTTCTCTCTATCTTGCAATCAACACAAAGCCGAACGCCAACAGCCGCCAATGGTTTGAAAACGGCGAGGTTGAAAAGCTTCTGGCTTTGTTCAGGGAAAAGGCGGATTACATCATAATCGACACCGCTCCCATTTCCGTTGATTCTTCCGTTGCAAACATCATAAAGCTTGCAGACAAAACTCTTATGGTTGTAAGAACGGATACCGTAAGAGTTGCCGCAATAAATGATACAATCTCTACCATAGGCAAATTCACGGATAATCTTGCCGGCTGCATTCTTAACGATGTTTATCCCCGCCTTGCCCCCTTCTCATTCACGGGAAATGACGAAGCAAGAAACTACGGCAGAAAACACGGAAGATACGGCAAATACGGCAGCTATTACGGTCATTACGGTCATTACGATAAGCATTCGTCAGAAAGCAAAACCGCTGACAGTGCCGAAACCGTTAATCAATAACTTAAGAAAGAACTGAAAAAATGAGTCAGACACAAAAAAACACTAAAAAAGATGATTTTGTCAAAATCTATCTGAGCGACCTTATAAAAGGCTTGCGGAAGTTCTGGTGGATTTGTGTTGCTGCAGCAATAATTCTCGGAAGCTGCAAGGTTGTTAACGAGCGGATGAACTATTCGCCGAAATACACCGCTTCCGCAATTCTCACTGTCAGCACGCAGAATTCATCGGCATCCATAGGCGGAATTTCGGTCTATAATTTCATTTACGATTCAACCACCGCCTCGCAGATTTCAACCACTTTTCCCCATATCCTCTCAACCAACATCCTTCAGGATCTTATCTGCGAGGATCTGGATATGGATTATGTGCCTGCATCACTTGAAGCATACTCGGTTGCAAACACAAACATGATAACGGTTACCGCAACAGGAAAAGACCCTCAGCTCGCTTATGACGTTCTGATTTCCGCAATAAAAAAATTTCCGACCGTTGCAAAGCATGTTATCGGCAATATTCAGTTTGAAATAATCTCACCGCCTCAGGTGCCTTCTTCCCCCTCAAACGGGGTTGATTATGTCGGTCAGGCAGTTTCGGGCGCAGCGATGGGCGCAATTCTGGGCTTCTTCGTTATTCTTGTCTATGTTCTTCAGCGCAGAACAATAAAATCCAAAAAGGATATCAAGGCAGAACTCAATCAGGAAACACTCGGAGTTGTTCCGTATGTTTCTTTCAAAAAGCGCACAATCAGCATCGATAAATCACTCCTGTTCACAAACCCCGATGTCAGCAACAGCTTCAAGGAATCTGTCAGGGTGCTGAGAAATGTTTTTGTTTCATCGCTCAGGGAAAACGAAAAAATCGTTATGGCAACAAGCTCCGTTCCCGGTGAGGGCAAAACAACGGTTATTGCAAACCTTGCGCTTTCGCTTGCAGACCTCAACCGTAAGGTTCTGCTTGTTGACGGCGATATAAGGCACCCCAGCATTATTCCCCTGCTCGGCATTAACCCCGAGGAGCTTGAATATCAGACGGTTTCCGATGAATACCGCATCGCTTTTTCAAAAAAACATAAAATCCATATTATGATTCCCGAACCTGACGAAAAAGAAAAAACGGGTTACTTTAACTCAGGCAGCATCAAACAGGTGCTTAAGGCTCTGAGGGATAAATTCGATTATATTCTCATTGACACCCCTCCCTGCGGTCTTATTTCCGATGCAATGTTCATTGCGCAGGCGGCAGACGCAGCTATCTATGTTATTCATCAGGATGCCGTGAGAGTTTCACGAATCCGCAGCGGTCTTGATAACCTGATGACAACGGATATCAACATCATCGGCACCGTTCTCAACGGTGCATCAACAGGAATTTTCAATAACGGCTACGGCTACGGTTATGGATACGGATACGGCTACGGGTACGGAAAATACGGTTACGGCTATGGCTATGGCTACGGCTACGGAGAAGACCGCAGGCACAGCCGCAAAAATAAAAAGCACAAAGGCTCAGAAAGCACCGATTCATAAGAAAAACAAAGGATTTGATTGATTTGAAGTTATCGAAGCGCTCCTCCGGTAAAAGAAAATTTCATATTGAAACCTGGCAAATCAGAGCGATCTTCCTTATGGCTTACGATATTATGGCAATCAACGTATCGTATTTTATTGCTCTGTGGATAAGATTTGACGGAGTGTTTTCCGAAATACCCGAAAAATATCTTGACCCTTATGTTTATTTCATCCCCGTATATACGGTCATAAGCCTTGCGGTATTTTACATCATGCGTATGTATCACAGCATATGGGAATATGTAAGCGTCAGAGAGCTTATGAGAGCGGCAATAGGAAGCCTTACTGCTTCCGCATTCCACATTATACTGATTACCGTTGTTTTCGGAAGAATGCCCATTTCATATTATTTGTGGGGTACCTGCTTCCAGCTCATCATGCTTCTCGCAGTCAGATTCTCCTACAGAATCTTCTCTGCCTTCCCTCAGCTTTTCGGAACGGATTCCGCAGTGAGCTCTTACCATAGGGTAATGATTATCGGCGCAGGCGATGCAGGCAGAATGCTTCTTGAAAACATCGCAAAGACGAGAGCCAACAAAGACCGTGTTGTTTGCATGATTGACGATAACCCCGACAAGCAAAGCCGCTATTTTGACGGTGTTCAGATTGTCGGCGGACGTGACGATATTCTTCACAGCGTTGAAAAATACAACATTGACCGTATTTACATCGCAATGCCCAGCGCATCAAAGGAAAACATCCGTGATATCGTTAACATCTGTAAGGAGTCGGGCTGCGAAACAAAAACCCTCCCCGATTTTTATCAGTATGTGAACAGCGGAATTACCGCAGGCGCGCTGAAGGATGTTTCCGTTGAGGATTTGCTCGGCAGAGAGCCCATCAACACGGATATGAAAGAGGTTTATGACCTCATCAGGGGTAAAACAATTCTTGTTACGGGCGGCGGCGGCTCAATCGGCAGCGAGCTTTGCAGGCAGGTTGCGGCTCACAAGCCCGAAAGACTGATTATTTTTGATATTTACGAAAACAACGCTTATGCAATCCAGCAGGAGCTCAGGGATAAATACCCCGGAATGAAGCTGGAGGTGCTCATCGGCTCTGTAAGAGATTCGAGAAGGCTTGACTGCGTTTTCAAGTGCTTCCATCCCGATATCGTTTATCATGCTGCGGCTCACAAACATGTTCCTCTTATGGAGGACAGCCCCTGTGAGGCAATCAAGAACAACGTTATCGGCACTTACAAAACCGCCTATGCCGCAATGGTCAACAACTGCGAAAGATTTGTTCTCATAAGCACCGACAAGGCGGTTAACCCCACCAACATTATGGGTGCAAGCAAGCGCCTTTGCGAAATGGTTATTCAGGCGTTTGACAGAAAAATCAAGGAAAACCGCCAGAAGGATATTCCGAGGCTCTTCACTCACCTTGAAGAAGAGGGCTCGCTCTATTCTGACGGCGTTCCCGAAAACGTAAAAACAGAGTTCGTTGCCGTCAGGTTCGGCAATGTTCTCGGCTCAAACGGCTCGGTTGTTCCCCTTTTCAAGCGTCAGATTGAAAACGGCGGCCCCGTAACAGTAACACATCCCGAAATCATCCGCTATTTCATGACAATCCCCGAGGCTGTTTCGCTTGTTCTTCTTGCAGGTGCAGATGCTCAGGGCGGCGAAATCTTTGTGCTTGATATGGGCTCACCCGTTAAAATCGATACCCTTGCCCGAAATCTCATCAAGCTTTCCGGACTCAAGCCCGATGTTGACATTAAAATCGAGTATACAGGCTTAAGACCGGGCGAAAAGCTTTACGAGGAAAAGCTTATGGAGGAAGAGGGGCTGCAGAGAACGCCCAACAAGCTTATTCACATCGGAACGCCCATTCAATTTGATACGGATTTATTCCGGAAGCAGCTCGATGAACTCATGCTTGCCGCTTACGAAAACAATCCCGATATAACCGAAAAGGTTAAAGAAATGGTTCCCACATACAATGCAGGAAAACAGGAAAGAGGTTAACCCATGGTCAATATACCGTTCAGCCCTCCCGATATCACAGAAGCTGAAATAAACGAGGTCTGCGAGGCTCTGCGTTCAGGCTGGATAACAACAGGTCCGAGAACAAAAGAGTTTGAACGCAGGCTTGCAGAATATTGCGGCACGCGGAAGGTTGCCTGCCTCAATTCCGCAACCGCCGCTCTTGAACTGAATCTGCGTGTCCTCGGCATAGGCGAGGGCGACGAGGTTATTGTTCCTGCCTATACCTACACCGCCTCCGCATCGGCGGCAATCCATACGGGCGCAAGGGTTGTGTTTATCGACAGCAAGCCCGATTCTTTCGAGATGGATTATGACCTCATGGAGCAGGCGATAAACGAAAAAACAAAGGCAATCATTCCCGTTGACCTTGCAGGCATCATCTGCGACTATGACAGTATTTTTGCTGCGGTTGAAAGGAAAAAGCATCTTTTCACCCCTGCAAACGGTATTCAGCGTGCCATTGGCAGAGTTGCCGTTTGCGCTGACTGCGCACACGCTCTTGGCGCAACCAAAAACGGAATGAAGGCAGGTCAGATTGCGGATTTCACCTCCTTTTCGTTCCACGCCGTCAAAAACCTGACCACCGCAGAGGGCGGCGCTGCCACATGGAGAGAAATTGACGGCATCGACAGCGATGAGCTGTATAAGCAATATATGCTCTTCAGCCTTCACGGGCAGTCCAAGGATGCCCTTGCCAAAACAAGGGCGGGTGCGTGGGAATACGATATCGTCGGCGCATGGTATAAATGCAACATGACGGATATAACAGCAGCCATAGGTCTTAAGCAGCTTGAAAGATACCCCGCACTCATGGAAAGAAGAAAAGAAATTATCGGCAGATACGATGAGATGTGCAGCTCACTCGGCATCATGCACCTTGAGCATTACGGCGAAAACCATTCGGGCTCGGGACATCTTTATATCACGAGAATTCCCGACATTGCCGAGGAAACAAGGAACTCAATCATTACCGAAATGGCGGAAAGAGGAATTGCCTGCAACGTTCACTATAAGCCCCTGCCGATGATGACGGCATACAAAAATCTCGGCTTTGACATTGCGGATTTCCCCAATTCCTATGCCTTTTTCAGAAACGAAATCACCCTGCCTCTGCATACAAAGCTTACCGACAGCGATGTTGAATGTGTTTGCGAAAACTTTGCTGAAGTTGTTAAAAAATATATTTGAGGTTTACGATTATGATACTGCGAAAATGGAATGACCTTCCTCCCGAAATGCAGATACCCGAAGTGAAAGAATATTACGATATCCTCAGCAAAAAAAAGGCGCATCTCGTTTTAAAGCGTGTTTTTGATGCGGTTGTGTCCTTTCTTCTTCTCGCAATTTTCTCCCCCGTTTTTCTGATTCTCGCCATCGCAATAAAGCTTGAT
The DNA here is from genome assembly GCA_045589555.1 of Acutalibacteraceae bacterium. GTDB lineage: Bacteria > Bacillota > Clostridia > Oscillospirales > Acutalibacteraceae > CAG-177. The sequence goes on from JAZNPG010000135.1 coordinate 10,157, forward strand.
TCAAAGGGCCCCGTTTTTTACAGGCAGACAAGAGTTACGCAGTACGGCGAAAAATTCAGGATTTTCAAATTCCGCTCAATGGTTACCGATGCCGATAAAGGCTCGCTTCTTACGGTCGGCGGCGACTCGAGAGTAACAAGAGTAGGCAGGGTTATAAGAAAATTCAAGCTCGATGAGCTCAGCCAGCTTATCGACGTTTTAAGAGGAAAAATGACCTTCGTCGGCACCCGTCCCGAGGTTCCGAAATATGTTGATAAATACACTCCCGAAATGATGGCAACCCTTCTTATGCCTGCAGGCATAACCTCGGAGGCAAGCGTTTATTATAAAGACGAAAACGAGCTTCTCGACGCAGCCGAGGACGTTGAAAAAACATATCTCGAGGTTGTTCTGCCCGATAAAATGAAGCATAATCTTGCCGCAATCAGAAGCTTCAGCTTCATCGGCGATATAAAAATTATGATTCTGACCGTTCTTGCAATTTTCAGATAACAGGTTGAACGGAGTGAATAAAAATGAAAAAGAACAAAGAAAAGCATCTCGTTGCTCTTTTAACCAACAACGATGATGACATATACTGCTTCAGGAAAGAGCTTATCGAAGAAATCATCGGCGCAGGCTATGAAATGCTCATTTCCTGCCCCGACGGCGAAAAATTCGAGCTGATGAAGCATATCGAATACCGCTACGATGACCCCGTTATTGACAGACGGGGAACAAACATCGTTGCCGACCTTAAGCTTTTTATCCATTATTTCAGGCTTTTCGCCAAAAACAAGCCCTCGGTTGTTCTTACATATACGGCAAAGCCCAACGTTTATGCAGGCATTGCGGCTTATCTGCTGGGCATCCCCGTTATCAGCAACGTAACGGGTTTCGGCAGCGTGCTCAACGAGGGCGGACTGAAGCAAAAGCTCATAATGAGCCTGTTTAAGTTTTCTTTCAGGCGCTCCGCCTGCGTTATGTTCCAGAATTCAACCAACATGAAGCTTGCGGAAGAAAAGGGCATGGTAAAGGGCGATCATATGCTCATACCAGGCTCCGGTGTAAACACCGACCGCTATCCCCTGCAGCCCTATCCCGACGGCGGCAACGGCAAAGACGGTGAAAAGGTTGTTTTCAACTATATCGGCAGAATCCTGCACGATAAAGGCGTTGACGATTATATCGAAGCCGCAAAAAGAATAAAAACCGATTATCCCAACACAGAATTCAATATGCTCGGCTTCATCGAGCCGACCGAAATGCACTATAAGGATTTGCTTTCGGAGCTTGAAGAAAAGGGCATTATAAAATACAGAGGCAGTCAGAAGGATATAAAGCCCTTCGTTGCCGCATCCCACGCAACAATCCATCCCTCAACCTACGGCGAGGGAATGAGCAATGTGCTTCTCGAGAGCGCATCAAGCGGCAGACCGATAATTTCCACCGATAACCCCGGCTGTCAGGAAACCTTTGTTGACGGCGAAACGGGCTTCATCTATCACGGCGGCGATGTTGATGCCCTGTGCACACAAATCAGAAAATTTCTCGCCCTGCCCAACGGCGAAAGAAAAGCCATGGGCGAAAAAGGCAGAGAATATATAAAAGAAAATTTCTCACGCAAAACAGTTACAGACGCATATCTCGGTAAAATAAATGAACTTTGCAGATAAGGAAGCGAAAAACATGTTTACAAATCTTTATGAAAAACTCCTTGCAAAAGAAGAAAAAATCTCGCTCGTAGGTCTCGGCTATGTCGGTATGCCCATTGCCGTTGCCTTTGCAAAAAAGGTTGACGTTATCGGCTATGACCTCAACGCAAAGAAGATTGAGCTTTACAAAAGCGGAATCGACCCCACTCTTGAAGTGGGCGACGAAGCAATAAATAACACAACGGTTGAATTCACCTCTGACGAAGCAAAGCTCCGCGAGGCAAAATTCCACATCGTTGCAGTGCCCACCCCCGTAAATGCTGACCACACGCCCGACCTCACTCCCGTTGAGGGTGCAAGCCGCATTCTCGGCAGAAACCTCACAAAGGGCTCGGTTGTTGTTTTTGAATCAACGGTTTATCCCGGAGTTACCGAGGATATCTGCGTGCCGATTCTCGAAAAGGAATCGGGTCTTAAGTGCGGCGTTGACTTTAAAATCGGATATTCTCCCGAAAGAATCAACCCCGGCGACAAGGTGCACAGACTTGAAACAATCGTAAAAATCGTTTCGGGTATGGATGCCGAAACCCTTGACGTTGTTGCAAAGGTTTATGAGCTTGTAGTTGAAGCAGGCGTTCACCGCGCGGAAAGCATCAAGGTTGCCGAGGCTGCAAAGGTTATCGAAAACAGCCAGCGTGATATCAACATTGCATTTATGAACGAGCTTTCAATCATCTTCAACAAAATGGGCATTGATACAAAGGCTGTTCTTGAAGCCGCAGGCACAAAATGGAATTTCCTTAAATTCTTCCCCGGTCTTGTCGGCGGTCACTGCATCGGCGTTGACCCCTATTATCTTACATATAAAGCAGAGCAGCTCGGCTACCACAGCCAGGTTATCCTTGCAGGCAGAAGAATCAACGACGATATGGGCAAGTATGTTGCCGAAAACGTTGTTAAAAAGCTTATCGCTGCAGGCAAAAACGTTAAGGAAGCAAAGGTTGCTATCCTCGGCTTTACATTCAAAGAAAACTGCCCCGACACAAGAAACACCAGAGTTATCGATATCATGAACGAGCTCAATGAATACGGCATCACTCCCGTTGTTGCCGACCCCGTTGCCGATGCCGAAGAGGGCAGGCAGCACTACGGCATTGATTTTGTTGATATCGGCTCCGTTAAAGATATGGATGCGGTTATCATTGCCGTTGGTCACACGGAATTCATGAGCTTCGGCATGAGCGATATCGATGCAATGTTCAGCTGCGGAGATAACGCAAGCAAGGTTATCGTTGACGTCAAGGGTATTCTTGACAGAAAAGAATACTCCGAAGCAGGCTATCAGTATTGGAGGCTGTAAAAATGGGATACAAACATCTTGTTTTTCCTGAAAATTCGCTGTTTCTGGTAACGGGCGGTGCAGGCTTCATCGGTTCAAACCTCTGTGAAGCAATTCTCGCAATGGGTTACCGTGTGCGCTGCCTTGACGATTTATCAACGGGCTCGCAGAAGAATGTTGATATGTTTCTCTCAAATCCAAGATATGAATTCATAAAGGGCGATATCAAAAACCTTGATGTTTGCATGAAAGCCTGCGAGGGTGTTGACTATGTGCTCAATCAGGCTGCATGGGGAAGCGTGCCCAGAAGCATTGAGATGCCTCTTTTCTACTGCGCAAACAACATCAGCGGCACGCTCAATATGCTTGAGGCGGCAAGGCAGAACAATGTTAAAAAGTTTGTTTACGCATCCTCATCATCGGTTTACGGCGATGAGCCAAATCTCCCCAAAACCGAGGGCAGAGAGGGCAACCTGCTCTCCCCCTACGCTCTGACCAAGAGATGCGACGAGGAATGGGCAAAGCAGTACACAAGGCATTACGGGCTTGACACTTACGGAATGCGTTATTTCAACGTTTTCGGCAGAAGGCAGACCCCTGACGGTGCATATGCTGCGGTTATCCCCAAATTCATAAAGCTTCTCCTCAACGGCGAAACTCCCACAATCAACGGCGACGGCAAGCAGAGCCGTGATTTCACATATATCGAAAATGTTATTGAGGCTAACCTCAAGGCTTGCCTTGCCCCTCACGAGGCTGCAGGCGAAGCATTCAACATTGCCTACGGCGGCAGAGAATATCTGATTGATATTTATTACGGTCTTACAAAAGCTCTCGGCGTTGATATTGAGCCGAATTTCGGTCCTGACAGAGCAGGCGACATCAAGCACAGCAACGCCGATATTTCAAAGGCAAGAAAAATGCTGGGCTATGACCCCGAATGGAGCTTTGAAAGAGGAATTGAAGCCGCCATTGAGTGGTATAAAGAAAACTTATGAATAAAACAATAATCTATTACGGCGGATTTACTCTGCCCGATAAAAGCGCTGCCGCAAACAGGGTTGTTTCCAACGGAAAAATCTTTGATTTGCTCGGGTATAACACGGTTTTTATCGGCGCAGCTCCGTCAGACGAAACCTTTGACGGCTTAAGACCCGTTGAGGGCTGCGGAAATATGTTTGAGCAGGCGCATCCGAAATCCTCCTCCGAGTGGATAAAGCATATGTTCAGCGTCAGCCATATTGATGAGATTGCGGAAAAATACGGCAACGTTGAAAGAGTTATTCTCTATAATGCACCGTTTTTCACCCTGCTCAGAGCAAAAAAACATTTCCGCAAAAAGAATATAAAAGTATGCTATGACTGCACGGAATGGACAAAGGATACCGACGGCTCATTTCTGAAAAGAGCCTTCAAGGCTTTTGACGAAATTCTTATCAGGAATTTTGCCCATAAGCTTGCCGACGGCATGATTGTTATCAGCAGGATGATGGAAGAAAAATACAAAAGCGCAGAAAATCTGCTGCTGCTTCCGCCGCTTGTTGATACGAGAGATGCAATCTGGCATCAGAAAACCGAAGCCGATGAGGGTATATTTGAATTCTGCTTTGCAGGCATCCCCGACGGTAACAAGGAAAGCCTTGATAAGGTTGTTGAAGCCTTTCTCTCCCTCAACCGCAGCGATATCCGCCTGAGAATAATCGGCATCACCGCCGAAGAATTCAGAAAAATCTATCCCGATTGCTCCGCTGCCGAAAATGTGCAGGGCAAAATAATCTTCATGGGCAGGCTTTCCCATGCAGAAACAATAAAATATGTTCTCGGCTGCGGCTGCTATATTTTCATACGCCGCTCCGACAGACGCAACAACGCAGGCTTCCCCACGAAATTTGCGGAAAGCTTTACCTGCGGTGTGCCGATAATAACAACCGATGTAAGCGATGTCGGCACCTATATCAAAAAAAGCGGAAAAGGCTGCCTGCTTCATGATATGTCAACCGAAAGCATCGCAAAAGCCATGCTTCTTCAGGCTGAAAGCAAAGGCGGCACACACTCTCTTAACACCGCTTTTCACTACGGAACATTTACCGATTCTGCAAAGAATTGGCTGAAAAAATAAACAAAAAAGGAGGAAAACATGGTCAAAGACGGCTTTTCATACGGACTGATACAAAAAATTGCTGTTCTGTATCTTATTGTCTGGACTATTTCTCCTCCGCTTCAGGTCGCAATGATATACAGGCTTCTGGCGCTTGCCTGCGCAGGCGTATGGTTTGTTATATGGCTCATCAGGGAAAATCCCGTTGTGCTTGGTAAGCCGCAGGTCGGCGCGCTGTTTTTTCTGCTGGGGGTAATCGGCGTTGCTTTCATAGAAAGCGGCGGTTTTTCTGAAATCCTTAAGCAGATTTCGATGATAATGCTTGTAATCTGCTTTCTGATGACCCATTTCTACAAAGAAAAATGGGATGAGCTTTCGGGGCTGATTCCGATTATTCTGATTCTGCTGATAATCTGGAACAGCAACACAATAAACGCTCTTACAGAAGATCCGACCATTGCACGAAAGCTTGTCCGCGATGATGAGCAGACATATGCCTTTCTGGAGCAGGGCATCGGCGGCTACAGCCTCATTTATCCGCAGGTTTGTATATGCCCCGTAATTCTTGCGTGGATACTGAAAGCTTTTCAGAAAAACAAATTGCTTTTTGCAGTCGGTGCGGTATGGCTTGTGTCATATATCTGGCTGCTTTCGCTCGCAGGCTATTCAATTGCAATTTTCGCAAGCGTTATGGGCGCAATTCTTCTGTTTTTCTATAAGGGCAAAAGCGCAATTGCGGCATTTGTTGTTGCCGTTGCGATATTCATAGGCATTATGGCAGCCATAATGTATATTGACGGATTCAGAAGCCGGCTGCTCGAAATGTTTGACGGCACGGCAGTTGCAAAAAAAATCAATGACCTTGTTTCAACCTCCGAAACGGGAGAAACAGGCGAATCGATTCAGGTCAGAATCTACGCCTATTCCAACAGCATTGACGATATACTCAAATATCCGTTAATCGGCTCTCTCTGGAGAGAAAGCGGCGGCGGTCACTCGGCGTTTCTTGATACTTTTTCAAAATACGGCTTGTTGGGCGTATATATGTTCTCAACCATAACCTATTCTGTTCCCGTCAGCTATAAAAACAGCAGCACCAACACTTTTTTCGTTTCAGCCGCAAACGCAACGCTGATAACTCTGCTGTTTGTTACTTTCCTTGATTCGATGAATTATTCCTTCACCTGCATGATACTTATTGTTTCCTCCCTCTTTTTTGAGGATATATTAAAATGGACTGAGGTCAGAGAAGAATGAAAATATTATGGACCGTTAACCTGATACCCGCAGCTGTTTCCGTAAAGCTCGGAATGGCATCCGAGGTGCTCGGCGGATGGGTCGAAGCCATGGCGGAGCAGCTCAGGCAAAAAGATGGTGTTGAGCTCGGAATAGTCTGCAAATGCGAAAAAAATATAAGTTTCTGCGAAAAGATTGACGGAGTAACATATTTCAGCCTGTATTATACAAGCTCAACAAAGCTTGATGAGCTTGAAGAAAAATGCAGCAGAATTGTTTCGGATTTCAAGCCCGATATAATCAACATTGAGGGAACGGAATTCCTCCACGCAAGAGCCATGCAGCTCACTGCAAAAAAATGCGGAATACCTGCGGTTGTTTCCTTGCAAGGAATTCTTAACGGGCAGTATGTTTACCAATGCGGTCAGCTGCAGATTGACGATATGATGTTTTCAAAATCCATGACGGAAATCTTCTCGGCATGGATTATGCACCTTCGCAAAACAAAATGGTATAAGCCCCGCATGAAATCCGAAAAGGAAATCATTGAAAATGCGGATTATATCCTCGGCAGAACAACATGGGACAGAGCGCATTCCTATGCAATCAATCCCGATGCAAAATACTATCCCTGCAGCCGTATTCTGCGTGCACCCTTCTACAAGGAAAATTGGAGCGCAGAAAAAATGCAGCGCCATTCAATTTATGTTGGCAACGGCTACAATGCACTCAAGGGTCTGCATTTCGTTGTTATGGCGCTCCCCTATCTTATCAGGGAATATCCCGATGTTAAGCTCTATGTTGCAGGCTACAAGCCCTATGAAGAAAATGACAAACGTTCTTTCATCAAAAAAGGCTATGCGGCATATCTCAAAAAGCTTATTTATGACCTCGGCGTTCAGGATTACATTGAATTCACGGGTCCTCTCAAAGCGCAGGCGGTTGCCGAAAAGCTTTCCGAAGTTAATGCCTATGTTTTATGCTCAGCTATTGAAAACAGTCCCAATACCCTTGGCGAAGCAATGATGGTCGGCACTCCCTGCGTTGCAGCATATGTAGGCGGAGTTGCGGATATGGCTCAGGACGGCAAGGAGGCTCTTTTCTTCAGAAACGATGACCCGAAGCTGCTTGCATGGAATCTGAAGCGCATTTTTGACAGCGATGACCTTGCCCTCTCTCTTTCCGAGGCAGGCAAGAAAAAAGCGCTCATAACCCACGATGCTCAGAGAAACGCACAGATGCTTATGGATGCTTACACAGATATATTAAAGGAGAAATAATATGAGCCATGCTCCGATTATAATTTTTGTATATAACCGAGCAGACCATTTTGTTCAGGTTTATAACGCTCTTGCCGCATGCAAGGAGGCAAAGGAATCCGAGCTTTTCATTTTCTCTGACGGAGCAAAAAGCGAGGCAGGCGCAGAAAAGGTGAACGAGGTGCGCGCCGCCGTTGCGTCAATAAAGGATTCGGGCGATTTCAAATCCGTTAGCGTTACGGAAAGCCCCGTTAACAAAGGTCTTGCCGCTTCGGTTATCGCAGGCGTTACGGAAATCATCAACAAATACGGCAAGGTTATTGTTGTTGAGGATGACTGCAAGGTTTCTCCTTTCTTTCTCAAGTTTATGAATAACGCTCTCGATTATTATGAGGGCAACAAAAAAATCGGTTCAATTGCAGGCTATACTCCGATGATTGATTTACCCGATGATTATAAAAACGATGTTTTTTCCGCATACCGCTCCTGCAGCTGGACATGGGCAACCTGGAAAGACCGCTGGCAGGGTGTTGACTGGGAGCTTAAGGAAATGGGTGATTTTTACAAATCCCCGAAGCTCATCAGAAAGCTCAACTCCAACGGCAGCGACAGATTTATCCGCCTTTACCGCCAGACAAAAGGCAACGGCAGCTCATGGTCTGTCAGATTCGGCGCACACCTTGTCAGAAAAGACCTGCTCACCGTTTATCCCGTATATTCCTATAACAGCAACATCGGCTGTGATGAATCGGGTGTTCACAGCAAAACCGACGATGCCGAAAAAATGCGCGTTGATTTATCAAAGGCTATCGAAAATCCCGTGCTTACCGACGTTGAAATTGACACAAGAATTCAGAAAATCATGAAGAAGCATTATTCCTACGGCTTCGTTTCCGAAATGAAGAAATTCATTGCAACGGTTCTGATTGTAATAAAAGAGAGATTCAAAGGTTGAGATTTATGGAAAATCAGGCTCTGATAAGCGTAGTTATCCCTGTTTACAATGTAGAAAAATATCTGCACGAATGCGTTGACAGCGTTATCAGGCAGACATATAAGAATCTTGAAATCATTCTCGTTGATGACGGCGCAACGGATTCCTCGGGCAGAATCTGCGATGAATACCTTGAAAAAGACGAACGCATTGCCGTTATCCATCAGAAAAACGGCGGTCTTTCGCAGGCACGCAACAAGGGCCTGGAGGAATCAGACGGCGAATATGTTTATTTTCTCGACAGCGATGACTGTATTGCCGAAAACGCTCTTGAAACGCTTCTTGAAATTGCGGAAAAAGAAAACTGCGATTTTGTGTTTTTTGATGCGGTTTCGTTTGCCGATACGGATGATTTTGAGGTAAAGCAAAACTATCTGCGCAAAGCAAGCTACAAAACCGATTCGGGCTTCAATGTTTTTTCCGAAATGACCGCAAACGGCGAATATCACAGCGCAGTGCCCCTGCTTTTTTTCAGAAAAAGCTTTTTATCCGAAAGCGGAATCTCTTTTATTCCCGATATTCTTTATGAGGATATGGTTTTCACTTATCAGGCTTTCTGCACAGCTTCCGCTGTTTCGCAATGCAAGGAAGCTCTGTACCGCCGCAGATACCGCAAAAGCTCCATAATGACATCTTCAAAAACCAAAAAACATTTCACAAGCTTCGCGGCGGTTTACCGCAGCAATGCCGAATTCACAGATAAGCTCTCTGCCGAAAACATTGCCGCCGCACACAGCTATTTATCCCGATGCGCATTCAACGTTTTCAACATTTATGAAAAGCTCTGCAAAGCCGATAAAAAGAGCTGCAGAAATGAACTGCGTGATTGTAAAAAAGATATTCTTCGCAGGAATGCATTCGGCAACACTTCGCTGAAAATGCGTTGTTACGCAAAAGCATTCTGGTTCTTATATAAAATATTTGAAAAAACAGTCGGCAGACTGATGAAAGGGAAAAAATGAGCAAAAAAATTCTGTTTGTTATGCCCGTAATGAAGGGCGGCGGTGCCGAAAGAGTTGCCGCCTTGCTTCTCAACGAATTTCATAAAAACGGGTATGGCTGCGAATTTCTGCTCACATCATCCCGTGTTGAGGATTCCGTAAGGCGTGACCTCATGCCCGAAATCCCCCTCTCCTCGCTTGTTGACGGCAAAACAAAGCAGGGCATTTTCGCAAAGCTTTTCTTTGCCTTGCTGCAGATTATTTCTTCCGCAATATGCAAGCCCTTTGAAGCGCTGAAAATCCCCGTGCCTGCGGCGTTTGCTTATCTCTCGTTTGTTGCGCAGTATCACGGCGAAATAAAAAAGCTGAAAGGCATCATGAAAGCCGAGCCGCACGCTGCGGTTGTTGCCTTTCTCCAGCCGTCGATTCCCATGGCGGTGCTTGCTGCAAGGGGATTGCCCAACAAGCTGATAATCTCTGAAAGAGGCGACCCCTGCCGCCTGATGAAAAAGCGCTACGGCTATAAATTCATAAAGAAATATTACAGCCGTGCCGATGCCGCCGTTTTCCAGACAAACGATGCCATGGCGGCTTATCCCGATAACATTTCCGCAAAAGGAACGGTTATCTTCAACCCGATAAACAGCTCTCTTCCCGAGCCTTATTTTGGGGAAAGAGAAAAATATATAACAACCTTCTGCCGCATTTCGAGGCAGAAAAATCTGCCCGTTCTTGTTGAGGCGTTTGCGCAGTTTCACAAAAGCTTCGGCGATTACAGGCTGAAAATCATCGGCGAGCCCCAGAACGATAGTGACAAAGCGGCTCTTGCCGAAACAAAAGCCCTTGCCGATAAGCTCGGGATTACCTCTTACATTGATTTTCTGCCGTTCAGCCCGCAGGTTCACGGCATGATTATCCGAGACGCAATGTATGTCAACTCCTCCGACTATGAGGGAATGTGCAACGCCATGCTCGAGGCAATGGCAATCGGCATGCCCGTTATCTGCACAGACTGCCCCATCGGCGGTGCAAATGCGGTTATTGCAAACGGCGAAAACGGTCTGCTCGCTCCCGTGGGCGATGCCGATGCTCTTTGCGGGGCAATGAAAAAAATCGCAGGCGACGGAGCGTTTGCCGATAAGCTTTCACGCAATGCCGCCGAAATAAGATATAAGCTTTCACTTGAAAATACGGCTGAAAAATGGACGGAGCTGTTAAAATGAAAAAACAGTTGCTTATTGTTGCCCATCATATGACCGTCGGCGGAGTTCAGAAAACCCTGATTTCCGCTTCAAAGGCTTTGGACTACGATAAATATGATGTTACCCTTTACCTGAGAAAAAACCGCACGGATCTGCTTGAATTTGTTGATGAACGCATTAACGTTACCGTTAACAAAGACCCGCATCACTATTACAGAAAGCCCTATGCCGTTGCGCTCCAGCTGAAAATAATGCTCAACAAGCTTTTCGGCAGGAAAACCGCCGCTTCGGCGCTTGAGCGTGAGCTTGCCGACAGAATCCGTGAGGATGCCATGGAATATGAGCAGAAAACTTATTTCAGCTCAAAAAAATACGATATAGCCGTTGCATATGTTCAGGGCTATACCTCGCTTTTTGTTGATAAATATATTCAGGCGGATGAAAAAATTGTTTTCTATCACACCAGCACCGATGACCAGCACGATATGCACGAGCTTGTTCTGCCGGGCTTTGATAAAATCGCCGCACTCCATGAGGAGCAGAAAAAGCTTTTGTGCAAATGGTATCCCCGCCATGCCGATAAAATAAGCGTTGTTGAAAATTTCACCGATAAAGAAATGATTACCGCACAAAGCACGGAAAAGAAAATCAATGTTCCCGAGGGCAAAACGGTTTTATGCTCCTGCGGCAGATTCGCCCGTGTGAAGGGCTTTGACCTTGCGGTCAACAGCGCAAAAATCCTCAAAGATAACGGCGTTGATTTTGTTTGGTATTTCGTGGGCGACGGTCCCGAAAAGGGCAAGCTGACCGAGATGATTGAGGAATACCGCCTTTCGGATAACATAATCATCACGGGCATGCAGAAAAATCCCTATCCCTATATGGCAGCCTGCGATATATATATTCAGCCGTCATACGAAGAGGCTGTAGGGCTGACCGTGCTTGAAGCCCACCGCCTCAACAAGCCCGTTGTTTCAACCGCAACCGTAGGCGGAAAAAAGCTTATTCAGAGCGGCAAAAACGGCGTTTTATGCGAAATCGGCTCCCGTGCGCTTGCTCAAGCCGTTGAAAAGCTTATCAACGATAAAGAATCCCGTGCCGAAATAGTCGGCAACCTTGAAAAAACCGATTATTCGGAAGAATTTGAAAAATATAAGGAGCAGTGGAAGGCTCTTTTAGAGGGGTGAAAAGGCAAATGAAATTCAGCATACTTGTTCCTGTTTACAATGTTGAAAGCTATCTTGAGCAATGTGTTGAATCGCTGCTTTGCCAGACCTTTGACGGCGAATACGAAATCATCCTTGTTGATGACGGCTCAACGGATTCCTCGGGCAGAATCTGCGATAAATATGCGCAAGCCCACCCCGAAAAAATCAGGGTTATCCATAAGAAAAACGGCGGACACACCTCTGCAAGACTTGAGGCGATAAAGGCTGCGGCAGGCGAATATGTTCTGTTCTGCGATTCAGATGATTTTGTTGAAGCCTCTCTGCTTGAAGATGTTGCCGATGTTCTTTTTAACAACCCCCAAACCGATATGGTTATATATTCCTTTTCATATTTCCAAAACGGTCAGAAAGTGAGCCGCAAAAAAACGGTATCCGAAAATACGGTTTTATTCGAGAATGAATCCCGAAAAAAGCTTTATGAAATATTGATAACAACCCCGCTGATCAACGCTCTGTGGACAAAAGCGGTAAAATCCGAAATAATCAAGAAACACGCTTCGGACTATACGGATATTCTGGATAAAGCACTTGCCGAAGATGCTTATATTGTTTCCGACCTGATTACGGAATGCAAAAAAATCATCAGCATAAATAATCCTCTCTGCAATTACCGCACGAACGATGAAAGCATTTCCCGTTCATACCGCCCCGAAACAATCGCAAAGAAAAACACGCTTTATGTCTATGACAGATTTCTCAAGCACCTGCCTGAATGGGGAATGGATACCGAGGAATACCGTCAGAGGCTGAATGCGAGATGGCTCAGCGAGGTTATGTATACATTTTCGCAGTATTACGAAAATGTTTCATCAAAGGAAGAAAGAAAACAGGTGCTCGGCTATGACTGGCGCTCCATGCTTCCCGAGGAATGCCTGAAAACCTCCTCTCCTTTTGATAACCCCGAAAACCGCAGACTTTTTGAAATGATTATCAACAAAAAATATTTCGGAATAAAAATCTTTTTCCTCCGAAAAAAATTGCGCAAACTTTATAAAAGTGCGAAAGCGAGAATAAAAGCTATATGAGCAACACCAACGAAACAGTTTTTATAATAAAAGTTATGCACGGCGGCGGCGCAGAGCGTGTTGTTTCTCTTCTGAGCCGTGCGGCGGCGGAAAGAGGGCATCGGGTAACGCTGATGATTACTCATCAGAGCAAAGCTGATGCCGTGCTGCGTGATATCGACAAAAGCATCAGCGTTGTTTCCGTTCCCGATGAAGCAGAAAAAATCAAAGCATCGGGCTTTATGCCGAAAATCATTATGCTTGCGGCAAGGCTGCTCGGAAAGCTCGGCTTTAAGGATAAAGCCTGCGTGCTGAAATATCTTTCGAGAAACTACGGCGCCGTTTCGGTTATGAAAAGCTTTTTCAGGGAGCATAAAAACGCTTCTGCCGTTGCTTTTCTCTATGATTCGATATTTCTCACTCTTCTTTCAAGAGGAAAAAGCAACAGAATTGTTATCTCCGAAAGAGGCGACCCTGCGCAGTCATCGGGCAGCAAAACCGTTGCCGCATTTATGAAAACCGTTTTTCCGAAAGCGGATGCGGTTGTTTTCCAGTCGCCCGATGCCATGAAATGGTATGAGGATAACACTCCCGTTAAAGGCACGGTTATCTTCAACCCCGTAAAGCCCGATCTGCCCGAAGCTTATTCAGGCGAAAGACAGAAAAAAATCGTTAATTTCTGCCGCATATCAGACCAGAAAAATCTTGAAATGCTTATCGATGCATTCGGATTGCTGAATAAAACCCATCCCGAATTTGAGCTTTTCGTTTACGGTGACCCCGTAGGTAATCTTAAAGACGGCTACATGGAAATGATTGCCGAAAAAATCAGCAGCAGCCCCTGCAAAAGCAGCATTCATTTTCTCCCTGCCCGCAGCGATATCCACAGCGTAATCAGGGATTATGCAATGTTTGTTTCCTCTTCGGATTACGAGGGCATGTCAAACTCCATGCTTGAGGCTATGGCGCTCGGTCTGCCCTGCGTTTGCACCGATTGCCCCGCAGGCGGAGCAAGAGCCGTAATCAGAAACGGCGAAAACGGTCTGCTCACTCCCGTGGGCGATACCAACGCCCTTTGCGATGCAATGAAAAAAATAATTGAATCCGAAGAGCTTGCCGCCTCGCTTTCCGAAAACGGCATAAAAATCCGAACGGAGCTGTCGGTTGACAAAATAATAAAGAAATGGATGGAATTGCTCAATGGTTAAAGTAAGTGTTATTGTTCCCATTTACAATGCGGCGGAATATCTCGAAAAATGCCTTGACAGTATTGTTGCGCAGACTCTTAAAGATATAGAAATAATCCTCATTGATGACGGTTCAACCGACTCAAGCGCCGAAATCTGCAAAAAATATCTTTCTGACAGCAGAGTTACCTATTATCACAAGGAAAACGAGGGTCTTGCCGCCGCAAGAGATGACGGCATGATGCGCGCAAACGGCGAATACATCGGCTTTGTTGATGCAGATGACTGGCTTAAGCCCGAAATGTACGAGAAAATGTATAATGCGGCAAAAACAAACGATTCCGATGTTGTTTTCTGCAACTGCATCGAGAACGAAAACGGTCATATTTTTACCCCCGAAATGCCCGGCGGTCCCTATGACAGAGAAGGAATCAAGAGCGTAATCCTGCCCAGAACGCTCGCCTATATTGACAAGCACGGCAAAAAAAGGTCAATCCGCTGGTGCAACTGGCTCAGAATTTACAAAGCCGAAACACTTAATAAGAACGGCATAAAATTTGACCGCAGGCTCAGAAGAAGTCAGGATTTGCAGCTGACATACGAAGCAACCCTCGTTGCGCAGAATTATTATTACATCGAAGAGCCTTTATACCACAACAGAGTTGTCAGCGACTCCCTTTCAAGGGGCTACACCAAAAATATGTGGCCGCTTTACACCTATCTTATTGAAATTCTTTATAAGGATACCGAGAATTTCAGGGAGATGGATTTAACCGACCAGATGCATCTGCGTGCGTTTTTCTTCGCAACCGACTGCATTGAAAACGAAATGAAGCCCCTCTGCCCCAATGACAGAAAAAAGAAGATCGAGCTTATTGAGCAGATTATGAATGACCCCATATGCGAAAGATTTTACGGTCATATTCCCGTTGAAAAGCTGAATCCGCTTTACCGGAAATACTACGAGCTGATTCATAAAAAGAAAGCGGCGGAAATTCTTGATTTCACCAAAAGCTACAGACGCAAGCAGGAAATCAGAAAGAAATATATCAACCCCGCAATCAATGCGCTGACTGAAAACTCTCTATATAAAAAAATCAGAGGAAAATAAGGGGATAATATAATGTCCGTCATAAAAAAATGGATAAAAAAAATAAAAGCAGCCAAACAGGCAGAAAAGCTTTTAAAACAGCAAAATGCTCTTAAAGCATCCTTTGCTGCCTGCGGAGAAAACCTCCTTTTTTTCGGCATCCCCGAAATTTCGGGTGCAAAAAATCTGTCTGTAGGCGATAACTGCAAAATCAATTCCTGCGTTTATATAAATGCCCGCAGCGGAGTAACCGTCGGAAACGATGTTACGCTCTCACACGGCGCGAAAATAATTTCAACGGGTTATGATATTGAGCATTGGATGCAAACCGGAGAGAAAATACATGTTGAGGACTTGCCTGTTTATATCGGAAACCATTGCTGGGTCGGTGCAAACGCAATTATTCTCCCCGGCGTGAAAATCACGGGCGAATATGTTGTTATCGGCGCAGGAGCGGTTGTGACCAAGGATATAACCGAAAGCAGGGTTGTTGTTGCCGGTGTACCTGCGGAAATCATAAAACGTTACGAATAATTCATCAGGAGTAAAAAATGTCAGAACAAAAATGGACAACTGTTGTCAAATCAAATAACAGACTGATAGATATGGACCTCAAGGGGCTGAAAAGCTGCAAGGACCTTATATTCCTGTTTGTGCGCAGAACCTTTGTTGCAAAGTATAAGCAGACCGTTCTCGGTCCTGCTTGGGCGATTATCCAGCCGTTTTTCACAACGGTTGTTTATTCCGTTTTCTTCGGAAACATTGCAGGTCTGGGCGCATCGGGCGTGCCGAACTTTATTTTCTATCTTTCGGGCACGATTGTGTGGACTCTCTTTTCGAGCTGTCTCACCGAAACCTCCCACACCTTCACGGGCAACTCCGCAATTCTCGGCAAGGTTTATTTCCCGAGGCTGGTTATGCCCATCTCAACGGCAATTTCGCAGTTCATAGGCTTCTTTATTCAATTTGCGTTCATGCTCTGCTTTATGGTTTATTATCTGATAACCGATGCAGGCATCAGACCCAATATTTATATTCTCATGTTCCCCGCCGTGCTCATTCAGCTTGCAATTCTCGGCATGGGCTTCGGCATGATTATTTCAGCTCTTACCACAAAATACCGTGACCTTGTAATGGTTGTCACCTTCGGAGTCAGCCTCTGGTCTTACTGCTCCCCCGTTGCCTACGATATGTTCAGCCGCTCGCAGCTTGCAAGGGGCAGCATGTTCTATAATGTTTATATGCTCAACCCCGTTACGCCTGCAATCAACCTTTTCCGCTACGGCTTCCTCGGCACAGGCGAAATTGACTGGCTGTTTTACGCAATCAGCTGGGTAACAACGGCTCTTGTTGCGGTGGTCGGCGCAATGATGTTCAGCAAATCCGAAAAAACCTTTATGGATACGGTGTGAGGTGCGGTATGGAAGAATTGGCAATAAGAGTTGAAAACGTTTCAAAAGAATACCGCCTGGGTGCAATCGGCGGTGCAACGCTCAAGGGCGAAATACAGTCGGGTCTTGCAAGGCTTTTCCGTAAAGAGGACCCGAACCTTAAAATCGGCGAAACTGCGCACGGCAAAAACGAACGCTTTCTTGCGCTCAACGATTTATCCTTTGATATAAAAAAGGGCGAAACCGTTGGCATTATCGGCAGAAACGGCGCAGGCAAATCAACAATTCTCAAGCTCATATGCCGTGTTACAGCCCCCTCAAAGGGCAATATTTATCTCAACGGCAGAATAACGAGCATGCTCGAGGTCGGAACAGGCTTCCATCCCGAGCTCACGGGCAGAGAAAATGTTTATCTCAACGGCGCAATTCTCGGCATGAGCAAAGCCGAAATCGAGCGCAAATTTGATGAGATTGTTGAATTTTCTGAGGTCGGTCAGTTTATCGATACTCCCGTTAAAAGATATTCAAGCGGCATGAAGGTCAAGCTTGCCTTTGCCGTTGCATCCCACCTTGAAAGCGAAATCATGATTATGGACGAGGTTCTTGCCGTCGGCGATGTCGCTTTCCAGAATAAGTGCATTGAAAGAATGAAAAGGGTTGCCGAAGAAGAGGGCAGAACAATCCTTTATGTCAGCCACAATATGCAAACGGTCAAGAGCCTTTGCAGCCGCTGCATAGTTCTCTCCCACGGCACGAAAGCTTTCGAGGGTTCAACGGATGAGGCAATCGCCGTTTACATGCAGGATGAAAGCCTTGATAACACAACCTTCTTCGATACCTCAAACGCAAAAAGGCATAAAAAGTGCAATCTCAGGCATAAGCTGCAGAACCTTCATATGTACGAAAGCAAAACAAATCAGCTCGGCTACGGCGATGTTTTTCCCTTCCGCTTAAGCTGGAACAGTGAAAACGATACCGAAAGAGTGCTGATGAAAATGGTTATAAACGGCATCGACACAACCCCCGTCGGAGTTGTTTTCGGCGGAGAGCTCAAAACACATAAGGGCGGGAATTCGGCAGAATTCACCTTTGATACTTCTTACCTTGTACCGGGCAAATATACGGTTGACGTTATTCTCTACGATGAGGATAATTCCGGCAACATAATGTTCTATGACCGCGCAACGGCGCTGAGGTTTACTGTTGAACACAGCGATAAATCAGTCAAGCTCAAGCACTGGTTCAAGGATTGGGGCAACGCAGTTCTGCCCTGTGTAAAAAATACAGACGGAGATGATAAAAATGTTTGATTTTGCAGGCGAAACTTTACTTATTACAGGCGGCACGGGCTCATTCGGCAATGCGGTTCTCAACCGCTTCCTTAAAACAGATATCAAAGAGATTCGCGTTTTTTCCAGAGATGAAAAAAAGCAGGACGATATGCGCCATGAATTTCAGGCTAAAATGCCTGAGGTTGCAGATAAAATCAAATTCTACATCGGCGACGTGCGCAATCTTGATTCCATCAGGGATGCAATGGTAGGTGTTGACTACGTTTTCCACGCAGCTGCTCTCAAGCAGGTTCCCTCCTGCGAATTTTTCCCCATGGAAGCCGTTAAAACCAACGTTATCGGAACGGATAACGTGCTCACCGCCGCTGTTGAAGCAGGCGTAAAA
>JAZNPG010000136.1:0-37682 GCA_045589555.1 Acutalibacteraceae bacterium
AACGGTTGAGCCCACCCTGAAAAGATACGGATTGCCAACCTGCCTTATAAAATCGTCTGTGCGCTCGCCTGCAGGCTTTTTCCTGCTGACCGAAATGTTTCTCAGGTCAACCGCCTGAGCTGCATCGCAGGCAGAAATATCTGCATTTCTGAGCATTTCAAAATCATCCACCGTCAAGCCACTCCTTTTAAGTGATTTTGGGAAGAAATGCTGATAGTTATTCATTCCGAGGAAATTTAAGGAATCGGGTTTTTGGGGGTTAAAACAGGTTTTAATCTGCAGCAAAGCAAAAAATTATCATAACTTGAAAAGAGGATAGGGGTATGGTATAATGGGATGGAATAAGAATGACAGGGAGAATAGCCGTGAACATTGTTGAAATAAATACCTGCAACTTCGGAAGCACAGGCAAAATAATGCTGCAAATTGCCCAAACCGCCGAGGGCAGAGGTCATAACGTCTGGGTCGCATATCACAACCACAGATCCAACCTCTCAAAATCCGTAAAAAACAGCATTCTTATTGGTAATAAACTCGCCTTTTTTCTGCATACAAAGCTTAATTTATATACAGGCTTAAACGGCTGCGGGTCAGTTTTGTCAACTTTAAAATTCCTCAGAAAAATCAAAAAGCTTAAACCTGATTTAATTCAGCTTCACAATCTTCATAATTGCTATATAAATCTTCCTCTCTTGTTCAGGTTTATCAAAAAAAATAAAATCCCCGTTGTGTGGACTTTGCATGACTGTTGGTCTTTCACGGGACAATGCGCCCACTTTGATATGATTAAATGTTTCAAATGGAAGAACGGATGCCACGCCTGTGAGCAAACCCATATTTATCCGGCTTCCTATGTTGACAGAACAAAAGTAATGTGGAAACTAAAGAAAAAGTGGTTCTGCGGAGTTGAAAGTATGACTCTTGTTACACCTTCGCAATGGTTAGCTGACTGCGCAAAAGAATCTTATCTCTGTAATTATCATACTCAGGTTATAAACAACGGTATTGACCTGAACATTTTCGATGCGGTTTACGGCAACATAAAAGCTGAATATAATATCCCTGACAATAAATATATGATTCTTGGGGTTTCTTTCGGCTGGGGAGAAAAGAAAGGTCTTGATGTTTTTAATGAGCTTGCAAAAAACGTAGACCCCAAAAAATATCAGATTGTTCTTGTAGGAACAAATGAGGAAACCGATAAGCTGCTTCACCCGAATATTATTTCAATTCACAAAACAAACAACCAGGCTGAATTGGCCGAAATATATTCAGCTGCAGACGTTTTCGTTAACCCCACCAGAGAAGAAGCTCTCGGTCTTGTTAATATAGAGGCGAACGCCTGCGGGTTGCCTGTTGTAACATTCAGGTCCGGCGGAAGCCCCGAATGCATCAGCTCCGAAAGCGGCAGCGTTGTTGACAGGGATGATATTGAAGCGATGCAAAAAGAAATTATCCGAATCTGCGAGCAAAAACCATACAGCAAAGAAAGCTGCAGAAAACAAGCTTCAAAATTTGATATGAACATAAAGTTCAATGAATATGTTGACCTTTATGAAAAGCTGTATGACGAACATACTATGGAGAGTAAAAAATGCTGAAAACAGGAATTATAACACACTATCTGAACAGTACAAACTACGGCGGAAATCTTCAGGCATATGCTCTTTGTGCTTTTCTCATTAAACACGGATTTGATGCAAAGCAGATTGCCTATGACCGTTCGTTTGATAACCCTGCTCCGAAATCAGTTGTGAAACGCATTAAAAAGCTCATTCGCAATACCCTGAATAACACAAAAAAAATTCCTGACAAAATAAAAAACGCCCGCATTCACAAAAATTTTGAACAAAGAACAAAAGCTGTTCTTGAATTCAACCGTTCAATCCCCCATACAGATGTATATACGGCAGAAACAATAGCTTCAAGCAACGATGCTTTTGATGTTTTTATAACGGGAAGCGATCAGGTATGGAATCCGCTTGCGGTATGCAGCGCTTATCTTCTGGATTTTGTTGACCCTGACAAAGCCTTTAAAATGTCTTATGCTGCAAGCATTTCCGCAAACGAGTTGGCTCCCGAAACAACTGAAAGATATAAAAACAGCCTCAGCAGTTTTTCTGCCGTTTCCGTAAGAGAAAACCAAGCAGTTAAAATTCTTCAGCCTCATATTGAACAAAAAATCGAGTGGGTTCTTGACCCGACTCTTTTGCTTACTAAAGAAGACTGGGAAAAAATCACACCAAAAACAGAACACAGCACTCCGTATATGTTCTGCTATTTTCTCGGAGATTCTGCAGAACAGCGAAAGCTTGCCGAAGAATATGCGCAAAATCATAATCTGCAGATATATACGCTTCCGTATTTAATGGGAGAATTCAGAAAATGCGATAAAAAATTCGGCAACAAAAAGCTTTTTGATGTTTCACCTGAAGATTTCATAGCGCTTATCGCCAATTCGGAATGTGTATTTACCGACAGCTTTCACGCCGTTGTTTTTTCGCTCATTTTCAAAAAGCAATTCTTTGTATTTGACCGAATAATCAAGCAATCGCTTGGCTCAAGAATCAAAGATCTGACTGATTTGTTTGATCTCGGATGCCGTTTTTGCAATACACCGGAAAAATTCAACATTGATTACATTGAATCGGTAAAAGAAACAGATTATTCAAAGCCTTTTCCCGAATTTGAAAAAAAGAAGAAGGTTTCCGAAGATTATCTGCTGAGCAATCTATACAAAGCGAAGGAAATGAAAAAAAGTGAAAGTTAATCAGCTCAAGACAGGCTCTGTTCTGTCATATTTACAGATGTTTTTAAACATTGTTATAAGTCTTGTTTATACTCCTTTTATGCTCAGAACGCTCGGTCAAAGCGAATATGGGCTTTACAGCACCGTATCATCAACCATAGCCATGCTTGCGGTTCTGAATCTGGGATTCAACAGCAGTTATGTAAGATACTTTATGAAATATAAAGTTGAAAAAGATGAAGAATCCATTGCCAAGCTCAACGGTCTGTTTATTATAATATTTTCAATTATTGGCATAATTGCTCTTGTTTGCGGCCTTTTCATTTCATTTAATCTTCACCTTGTTTTTGATAAAGGTCTTACCCCTGATGAATATGCAACAGCAAAAATGCTGATGATTTTGCTGAGCATAAACATGGCTTTTTCTTTTCCGATGAGCGTTTTTTCCAACATAATCACAGCTAATGAAAAATATGTTTTGTTAAAGCTCATAGGACTCATAAAAAATGTTGCCAGTCCGCTGGTAACAATACCGCTTCTTCTTGCGGGGTTCCGTTCCGTTGCAATTGTTGCGGTAACAATTTCTTTTGCTCTGATAACAGATATCATATACCTGTTCTACGCAAAAAAAATTCTGCATGTAAAATTCGTGTTCCGTAAATTCCCCGAAGGACTTTTCAAGAGTCTTTTTGCTTTCTCCGCATTCATTGCAATAAACATGATAGTTGACCAGCTTAACAGCAATGTGGACAAGGTTCTTCTCGGCAGATTCTGCGGTACAGAAACCGTTGCTGTATACGCGGTAGGTTTTTCGCTCTACCACTATTACATGCTCTTTTCAACATCAATATCAAATGTTTTCACTCCAAGAGTTCACAAAATCATCAACGAAACAAAAAATGATCTTTGCCTTCAGCACAAAAGGATTTCAGAGCTTTTCACCAAGGTTGGCAGAATTCAGTTTATTGTTCTTTCGCTTCTGGCTTCCGGAATAGTTTTTTTCGGGCAACAGTTTATTATGCTTTGGGTTGGCAACGAATATAAAGAATCATATTACGTCACCCTGCTTCTCGTAATTTCCGTTACAATTCCTCTTGTTCAAAACATAGGAATTGAAGTTCAGCGTGCTTTGAACAAGCATAAATTCAGAAGTCTGATATATCTTTTTATGGCGATTCTTAATGTCATTCTTACGGCTGTTCTTTGCCAAAAATACGGTGCCGTTGGCGCAACGGTAGGCACGGCAATATCGTATCTTGCAGCAAACGGCTGTATTATGAATGTTTACTATCACAAAAAATGCGGAATCGATATTATCATGTTCTGGAAAAACATCCTGCGTGTTTCTGCCGGACTGATTGCTCCGATTATTTTTGGTATACTGATAAACAGGTTTTTCTTTATAGATTCTTTTGTCACTCTTGCAATCGGAATCGTTCTTTATTCAACGGTTTACGGAGCATCGATGTTCTTTATCGGAATGAACAAATACGAAAGAAGCCTTGTCGCAACTCCAATCAGAAAGGTTTTGGGTAAATGATTAAGCTTGCAGAGAAAAATATCTGTTCGGGATGCGGTGCGTGTGCATCCGCATGTCCTGTCAACTGCATTATAATGAAGGCGGATAAAGAAGGCTTTTTATATCCTGAAATCAGTTCAGACCACTGTATTGAATGCAAAAAATGTCAAAAAGCCTGTCCTGTTATTGAAAGAAACACATCCGTTAATAAAGCTACCGCCTATGCGCTGAAAAACAACAACGATAACATCAGACTTCAAAGCTCTTCCGGCGGTTTTTTCTCGTTGCTCGCCGAATATGTTATTGATCGCAAGGGCGTTGTTTTCGGTGCGGCATTTGACGAAAAACTTTGTGTCCGCCATATTTGCATTGAATCCAAAGAGGATATTCAAAAGCTCAGAGGATCAAAATATGTTCAAAGCATAATCGGCAATACATATCTTCAGGCAAAAAAACACCTGGACAACGGTACTCTTGTTTTATTCACAGGAACGCCGTGTCAGATTGAAGGATTGCTTAAATATCTCGGTCGGGAATACAGCAATCTGATTACTCAGGATATAATTTGCCACGGTGTTCCTTCTCCCGATGTGTGGAGAAAATACACAGAATGGCACGAAGAAAAAGAACAGGCAACAATAATCAATGCTTCTTTCAGAAGTAAAAACAGCGGCTGGAAACAGTTTTCCATGATGCTGAAGTTTGATAACGGCAAAGAAAAATTTATGCCGATAAATCAGGATTTGTTTCTCAGAAGCTTCCTCTCAGATTTGTGTCTCAGACCTTCATGCTATAATTGCAGTTTCAAAGGAATACTGCGCCCTGCCGATTTCACTCTTGCGGATTTTTGGGGAGTCCATAATATTTTGCCTTCAATCGATGATGATACCGGAGTTTCTCTTGTTCTTGTGAACAGTAAAAAAGCTGCTAAAATATTTGAAGTTCTTCGTCCGTCAGTAAGTGCGTATGAGGTTGACGTTGATGCTGCAATAAAGTATAATACAGCAGCAACTCAATCGGTAAAAGAGCCGTCAGCTCGCAAGACATTTATGGAAGAAATTACTTCTTCTTCCTTTGAAGCAACAGTAAATAAATATTGCCCCCCCAAAAACAAGAAAACATCTTTGAAATCAAAAATTATACGTAAAATCAAAAAAATTATTAAAGGTTGAATTACTTAAAAGGAAGTATAGATTATGGAACATCTCAATCCGCTTGTAACCGTTGTTATCCCTACATATAAACGCACGGTTGAATACATTTCCAAGGCTGTTGAATCCGTTCTGAACCAAACATATCCCGAGGTTGAAATTGTTGTTATCGATGACAGCACCCCGGCATACGAAGGACGAACCGCAACCGAAAACTATTTTAAAACACTCAACAATCCGAAAGTTGTTTATCTGCAAAACGAAAAAAACCTCGGAGGCTCTCTTTCGAGAAACCGAGGCATAGAAAACGCTAAGGGCGAATATATAACATTCCTTGATGACGATGATGAATATAAGCCCGAAAAGGTTGAAAGGCAGCTTCGTTTTATGCAGGAAAAGGGCTACGAAATGACCTTTACCGACCTCGAAATCTATACCCCCGACGGCAAGATGGTTGATTACAGAGAATTCAGGGATGTTGAAAGCTTTGATAACGAATATCTTTTGCGTTATCATTTGCAAAAGCATCTCACGGGCACACCAACATTCATGTATAAAGCTGATAAGCTCCGTGAAATCGGCGGCTTTGATGTGGTTAAAGTTGGTCAGGAATTCCACCTGATGCTTAAATCCATTGTAGGCGGTCTTAATATAGGCTATTTCCCCGAGTGTCATGTAAAGGCATACAGACATCCCGACGGCGGCATCTCGGGCGGTATGAACAAAATAAACGGCGAAAAAGCCCTCTTTGAATTCAAACAGCAGTTTTTTCCCCGTCTGAGCAAAAAAGAGCAACGGTTTATCCGTTTCAGATACCACGCAGTTCTTGCCGCAGGATACAAGCGCAATAACATGTATCCGCAGATGATCGGAGAATGCTTCAGAACCGTGTTATCTTCTCCTGTTGATTTTGTAAAAGAGGGGCTGAAGTTTTTAAGAAAAGTCAACAAACATAAAAATTAAAAACAAGGCAGCAGAATCAATCTGTTGCCTTGTTTTATTTTAAAATTGAAAATATATAAACGGGTTGCTGCCTGTATATGCAAAAATCACTATTAATCCGAGAGCAGTAATAAAAATTATCTGACTGCTCATCTTACTCATATCCAGAACAGGATAGAATCCGTTTATATTTTTTTCGTTTTTCTTTTTCGCGGATATTACAGCCACCAATGTAGCAATCAGCACAGTAATTACGCTCACTACTGCCCATGAATATATCTGCAATATGCCGTTGTTCCATAAGAAAAGCTGTTTATATACAGAAATTGCTACAGAAAAATTATCCGCTCTGAATAATACCCAACCAAGACAAACCATTATATATGTAGCAATAACGCTTAACAGATTTCCTGCTGCGCTGCCGGATTTATTCTTTTTATGCTTCTTAAAAAACTTATGAACGCACAGTAAAAGTCCGTGAAACGCACCCCAAAGCACAAAATTCCAGCTTGCTCCGTGCCAAAGGCCTCCCAATACCATTGTTATAAAAAGATTTACATAGGTTCTTAAAGTGCCCTTTCTGTTTCCGCCAAGTGAAATATAAAGATATTGCTGAAGCCATGTAGAGAGGCTGATATGCCATCTTTTCCAGAGTTCGCTCGGATTTTTAGAGATATACGGCATATTAAAGTTTCTGTTGAAATCATACCCCAAACATTTGGCGCAGCCTACTGCCATATCGGAATATCCGGAAAAATCAAAATAAATCTGAATTGAGTAGGAGATAACAGCTAATATAACAGAAATCGAGTGGAACGCTTCAGGCTTTGAGAAAACATCGTCCACAAACACAGACAAATGATCTGCAAACACTATTTTTTTGAATAAGCCGAAAACAAAAATCTGCACTCCGGAAACAACATTTTCTTTTGTAACTCTTCGGTCTTCTTCCAGTTGCGGAATAAATTCCGATGCTTTAACAACAGGACCTGCAACAAGCTGAGGAAAGAAAGCCACATATAATGCAACTTTCAGAAAATTCTCGCTTTTGATATCTTTTCGCATAACATCAATGGTGTAACTCATTGACTGGAATGTGTAGAAAGATATACCTACAGGCAAAATGATATTGAGCGTTCCTAAATTTTCTATTTTGAAAACCGCGGAAAAAGATTCAATAAAGAAATTGAAATATTTGAAAAAGCCAAGAATTATCAGCGGAAAAGCAATGCCGAGAATCTTAAAAAATTTTGTGCACTTGCCTTCGCTCATGTTTTTGGCAGATATATATGCAATGAAGGTGAGCGATAACATCAAAAAGCAAAAGCGCCAATCCCACCAGCCATAAAATACATAGCTGGAAACAAGAAGAAATATATGCTTAAACTTTCGGATAACAGGTTCGGAAAACTTGTTGATGAACACTTTTCTCTCTGCCGTAAATATAGTTGCAAATACAATTGCAAAAAAAATTAAGAATTCAATACTTGAAAAAACCATTTTTCCTCCTGCGCTCAACCTAAGCTTGTTTTTCCAGTTCTGCAATTAGCTTGTAGAGTTCATTTGAGATTATTTCATGACCATACTTGTTAAGATGTCCTTTTCCGACGGCTGTGTTTGAAAAACCATAAGGTAATTTGTATGTCTCGTTATAACTTTCCGCAAATGCTTCATGCATATCAACAAAAACAATGCCGTTGCGGCTGCAAACCGAATTGAAAATCTCTCTTTTTTCATCAGGTTGCTGCGAAATCACGCTGCCGCCTTCATCAACAAACAATTCGGAATGATAAACAATAATGAGTTTAACTCCGTTATCATTCGCCACCTTGCCGATTTCTCCAAAAAGAGAATTCAGCGCATCCTCATAGAGCTTATTTTCATCAGCAACATTTTGTGGTGTAGAATTTACGGTGCGGATAGTTTTATCAGCCTGTTTATCTTTAGCTTTAATATCCACTCCCAAATTATCAAGTTGATAATAAACACATCTTATGAATGGAATCTTCTGAAGAAAAACCAACACAGGATTGGCTGACGAATGATTCTTTTTAACCGTACCTTCAGAAACCTGCTTAATTTCCTCCATGGTAAGATCTGTTGTAGTAACTTCCATAACAACATATTTACTTGGTTCAAACTCATTGAGTGCACACTCAAAATTATTAAGGCAAGTTGTTATTCTGTGACCCGATATTCCTATATTGTAGGCATTCAGATTCATGCCGTTCTGCTCCGAAAGTTCATTAAAAAGATATGCGTAATTTTCGTTTTGCTGAACATTGAATGCTTCTGTATGTGATGTTCCCATTATGAGAATCTCCGGCTTGCTGCTGTGTTTGGCAGAAACATTGTTAAAGCCGTTGCTGTCGGTCTTACCCCATGCGAAGCCTTCTGTTCCTCTTGAATAGAATTTGCTCTCTTCCCAAACATAGTCGGTCGAGTTCGTTTTTGACTCGGAATGCACCGGTACATTATAATAGAAAAAACAAACAATGTTTAAAATTATAAATGATATTGCAAAAGATAAAATCAGCTTTAAAAATTTATTTGCAGCCAAAAAAACACCCCGCAATAATAAGATATAAATATATGTTTTCGAATTTTTATTGGTATTTCTGTTCTTCCGTCAATTGTTTGAATAAATTTACCATCTGCTCCGCACAAAATTGAGGAGTGCACGTTTTGTATAATCTCAAAATTTCCTTTGAACTTACCCTTTTTCTGCTGCTTTCATTAATAAACATGTTCAAGGCTGTTACTTGCTTATCAAATATTTCATCTTCTTCAAACAGATTAAGAACATACGGATACTTTTCGAAATACGCAATCGAAGGACAGTCTCTGTTTTTACAGATGTTAATGACAGGCTTTCCGTAAGATATATACTCGAAAATTTTGCTGGGAACCTGGTTAAGCATTTTGTTACCTATATTGACCAGAACATCCGCATTCATAAGTTCTTTTTTCGTTTCATTAAGACTTTTTGAGCCTTTATAAATAACTCTGTGCTGCTTTGATTCTTCGCAAAGCTTTGGATGCATAGATCCAATCATTTCAAACCCTATGCACGAATCAACCTTATCAAATAAACGCCATGTATATCTTGGGTCACGAATCCCGCCATAAATATTACCCGTAAAAACGCAACGAATTCCGGAGGGGTCTTCTGCATTGTTCCATTCCTTCGGCACAACATTCGGAAACTCCATTGAAATCATTTTGGAGAGTATTTCATCCGAATATTTTTTTTTTGCTTCTGCAAAAAGAATAGGAGTTGTAATTATTGCATCTGAATTTTTGTAAAGTTCTTCTTCAAAATCTTTTCGTTCTTTTTGGGTTAACGAAGAATATGCTTCATTTGTTGAACACGGATCTACCTGATAAAGCACAAATTTAATCTTCGGATTATTTTTTTTATAATTCATCGCTGCCGCAGCAACATCAAAAGATCCCATTACTGCAACCATAATATCACATGTCTTCGCTTCTGTATCGTCCAGCTTGTCCTCAATTGAACGTACAATTCTGTTATTAATGCTTTTATCTGCAGCTTTAGAAATTAATTTATCAAACGCACCATGCAAAACAGCTAACGGATGCTTCAAGAAAATATGCTTATACTGATTGTTTGATACCTTTGACATTAATGTTAAATCGTGAACGTCTACACCTTTATAACTATAATTTTTTTTCGATGTATAAATATCTTTAACTGCTAAAACATCAATTGATTCCAACTGCTCGACTGCTTTTCCGATAAAAAATATATTATTGAGCAAACTCGTGCATGCGCCGGATTCAGGATAATTATCTTTGACTAAAAAAATTGCCCTCATTTGTTTATGTTCCCTCACTTGGTTTGCATATTATCCGGTTCAAACCTTTTTTGTTCATTAACTATGCCGTCACCGTTCACAGACAGATTCAATACAATAAAAGCTATAAACAATTGGAACGGCGGGTCAAAGCAAAACAACTGGCTTAAGAAAAAGTATGTTACAAGTATGCATATAACAATAGAATAGTTCATGACAGAACGTTTTGTTCTTATTTGAACATGATGCGGCAAAATCGCCTTCAGAAGTATAAACAGCATAAAAGTACCAATCAATCCGATATGATACAACATTTCTAAATATGTGTTATGAGCAGCCCTTCCCGAAAGCAACTCCGCAGTTATTCCTGCACCAAACAAAAGAATTTTCATATCATTTGCCAGACACTTAATATAATCCATCCATATATCGAATCTTCCGGTCGTAAGTTCGTTGATATCTATTTCACCTGAATCGGTTTCTCCGGCTTCCATCCTTGACAGAACAATTTCCAAGGCAGGAACCTTTCCCGAAATAGCAAGAACAACAACAGAAACAGACAAAATTACTATTATGACCACTGCAACATATTTTTTGTTTGTAATAAGAGAAAACAAAAGATATGCCAAAGGAACAAACAACATAATTATTGCGGATTTACTGTAAGTTAAAACAAGGAAATAAATAGCAGTGCCGAATCCCAAAGCAACCGTTAACATATTAACATCTTTTTTATGAAATAAAATAACAAGAAGACATAGCGAAATTATCATGCCCACAGAATAGTAATTCGAGTCTAAATATAAGCCGGCAAAACGTACTAATTCTTCACCGTCCGAATAGGCTTTGCTTAACATTTTCGCTCCGATATATGGTTCTATTTTAAAAAAGCTCGAATTTAACATTGCAAAAAACGATGCAACTATATTACCTATTATATAACTTAAGAAAAGCTCTTTATATCTGATATTATCCTTTGAATTTAATGTGCACGAAATAAATAAGATATTACATATAAACTTAATGGTTTTGAACAGCTCAAACTGACCTGCCAAAAGCTCTCCTACTAAAACATAAACACCAAGCAGAATAACCCAAAATGTAGCTTTTCTCGGCAAAACCAAATGCAACACAACATATACCAATATCAGTATAGTAAAAAAAGACTGCGTACCCGGAGTCATCTTAAACAGGTTCGCCATCGGCATAATAAAAATAAATTGCAGCAAAATTGTTTCTCTGTCGCAAAAAACAACCATTAAACCGCATAAAAGGAATGCTGCCAGAGAAAAAACATTTCGGTATGTTCCGAATAATATAAGCAAGGCTAAAATGCAGGAAATGCCCCAACGTGCTATATTGTTTTTTATGCTGATCATCAGGGGCACCTCCTTTATTTCATGCTATTCTGTCCAGCTTTCAATTTTTTTGACAGACCCTTCATTGCTTCCGCAATAACTTTCCAGAGCTTTCTTCGCAGCAACAATTTTGGTTCTGTCGCTCATTAAATCAAGAAATCCGTTCCTGATTCCTTCTTCGGAATTTTCACATATAAAATCTTCAACACCGTCTTTAAGCATTTCTGCAGAGGATGATGTTTCTGTTGAGAAAACCGGAACCCGCAGAGCTTTAGCCTCCATATAAACCATCGGAGCTGCTTCATGAAATGACAGATTGAGGAGCAAGTCTGAATTTTTCATATAAGGATACGGGTTGCTCTGATTGCCCAGAAGTATGATTCTGCCCTCAAGATTTTCTGTTTTTATTGCTTCTTCAATTTTTTCTCTTTCAGGACCGTCTCCCGCAATATACCAAAAAACATCCTTATTCTCTTTTAATACAGGAGCAAGGGCGGATATTCCTCTTAAAAGCCCCTTTTCAGCGCTCAAACGGCAGGCAGAAAAACAGACAAATCCGCCTTCGGGATATTTTACCGCCTGTTCTGCTTTACTGTTTTCAAAAATCTTTTTATAGTTCATGAAATTATAACAATAGTCCGTTTTATCTGCCAGATCGGGGTTCAATGTTTTGAACGAATTTACCACCGATTGAGAAACACCGACTATCTTATCTGCCTTTTGATAATACCTGCTGTTAAAATCGTTATCATTGTTTATTTTAAGTGCATCGAAATGTATCCACGCTATTTTTTTCTCAGCCACTATACATCGGTCAAGAATTCTTACAAATCCTGAAGAAATAACCTTTTTGCCTGCTTCATGACGGAAAGAAACCGCCAAATCATACCCCTTGAGTTTCGGCTGAAGTTTTGAGGCAATCCATATTGGCAGCCGATTGTCAAAAACCTTTGCCCACACCGAACCGAAAACCTTGAAAAGAAGAATCAGAAGATTCTTTGAACGGACCGCTTCAGTTACAGACATGCCCAAAGCCTTCAGCACCCACGAGGGCTGAATTATTTTTACCCGGGAATCCAATCTTTCTTTCAACGGGCCCTCAGGGTAATACATCAAAAGCTCTACCTGATATTTTTCGCACAGTTCATTTGCCATGTTAATCAGCGACGATTGAATGCCTCCGACTTTAAAAAAGGTGTTAATCAAAAGAATCTTTTTTTTAGAATTCTCCATTTTCGCTCCAATTCATTCCGTAATACTCTTCAAATACATTTCCGCAACATTTGAATCTGTAAACCTCTTTGCGGTTTCAATTGCATTGCGGGCAATTATCTTTCGTTCTTCAGGTGTCAAACGGATTATTCTTTTAAATATCTCCGCCAATTCATCGGCGCTTCCTTCTTCACAAAGAAATCCGTTTTCGCCGTCAACCACAATTCCGTCAATACCGCCAAAGCGTGAGGCAATGACAATGCAGCCCTGAAGCATAGCTTCCAGATAAACCAAGCCGAATGTTTCGTGGCTGATCATTACATAAACTTCGCTTGAAGCCATTTTCTGCTGCACTTCTTCTCTGCTTACCTTGCCGCAAAAGTGTATTTTTTCGGCTACGCTGCTTTGATTTGCCTGTTTTTTCAAGGATTCCATCATCGGTCCGTCACCTACAATTTCATAATTGAAATCAATATCCTTGAAGGCTCTGTCAGCAGCTTCAATAACGGCATCTATATTTTTCCAATCCAGAAGACGTGACGCGGTAATCAATGTGATTTTATCTGAATCAACTGCTTTATTTTCTATATCAATACTTTGTTCGACAAATTTTTCAGGAATACCCGAATAGCAAACAAAGGGGGCTTTTTTAAAATCAAGATAATCAGCAGCCTTTTCCGCTGCCGATTTTGAGCGGAAACCAAAATTATCTATTTTACCCATATATGAATTTACACTGTAACGAGCACACAATTCTTCCGTATGGTCAGCGTGAAGCACAATCGCGCTTCTTGCACCGTAATGCTTTGCCAAATCGGAAACAAGCCTTATCTGCGGGTTTGCCCAGTGCCCGGTTACAACATCAGGAACAAATCCGATTTTCCGGAGTTTATCTGTTATCTTTTTCTCCTGTTTTCTGAATGTGCTTTCAAAAAAATGACCCTTGGGTATATATTTCTTCATTGGAATATTGATAACCTTTACTCCAAAGTCATCATATTCAAAATATTTACTCCACATCTTGTTGGGAATTTCCGAAAGACTGAAATGCTTTTTTATAAGTTTTCCTGCTGCTTTACCAACAGCATAATAGGGCTTGGGAAACGCCGAAGAATTAACAATTACAGTTACCCTGTGTCCCTGTTTTACCCACTCTCTTGCAAAGAAAGCACACACTTTAGTGATATCAGGGTTAGAATCGTCTTCATTCGGATACAGATTTGTCAAAAGCAATACATTCATTTACCTGCAACTTCACTTTCCGTTTTTTCTTTCTTCTTTGCCATGGCGGTTGTCTGACCTTCGGCGGTGCCCTGAGTGCTGTCCTTGATGAACAGAATTTTGACCGTTGCGAAAATCAGTCTGAGGTCCTTGACAAATGACATATCGTTTATATACATAAGGTCCATCTGGAGCTTATCATACGGCTCCGTATTATATCTGCCGTAGACCTGCGCAAGCCCCGTCAGACCTGCTTTGACCTGCAGACGCAGATTGAACTCGGGAAGCTCTTTCTCATACTGCGCCGCAATTTCGGGACGCTCGGGTCTGGGTCCGACGATTGTCATATCGCCCTTGAGAATATTGAAAAGCTGGGGAAGCTCATCCAGACGGCAGGCTCTGATTATCTTGCCCACGGGAGTTATTCTGTCATCATTTTCCCCTGCAAGCCTTGCAACGCCGTCGCTTTCCGCATTGACACGCATACTGCGGAACTTGAGAATTTCAAACTTTCTGCCGTTCAGGGTAAGCCTTACCTGCTTATAAAAAGCAGGACCTTTATCATAAGCCTTGATTGCTATGGCAGTTATCGCCATAACGGGGCTGAGAACGATTATTCCGATAAGAGAGCAAACGATATCGATGGCACGCTTTACGAATGCATATTCGATTTTCGGGTTTTTTCTCGAAACACCGAAAACCGGCACGCTGAACATATCCATATGCTTTGCACCCATCATGATGATATCTCCGATATAGGGCGCGGTATAGCATTCCATTCTGCGTTCAAGGCAGACCTTCAATGCCAGATTTCTTGTTCCGGGTCTGAGCCCTGCAATGAAAACGACCTTGCAATCATCAAGCTCATCAATCCAGCCTTTATCGTCATCTTCAACCTTGAGCGTTTTAACAATCTCAAAATTCTTGTTGCGGGTATAAACATCCTTCATTCTCAGAAGCGTTTCCTCATCGCTGTAAACCAACGCTGTTTTTTGGGGCTTATTGATTCTGAAATACAGTTTGTTGATTGCAACGCTCCACACCGAATTCAGCAGAATCTGGCAAACAAGCATCACAATCAAAGGGATAGGGGTGAAGAGCGTGGAGTTTGCAATAACAAAAACAACATAGAAAACCACGCCGGCTATAATATCCGCAAGCGTCTGCGAATAAATCAGCATTGCGCTTTCGGTAAGCCCGAAATCATAGGATTTATATGTACGCAGAGAGAAAAGAAGAATTCCCGTATAAAGCAGTATAAAAAGGACAAATCTTGTGTTTCCGACACCCCTTTGGTTATACTGAACGTTGTAGTAGTAAAGGCACACCGCATTCATCGCAATGGTAAGCAGAATGTGAATAAACTTACACACTCTGATAAGCGCCTTTTTTTTATAAGTGCTCAATTTTTTTGTTTCTCTCAATTCAAAGCCCCACACTTTCAAACAAAAGATTTATATCGTCAATGCGGTCATCTGACACGCTGTTAAGATTTCCGAGATAGGATTTGCGGAATTTTTTCTTTTTGCCGAATGCAAGGGAGAATAATCGGCAAATTTCGCAAACAGGGGTAAAAATTTTATATTTATTCAGTATCGGATACTGCTTCTTCAATTCGTCATACGGCACGAAAATGCGTGACAGAATGAATTTTTTTATTCCGCCCGATTTCTGCTGACCCGAAAGCATTCTTGTTTCCTTTGTACCGAAGCAGCCGCCGCTGAGAACAAATTCTTCCATAAGCTTTGTCACTCTGTCATGCTCTTCTCCCGAAAACCAGACTCTGCTCAGCTTTTCTGCGGTCTCTGCAAAATCCGTAAGCCTGCCTTTTTTAAGCAAGGCTCTGACTTCGGAGGTGTTATAATCTCCGCTTTTCTCCATCAGCCACAGGTCAATAAAAGGCTTGATTCCGCAGCCGCCTTTCAGAAAATGCTTTGCCATATGAGCAATGTGATAATAATAAAACATCGCATTGTCAAGCTCATATCTGAAAGAGCCGTTTACAGGCTTTGCGTGCTCCCACACCCTGTTCAACACCTTTGCCATGGCAGGAGCTGCATCCTCTTCAAGCAGGTTAAAATGAAGCTCAACATAAATATTTTCGGTTGAAAGAATCTGGATATCGTGCTTATTCTTGCCTGCATGCTTATATCCGAGAGCCTCGGTTATTTTTTTTGCGGCATTATCCGCATCTTCCTCGTGAACAAGAATATCGATATCGCAGCCCGTGCGCATCCATGGCTGTGGGTAAAGCTCCTTTATAACCGCACCCTTAAGCGGAATATACGGAATTTTTTCCGTTTCAAGTACGCTGCTGACCTTTTCGAGCACATAGTTCAGATTTTCAAATCTGTAAAGAGTTGAATAAACGCAGTTACGGTATTGCTCGCTGATAAGACTGTCGGCAGCAAGCTTGTTGTTTATAATCGCAGAGCCGACAATATGTGTCAGGTCATGAGCTCTTGATAAATTAAACATATCAAGAAGAAGCTTTTCGGAAACGGGCGATCCCGCACGCAAAGAAAGCGTGCTGCCGCACACTTCGCTGCCGATAAGCTGTATTATCATTTCGCCTGAATGCACCATTTGCTGTTACTCCGACCTGCTGAAAAGTTTTTTGATTTTCCTCTGAACTCTGAAAATATACGGACGCAGAGGCTTGAGCAGCTGCCAGACCTCAATAACCGCCCTGTAAAATAATGAACTGCAGGATTTTTTTCTGCCGTTTTTTTCGATATAAGTTACAACGGCAACCGCCTGCTCTTTTTTGATGTTTTCGCACCAATACTGCGCATCGCCGTTCATAACAAGCTCGCCGCCGGGCAAAACCTTTCTCACTCTGTGAAGAACTATCTTGCCATCCGTGCGCCTGAAAAGAAGAATTTTTCCTCTTTTGAAATCAGATTCCGTGCAGCCCTCCAGCCAGACGGTGTTTTTGCCGTCTTTGAGAAAAGGGTTCATACTGTTGCCCGTTACAACAAGAGGCATACTGCCGCCTGCCTTTACCGTATCTTCGATTATTTCGGCAAATTCAGCCGAAGAATAAATAATTTTTTCCATAACTCAATTAAATAAAAAGCGTATTATATGTAAGCTTCACTGCGTCCTCATCGGGACGGCATTCGAGAAGCATAACAGGCACTCTTTCAATAATTTTTTCAAACGCATCAAAGGTGTTTTCAAGGCACGCTTTATCCCAATACGGCATAAAAATATGCGGCATGAAAAGCTCCGTTGCCTGCACGGCATCAAGCCTTGTTATTCTGTTCTCCCCTGCCTGACGGAGAACAACAATTCCTCTGAGCTTTGTTTTTTTATTAAGGCAGTATTCGCACGAGCCCTTCCACGGCAGACCGAAGCCGTGAAACTCACCGCCGGTTTCTCGCACGAACACCTTATCGCCGTTTATGATTTCAGCGCCGAGATGCTTCTGCCAGAGCTGCGCCTGAGTTGTTTTGCCGACACCTGAGCGACCCGTGAAAATCACGCCCTCGCCGCCGATATCAACGCAGGATGCGTGCATCAGGAATGCTCCGAAATAAGAAAACTTCGAGCATATCGCCGCAAGAGGCAGAGCGTACATTCCGCTTGAAGCAGGGAAGAACGAGGTCACCTCGCTCCAATCGGTGTTTGCCAGAGCAAACTCACCGTTTTCAAGCCTGATAAAATTGTCAGCGGTTTTCTCATGATACTGTATACCGTGGCACTCGGGCAGCTTGCTGCCGAAGCGTACCGATATCACAGGGGTTTCCGCCGTTTCGCACGAAAATGCGCTTACATAATCCGAATATTCATCCTGCCATTCCACGGGCAGGTCCGCAATACGAATAATCATCCTCAGAACTGATAGCGGAAACAGTTGAAATAAACATCCGCACCGTAGGTAAGCAGCTGTTCATAGTAACCCATAAACGTTGTGATATCCTGGTCAACCTTTGCACCCTCAACACCTGTATAACGGCCTCTGCAGCCGTCCACATCATGA
The DNA here is from genome assembly GCA_045589555.1 of Acutalibacteraceae bacterium. GTDB lineage: Bacteria > Bacillota > Clostridia > Oscillospirales > Acutalibacteraceae > CAG-177. Next base: position 17,956 of record JAZNPG010000136.1, read on the forward strand.
GTGAATCTGATAACGGCAGAGCCCGAAACCTCGGAAATACCGCCCGAAACTACGGCGATACCTTCATTGAGATTTATAACTATAAGCTTGCTTTCGGGAGCGATATAGTTCTTCTTCATACCGTTCCTCCTTTTCTGATTTTATATAATTCAAACAGCCGCTTTGCCATGTCGCAAAGCCCTGCATCTGTTTTTTCGGGATGACCGCTTTCGGCACACAGTATGCCCGGGCATCGCTGGCAGAACGCCTGCCACTCGCAATCCCTGCAATCATCGGGATTTCTGATTGTTTTTAGTTTTTTGTGCAGTTCAGCATAGTCGCCTGCAAGGTTTCCCGAATAAACAACCTCGGGAACATTCATGAAGGAACACATCTGCACATGTCCGTGCCATGTCATCCAGAACGATGACCCGTAGCTCGAGCACCAGGCAAACGGAGATTCAAGCGGCGGATACTTCAGCTTTTCAAGCTCCTCAAGAGTCAGCTCATCGGGAAAATCGCTCAGAGCAAAACGGGATTTCTCGGTTGTGTTGACCGCACCTCTTGATGACCTGATAACCGATATGGTGTGCTGCATCGGCACGCCTTTTTCTCGGGCAAAAGAATATATCTGCTGCAAGTCTTCCGCATTTTCACGAACTATTGTTGAGGTCATTTTCAGCGGAACTCCCGCTTCCTTCATCAGGTCAACGGCTTTTGAGATTTTCGAAAAGCCGTCGGAGGAGCCGCAGACTTTTTCATATGTTTCATTGCTTGCACCGTATAAGGTCAGCTTTACGCTGAAAGGCATTCCGTATTCGCGGAATTTTGCCATTGCTTCTTCGTCTATCATTGAGCCGTTTGAAAGGATTGAAATGAGAAAACCCATTTTATTAAGCTCGCTGTAGATTTTCCAGAATTCGGGATGAAGGAAAGGCTCGCCGCCCGTCAGGGTAACATACAGAGTTCCCATTTCCTTTGCCTGCCTTGCAATCTCAAGCCATTTTTTGGCTGAAAGAAGCCTGCCCTGCTTTTCGGCAGCTTCCTTTGTAAGGCGCACATAGCACATCACGCAGCTGAAATTGCAAAAAGGAGTAAGCTCAAACGTGGCGGTGAGGGGGATAAAGTTTTGCTGTGCCCAGCCCCGTAGCCGTTCAAGATAATCGCTGCCAAGCCGCTGACATTCAATCATTGGAGTGCACCCTGCTTTTTCAGACCCGAAACGAATTTTTCGGCATCGGCAAGCGCAACATCACGCTCAACCTCATAATTCTCCGTCAGGATATCCGCAAGAGTTCCGATATCCGCACCGTTTACAAGCGCATTCCAGAGAAGCTCTCCGCTTTCGGTCAGAGCAATCATCCCATGGATTTCCGAGGTCATTTTACCCGTAGGAACAGCCATAATCTGAGTGCCGATTTTTCTGATTATAAATCCGTCTTTTATCCTGAACATAAATTCACACCGCCTTACCCTTTTAGCCACTCTATATTATAACACTATCAGATTATTATTTCAATAATAAAATAAAAATAAGATGTACTGAAAAACAGTACATCCTGAAAAATTATTCAATTATTCCCATTTCCTCAAAGCGGGAAACAAGGGCATCGATATCTTTAGCCGCAGTTTCGGAATCAACGTCATATTCATTGAGAACCGCAATAAGCAAATCCTCTTTGCTGACGGGATTCTTCATTTTTTCAAAAATAAATGCCGAAACATCGTTGAGGGCTACTGCACCGTCAAACTTCGCAATGTTGCCGCCCGTAGGCATAACAATATATTCATCGGCTATATTTCTTAAAACAAAGCCTTCTTTGATTTTCATTTCTTCTGCCGCCTCCTGAATTTCCTCGGAATTGTTAAAAAGAATGCTGTAAATCCTTTTTGCGTTCTCTTCATTCGGACCGCAGAAAACACGGTAAACGGGAACGGATTCAGACAGCTTTCTTACATTCATTATCGCAAACGGTGCCGCCGAAGCATCCCACATAGGCACAAAAACCTGCTTTACGAGAACACGCTGTGCCTGCTCGGGAGTCAGCTTTCGCAGATAATCCGTATCTGAACGGCGCACATCCAGAATCGCTTTCAGCGGGCGTCTGATGTTTCTGTAAACACGCTCCTTGCCGTCCCACGGCACACCGTAAACCGTTACGCCGTCGGAATCAATGCTCAGAGCAGGTCTGTCGCCGCTGATGAATTCAGCTGAGTTTGCCTTGATCCACGCATCTGCACGGGTTGATTTGCCCGTTCCCGAAACGCCCGTAAACGCAACCGCCTCTCCGCCCGTATCCACGCAGGCGGAATGGAGCGAAAGACGGGAATTGAAAACGCATATACACTCGATTGCCGTTCTGAAAAGCACCCTCCACACGGGAATCAGAGAATCATCGGCAATATAGCATTTTACTGTTTTGCAGTCCGCATCAAGAGTAACCTGAACAGACTGTGCATATTTTGGCATAACATAGAGCCATGAACCGTTATCACGTATATAAACATTAACATCCGTGTGCTCCGCAGCAAGCTTTTCGGTGCCGTTGAGCAAGGGTTCAGACGCAATGAAAATCTGACCGTCACTCTTTCCGTCCGAGTGACAGACAAATTCCTCAAGCCGAGGCAAGCTGCCGTGAAGCTCAAACCGAAGTCCCGCTACACTGACAACCAACCCGCAATTTGATTTTTCCATAGGATTTCATATCGGCTTTGCCGATAAACCTTTCCTCAGATTAAGCCTGAATCCGCAACAACGATTTCGCTGGAGCAAGTAAGAAGTGTGCCGTCGCTGAAACCTGTCCACTTCTGTGTGCAAACAGTGCCGCTTTCTGCAGCAACCTGATCACGGTAACGGAATTCTATTTTTTCCGCAACGGGTGTTGTGTAAGTTTTTTTCATTCTGTATCCTCCTTATAAATTCTGAATCAAAAAAATAGGTATATGAAAAAGCGGTTATGCTTTTAATCATCTGCAAGCTTTGAAAATCCGCTGCGCACCATTGCGCGGCACCATTTGCACTGCTCGGGAGAAGCGTGCCCTGCATTTTCAAACCCGTGACCCGCAACGCAGCCCTTGGCGGCTCGTCTGTAAGCGCAGGTTTCGCACTCGGCAGGCAGAAGAATCTCCATAACCTGCCCGTGAATTTTGTTCCATGAGCAGGCAAAGCCCTCTTTGAGAGGCTCTGCGCTGATATGGGTCAGCCTGTTGCAAGGAACCATTTTACCCTCCCACGTTATGCTGAATGAGCTTCTGGCGCCTCCGCAGCGAATACCCTTAGGTGCCGAAGAATGAGGATTTACAACGGTTTCGGGCAAATCAGCTGTGCATTCCGTCGGGGGAAGCTCTCCTTTAAGAGCTTTTTCCAGCCTGAAGAATTCCACATAGTCATCCGCACTCAAATCGTTGAAGCCGGCATCTCTTTCGGTTGTGCTTCTCGGAGTAAACAGACCGCTGTTTATCTGAAAATCAACGCCGAGCGAAGCCGCAAAACGGATAAGCTCCTTGTTTTCTTCAAGAGAAAGATACGGATTCGGAGTCAGTGTCAGTTTAAGCATAAGCCCTGCCTCAACGGCATTGCGTATATTCTTTATAACCCTTTCAAACTGTCTTTTACCCGTTACCTTTTCATACATTTCTTCGTTTGCGCCGTATAGCGTAACCTGAATGAACAAGGGCGGATTTTTTCTGAAAAATTCAATTTTTTCTTCATCAAGCAGAATGCCGTTTGACAAAACAACAATTCTGACCGAATGTTTATGTAAATAAAGGTAAAGTCTTTCAAATTCGGGGTATGTGAGGCATTCGCCGCCCGTAAGGGTGGCATACATCATACCTGATTCGGCTGCCTGCGCCATAATGCTTTCCCATTCATCGGCGGAAAGAAGCCTGCAGCCCTTCATCTGCTTTGGATTCAGGTGAACATAGCACATCTTGCAATCAAGGTTGCAACAAGGGGTAAGCTCAAAAAAGCCCTTGAGCGGTATGGCTTTTTCTCTTGCCTTTGAATCGAGATACATACGCATCGCCCAATCGTGATAAGCGGCAGAAACATTTTTCTCTTTCAGCTGCGCTATCAGAGAGGGAAGGCTTTTTGAAGTCCGAATAACCTGAGAAAGCTCGTATGTATTCATTTTTCGCCTCTCATTCTCCGTGATGAAAGCAAAATAGTACTCATGCTAAATGCTTTTCGGTTTATTATATCATTTTTCAAAATATGTGTCAATCATTTTCTGAAAAACATGCAAAATCTTTAATCTCATTAAGGCTGCCGTTTTCTCCGATTTTATACACTCTTGTGCAATACTGAAGCATGCTGGGTCTGTGGGTGGTTATAACCCTTGTTCTGTTGGGGTAAGCCCTCATCATGTTGGCAAGAACGGTTTCCTCCGTTTGCGAATCGAGCGCACTGGTTGCCTCATCCATAACAATAACGGGAGCATCCCTGAGAATGGCTCTCGCAATGGACATGCGCTGCACCTGACCCTCGGAGAAATTAACGCCCTTTTCGCTGATCTGTGTATACATCCCCTCGGGAAGCTCGTTTATGAAATCCCATGCATCTGCAGTTCTGAGAGCAGCCGCAAGTTCTTCGTCAGTTGCCTCGGGACGCACAATACGCAGGTTATCCGCAACAGAGCCCGAAAAAATTGCGTTGCCCTGAGGTACATATGAACAGAATCTTCTTGTGCTTTCGGAAACATTGATTTTTGAGCCGTTTTCAGTTTCCATTGTTATTTCGCCCGAATCGGGCTCTACAAGACCGAGAATAAGCCTGAGAATGGTTGTTTTGCCCTCTCCCGAAGGTCCGACAAACGCAATTGTTTCGCCCGGAGCTGCAGTAAACGAAATATCACGCACAACGGGCTTATCTCCGTCAGGATAAGTATAAGTAAGCTTATTGCAGCAAACGGTTACGCCGCTTTCGTTTGCGGAATTCTCCATTTTTTCTGCTTTATCATTGTCCTTGCTTTCTTCTGTAGGCAAATCTGTGATTTCCATAATTCTGCCTGATGCGGTTGCAATAGAGATAGCACTCGGAAGAAGTGAAACAAGGGATGAAAATGACGACGTAAGCTGGCCTGAAATCTGAAGGAACAAGGTCATCGTTCCGTAGGAAATCGCTCCCTGCCACAGTCTGTAAACGCCCCAGCCGTAGCAGGCATAAGCAACGGCAATGCCTATAACAGACATACACAAACTCATAATGATTGAAAACTTATCGTGATCAAGCCTGATTTTTCTGTAGAGCTGAAGATTGGTTCTCATCTGCTCAACGTAGCGTCTTGTTATGTCAAAGGCTTTTATGGTCTGAAGATTCTGAATCGATTCGGAATAGAACGAAAGAATTTTGCCGTTCATTTCACGGCTTTCTTTGTTGTATTTGCGCACCATTTTTGTTGAAATTCTTGAAGAAACAACAAGAAACGGAGCACTCATAAAAGCAAAGATTGCCATCGTGGGGTCATAATAAAGAACAACCGTAAGGCATCCCAAAAACTGAGCCGATTTTGTAAAAACGCTGGGAATATAGGAAACTATGCTGCTTGAAACCGCACTTACGTCGCCCTCAATTCTGTTGAGCAGATCGCCCGAATGGTATTTTCTTATATCTTCCCACTTTGAATAGGTTATGTGTTCATAAATGTTCGCCTTGATTTCACAGCTGATTTTCGTGCCTACAACCGTGGCGATTCTCGAAATAACCGCACCCACAATCAGCTGGGTTAAGCCGAGGCTTACCGCAAGCACCGCACTTCTGACAATCGTTTCGTTATCATGGGAAACAACAGAGTCAATCAGATATTTTGAAGCAATATTTGAACCCAGACCCATCGCCGTGCTGATGAGCCCGATAACAACATAGAGGACTATCTGCAGACGGTACTTTGAAATGTAGCGCAGAAGCCACTTCCATTCTTTTCCGAGAGAGCGGAAAAGCTCAATATATTCACTTGGCTTCTTCACCTTAACCATCTCATTTCAAGCAGTTATTTTTTCTTCTGGCTGCCGTAACCGTAGCCGTAGCCTTTTTTATGCGAATATCCGTAGCGGTAATACTTATTGTAGCCGCCGTACTTATAATAATTGCCGTAGCCGCCGGGACCGCCCGTTGCACCGTTGAGGATGCATCCGAGGAACTTTGTTTCGGTTTCAAGCATGGCGCTGATTCCCGTTCTGATAGTTGTTTGCATAACGGCATCCTGCCTTATGACATAAATAATTGCGTCGGCTGCACCTGCAACAATGGATGCATCCGAAATTATTCCGCAGGGCGGTGTATCCACAAAAACAAGGTCATACTTATTTTTCATTTCATCAAAAATCTTTTTGAGGTTTGGAGTGCGGATTATGTTCTGAAGATTCTTTTCTCCGTTTTTAAAGCCGAGGAAATCAATTCCCAGCGCTTCAACGCGGATAATTTCATAAACCTCGTTTTCCGCTATGACGGATTTTTCTCCGTTTCCGTTTCTGACAAGGGGCAGAATGCCCGAATTGCGCAGGTCACAGTCAACAACAAGCACCTTGTTTTCGTTTTTCGCAAAAATGGATGCAAGGTTGACCGTTACAACCGATTTGCCCTCATCGGGAGCTGTGCTGGTGAGCATTATAACCTTTTCGCCATCGCTCAGCGTTTGCTTTACCGCACTGCGCAGAAGGCGGAGAGATTCAAGAAAATCGTTGCCTATCAAGGGATTTGTGAGAATGACATCCGTGTTGATTTTTCTGCGGTATTTTTTGAAAACAACCTGCGGAAGAACGCCGATGCAGTTTCTGTTGAGAACGTTGCGGATATCCTCCTTGGTGCGGATTGTTTTTCTGAGAATCGCATAAACCATAATCCAGCCGATACCTATTACCGCACCGATAAGAGCGGCTCTGAGCACCGACGAACGCCACGCCATCTGATTTGACGGGTTTTTGGGCAGAACGGGCTCGCTGATAATAACAAGCTTTGTGCGTCCGATTATGTAATCCGCAACGGATGAATAATTTTCGATAACCGAAAGCAGGGTGTCATAGGTCAGCTTGGCATCTCCGCCCTTTGCCGTAAGCGTTACCATGTTTGTATCCGAAATACAGTTTGCCGTTACGGTTGCAGGCATGGACTGAACCTTCAGCTCCTCGCACACCTTGGTTGTGAGTATGGGGTTGCTGATAATATTCGGAAAAACGCTCGCAAGCTGGTCAGCCGTATTTTTATTATAGAAAAACGAATATGCCGAAACGCCGTTTTCGCCCGAAAGCACCTTATTTTCCGTCTGAACCGTAAAGGTTGCGGAAACGGTGTATTCGGGAACATAGCGCACATAGCTTCTGTAAAACTGCAGACTGCCCAGAAGCACGGCAAGAGCAACGGCAATCCAGCCGAATTTCATCGTGCCGCGCCATATATCGCTCAGCAGAATTTTAAGTTCCACCGTTGAGTTGGCATTATCGTTATTTGTTATATTTTCGTTCATATAATAACCTTATTTCGTTCTGTGATATGAATTTATGTTCAGTTCTCCGTAAAGCCCTCTCCTGCCGACGAATGGCTGTGTTTACCGTAACCGTAGCCATAGCCGTAGCCGCCTCTGTAATAAGCTCCGTAATAGCCTGTTTCATCGGTACCCATCTGACCGAAAAGAGTGAAGGGTTTATAAACATCGTTGAGAATGCAGCCTGCAAGCTTTCCGCCTGCATCGCGCACCGCAAGGATAGCATCGTTGATATCCCTGACCGCAACGGTATCCGTTCTGACAACAAGCAGGGTTCTGTCGGCATAAGCCGATATCGAAACCGCATCCGACGAAACCGAAACAGGCGGCGTATCGATAATAACAAAATCCATTTTTTCGCGCAGGGCCGAAATGCATTCTTCAAAAACAGACCCGCTCTGAATACCCTTGGATTGGTCGAAGGCTTTCTTGTTGAACGCAATAATCAGACCGCTTTTTCTGTAACGTGAGAAATTAAATTCGCTCAGCGAAATTTTGTTTGCAAGAACATCGGAAAACTCATTTTCCATTTCCTGGTTATAATCGAAAATCTTATACATTGAGGGCTTGCGCATATCCAGATCAAGAAGAGCAACCTTATATCCCCTGCCCGAAAGAGCAATTGCGAGATTTGCCGCAACCGTTGATTTACCTTCGTTTTCGGCAACGCTTGTTATAGCAAAAACCTTTTTGTTTTTTCTTTTCTGAACATATTCAAGCTTTGTTGCAAGCTTCTGATAATCCTCCGTAAATTTGAGCGAGGAATATGCATCGTTTATCAGCAGGGCACGCTTTTTCTTTTTGCGCTTTTCCTTTCGGGAAAGGTGTGCCTGCTCATGCGTGACCGTTCCGATAAGCTCCGCATCAATTTTATCCGTAAAGCCTTTCTCTTCCTTGACAGTTTCTCTCATCAGGGAGAAAAGAACAATCAGGGCAGCGGCAAACACCATTGCAAGCAGAACAATCTGAGTTCTGTAGGTTGTCAGCGGAGAATTTGACGGCGAGGTGGGCATATCGGGGTTTTTGATAACATCGATAACCGCATCGCTGAAAATCGTATCGGAAATGCTCGGATAAACCTCAAGAACCGATGTAAGCAGGCGGAACGAAAGCTCGGGGTCTTTGCTTTTAACGCTTACATTGAGCAGGTTCGTTGTGCCCGTAACCTCGGCGGTAATCGTTCCGTTGAACGAGGTCAGACCGACATTTTCGGCAGCAAGCTTTTTCATTGACTGCTGCTGGAAAACCTTTGTGAAAATCGTTGCCATTTCGGATGAAGATGCAAGATTGCTGTAAATTCCCGATGAGCCTACCTTTGCACGCACAACAAGAATAGAGCTGCTTGTATAGCTGGGCGTATAAATGCTCTTCTCATAAACCTGAATACCCATATATGCAATAAGAGCCGTGAGAAAAATAACCCACACATTGCGCACGAGGTCTCTGATAAGGCTGTTCCATTCAAACGTTATGGTGAACCATGATTTACTTTTTTTCAAACCTTATCACTCCCGTCATTCAACAACAACAGTAAGAATTGAGTGGCCCTCATATCCTTCGTTGGTTGAGATATAATAATGCACGTTATATGTGCCTTCTTTTTCGCTGTTGAAGTTTGTTGATACCAGCAGGTTATAGTTCTCCATGAGAACGCCGTTCACCGTTACTTCCTTGATGTAATCTTCAAACACGGGCTTTTCGCCTTTCTTGATATAGATAAGGCTCTTTTCAAGCTGGATTTCGGGCGCCATTGTTTCGTTGCCCTCAACGTGAACCGTAACATCAAGATAAATCATATGACCCATGCTGTTTGAAACCTGAAGCGAAACCGTGAAAACGCCCGAGGTATTCTGAACAAAGTCTGTTGCGGCAATGGTAACCCTGTCGCTGATATCGCCGTCAATGCAATCCCTTGCGCCGACAGCCGCACGGATATCAACATCCTCGTCAACCGAATAAACCAGCGCACGCTTCATATAGAATTCGGGTTGGGTGTAATCGGTATATCTGACTCTTCGGGTTGCCTTGACAACGTGGTTATCGCTGTCCGCAACTGCATATGTAACATCAAACACACCGGGTTCGATGAACTTTGAAACGGATTCAACAAGCAGTTTCTCCGTGATATCGCCGTCTTTTCCGTCTGTAACCGTAACGCCCCTGAGCAGCGCGTTTTTTTCATCTTTAACGCTTATCTGAATTTCATCCGAATCCATCGATATAACGGGAACCGTGTTATCGGTTCTCATTCTGTCAATAACCGAAAATGCAACAAATGCAACAAGCACGGTTGCAAACAGAAACAGCGTTATTCCACGAAGCCATTTTAACATAAAAGCCCGCCTCTCTATATAGTTTCATTGTTCAGAACCTTGAGCGGATTGATTCTGAGCAAAGCATCTGCATAATCATAGGAAATCTCTTCGCTGATAAGCTCATGCACGGGAGAAAGATTGGGCGTGCGGCTGTACTGGCTGTGAGCATCGCCCGCAACAAAATCCGCCAGCCTTTTTCCTGCAATGACGTCGGCGGTTTTCTTTATGTAACGTCCGAAATCGCCTGAAAGGCTGCCGGAATTGAGCTGCACAAGGCATCCGAGAGAACGGATTTCACGCACAATTGCAGGATTCTCTATAACGAATCCGTAGCGCTCCGGATGGGCAACAACGGGAACAAATCCCAGCGAAGCAAGCCTGCCGAGCCTTGACATTGCCGAAGCCGTATCGATGCGGAAATCAAGCTCAACAAGCATATATCTTGAATTGTTGAGGGTTATGAATTCACCCTTTTTCAGGTGTTCTTCAAATTTCTTTGAAAGAAAAATCTCCTGCCCCCGATAAATCTCAAGCGGTATTTTGCGTTTTTCTATTTCCTGTTTCAGTGCAAGAAATCTGTTTTCAAGCTCCCCGCACCAATAATTATCAAACATTCCCGGAATGTTGCAATGCGGAGTTGCAATTATCCCCTTTGTTCCCGATTCGGCGGCAAGCTGTGCCATCTCGAGCGAATCGCTCATGTTTCCCGAACCGTCGTCAACGCCGTGCAAAATGTGGCAATGGATATCAAACACAGCTGTCACCTCCCTTGTCAAATCGTATTTAATCATCCGTAAATAAACTTATTGATTCTTCTTGCGGCATCGTCAATGTTGAACGAAACAATTGCCATGCCGTTGTAATATTTATAGGCAAAAGCATCGCTGTAGGGCACATGCTGGGATTGCATGCTCAGCCCCCTGACCATTGCGTTTTTGGCTATCGACGCAACGGTTGAGGTAAGCTCCGTGATGCTGATATTTGTCTTGACAAGGCTGAACGCAAAATCCGTTAATTCGTAGATTTCGGGAATGGTTTTTTCGTTTACGATTTTTTGTGCAAGAGTTTCAATAACGTTTCTCTGCCTTGCAGTTCGCTTGAAATCGCTGTCAATCTTACGGATTCTCATATAAGCCAGAGCCCTGTCGCCGTTGAAATGGTTGGGGCCGACCTTATATGCAACCTTGCCTCCGCTGTATTTCTCCATATAGTTGACTTCCGCCTGCGTGAGGCTGATTGTAACACCGCCAACCTTATCGATAAAATCCGTAACGCCGTTGAAATCAATAACAACAAAGCGCTGGATATCAAGGTCAAAAATCTGGTTTATTGTGTTGATTGCAAGACCCACACCGTCAAACGAATAGGCGGCATTGATTCTGTTCCAGCCCCTGCCCTCAATCGGCACAAGGGAGTCACGCAGAATCGAGGTCATTTTGATTGAGCCTGTTTTTTTGTTATAGGACATAACGATAATGGCGTCGCTTCTGCCCCTTTCTTTCGTAACATCTCGTGAATCCGTTCCGAGAATAAGGATGTTTTCAATGTTCGGGTCTTTCTTCGCAACTTTATAAATCGGGGTTTTGCCGTAAACGCTGATTGCGTTTGCGTTTCTGCCGAAGGATGCGTTTCTGTCATAATAAGGTCCTTTTGAACCGCCGCTCTGATTAACAACATTGGGCAGAGTTGCCGTTGTGATATCTCTGCCGAGATCCTCTTCTCTGAGAGTCACATCCGCCCATTCTTCGGGCTGCGGGTCGGTTTCAGGCATAACATATTCATCGCTTCTCTCAACAATCTCAACCTCCTGATAAGCATTTCTGTTGTAGCTTATGATAAGAGGCAGCGTAATACCTGCAAGCGTGCCGATAATAAGAACAATCGGAATAAGCAGACAGATAATAAGTATCTTCAGTTTTTTGGATTTTTTGTCTTTTTTCTCCATAACAGCACCCGTTTCGACAAAAATAAACACTTACAGTTATACACTATCAATATTATCACATAAAATGCAAAATTACAACAGTTTGTTTGCAACATTCTGCGTTTTTTGCAAGCGGATTCATATGAGTTCGGACGGAACGCTGCAGAGTGTGCAAAAAGTTTCCCGTAAGCAGGCATTTGTTGATAAAATTTGTTTATTTTTACAACAAATAACAACGCCATTTTTATTGACTTTTTGACATTAAAAGCGTAAAATGTTTTTTGGTATATTTTTTATTAAGGTTATTAATATGAAAAAATATTATAAGTTATGCAAGAAGCTTATCTGCATTGATGCAGAAAGTTTTCCCGGCGATAATCCGCTATGGTCTCAGTTTGAGGCAAGCAGCGGAATTGCCGATATAAATATCAGCTGCAGGGTATGCGAGCCCTTCCCCGAAGCACCCGAAAACGGCAGACGCAAAGCCGGCGAATTTTTCGTTTCCGTTTCGGGCGATACGGTTTACCGTGAGCTGCCTATGGGCACAAGGCACGGCGCATTGACCCGCTATTCATCCGCAGGCGCTTCATCGGGCGAAACCTTCTTCTCCCGACAAAGCTTTCCCGTTATGATGGACAGCCGCTATATGTGGAGCTCGGTCTCTCTCGCTCAGCTGATTCTTTTTCAAAACGCATTTTTCATTCATTCGTCATTTATCGGAGTCTGCGGAAAAGCGATTCTCTTTTCAGCGGCAAGCGGAGTCGGCAAAAGCACTCAGGCTGCGCTGTGGGAAAAGCACCGCAATGCCGAAATAATCAACGGCGACAAGGCAGGCATCCTCGTTGAGAACGGTGCTTATGCATGCGGAGTTCCCTTCTGCGGAACAAGCGGCATTTGCAAAAACAAAACCCTTCCTCTTGGCGCAATCGTGCTGCTCAGCCAATCGGAGCAAAACTCCGTGAGGCGTTTAACGGGCGCCAAAGCGCTGCAGGGTGTGCTGCAAAATGTTTACCTTGATTTGCTTGCGCCGAACGAACGGCAGAAAATTTTCGATTTGCTCATTGAGCTGCTCGGAAGCGTTCCCGTTTATTCGCTCGCTTGCACGGCGGATGAAAATGCTGTTATCGCTCTTGAGAAAGCATTGCATGACGGAGGTGTTATCTGATTGGGATTTGAATACAATGCTTTTATTTCAAAGCTTTTCGCCAGAGCCGACAAAGAATCCATCCCCCTTTCAGGTGCATTTGAACTGACCTCAAGATGTCCTCTCGATTGCAAAATGTGCTATATCCACCGCAAAGAAAATGACTGCGAAGCAATAAAGCTCGAAAAGAACGCCGCATGGTGGCTCTCTCTTGCCGAGGAAGCAAAAAATGCAGGAATGTTCATGCTGCTGCTCACGGGCGGCGAACCTCTGCTGCGAAAGGATTTCGATGAAATCTATCTCGGCGCAAAAAAGCTGGGGCTTCTCGTTTCGGTCAACACAAACGGTTTGCTGATAACCGATGAAAGAGTTAAGTTTTTCGCGGATAACCCTCCGCAGAAGCTGAATATCTCGCTTTACGGCGCATCGGCTGAAACTTACCGCGGGCTTTGCGGCAACGGTGATGCTTTTGAGAAAACGCTCTCCGCCATTAAAAAGCTTAAGCAGGCAGGTGTCAGCGTTAAAATCAATTTCACCGCAACGCAGTATAACAGGCACGATGCTGCGAAAATATATGAGATTTCGGATGAGCTCGGGATTCCCGTTCAGGCTGTCAGCTATATGTTTCCGCCCGTCAGGGTCGGCGGCAATGCAGACAGACTTCCTCCCGATGAAGCGGCAAAGGTTCAGTTTGAATGCCTCAGGCTGAGCATGGGCTGCGAAAAGCTGAAAAATCATATAGACCGCAGAAAAAACACTCCGAGAGCAAATGATAACGGCGGGCTCAGCGATTCACTCGGCGAACGGATTCCGTGCAGAGCAGGTTTAAGCACATTCTGGGTCACATGGGACGGAAAAATGTCACCGTGCGGAATGATGTCGGAGCCTTCCTTTGCAATAGAGTCTTTTGATAAGGCTTGGAGCAGCGTCAAAAAATCGAGAGAAAGCATAATGCTTCCTCCGAAATGCAGAAGCTGCGAATTAAGAAATTTCTGCGATATGTGCGCAGCGGTTGCGCAGGCTGAAACAGGCGATTTCAGCGGCGTTCCCGAATACATCTGCCAAAAAGCGGCAGAATTCAGAAAACTTTGCGAAAACTTCAATACAGGTTAACAAGCCTGAATATAATCATCCAAAAAACAATTGGATTTTAATATAGATTTCAACAAAATGGAGGTAATTTTCTATGAAAACCGCAAAAAGAATTTTATCGGCATTCATGGCAATGCTGATAGTTCTCTCATGCTGGGTATGGATTGCTCCCGAATCGAGCATAGCAAGCGCAGCAAACTCTACTCTCAAAGACCACTACCTGTTCGCTTACTTTACAGGTACAAGCAAAGAGGGTCAGACAATCCACCTTGCAGTTTCAGATGACGGCTATAACTACACCGCTCTGAGAAACAACGAACCCGTTATCATCCCCTCAAAGGGTGTTGGTAACGTTCGTGACCCTTATATCTGGTATAACGAGCAGGATAACTATTATTACATCCTCGCAACCGACCTTGACTTCACGGACGGCGGCGGAACATACTCAAACAACAGCCAGTCCTTCATCATCTGGCGTTCAAAGGACCTTGTTAACTGGTATGACGAAACCTTCATCGACGTTTCGAAGATGGCTCATCTTATCGGCGACACAAGAAACATGAGCGCAGTATGGGCTCCTCAGGTTCTCTGGGACGGCTCGGCTTACGTTGTTTATTTCACCCTTGCATGTAATGCAACGAGCTGGTTCGATATCGTTTATCTTAAAACAACAGACCTTATGAACCCCGATGCATATTATGAATTCGACTACATTCTCGGTAACGGTACAGGCAACGGCACAGACAACGGCTACGGCGTTATCGACGCAGATATCATCCACAACCCCGGTGACGGCAAATACTATCTGTTCTACAAAACAGAGTGTAACGCAAACGAGCTCGGCACAACCAACAAGGGCACATCGCTCAAAACCGTTCACTACTATGTAGGCGATACACCCACCGGACCTTTCACAAACCCCGGCGACAACAAATGGAACAACTGCGGTTTCTCAATTTTCCCCAACTACAATGTTTCTCTTGAAGGCTGTAACTCATTCTTTGATAATGACGGCAACCTTATCATGTATGTTGACGAATTTGAACATACCAACGCAGCAGGCGAGGCAGAAGCATATTTCCACATTGCAAAGTCAAACGGATATGACTTCACATCATGGAGCTACCCTGATGTTTCACAGCATAACATCAACTCCCTTTCACCCCGCCACGGCTCTGTTGTAAAGATCACAGAGGACGAATATAACAGACTTCTCAACAACTCCTATAACATTTCTTCATCTTCATATCCCGAAACCGAAACCCTCAAGGACCACCTTGTTGCAAGATATTTCACAACAGATGACGTTCTCTGGAACGATGTTGTAGGTAAGCCCAACCTTGCCAGCTCATCAGGCATCACAATGATGACCGATGATGAAACAGGCGAATACTACGCTTCTTTCGACAGCACAAACGGCGGCTGGGCAGAGGTTGACTTTGACTCGCTCTTCCTCAACGGTCTTAACTATGAGGACGGCTTCACCATCACCTTCAAGGCAATGCTCCAGCCCAACTCAGCAACCAACAACGAAAACAACGACCGTATTTATGAAATCGCCGATGTTTTCGGTTCAAGAACAGGCACCGAGCATTACACCCACTTCTCCCCCGGCGGCGGCGGTAACGGCTCATACCTCGGTAACTACAACGGTCCCGTTGACAGCGGCAACGACTGGCTGGACGATAAGGACAGAGCCAACCGCGACGATAAATGCTTCCACGAATATATCATCAGCTACGCAACCGGTAACGTTATGGTTTATGTTGACGGCGAGCTTGTTATTTCAAGAAACCGTTTCACAGGCGTTACACTTGATGACTCATGGTATCAGGCTCTCGGCTCAAACTCAACAATGAGAATCGGTAAATCCGGTTGGGATGCCGACCCGCTCTTCAAGGGTAAGATTCAGGACCTTTGCATTTATGACTGCTCCATGTCATATTACGATGCAAAATCCGTTGACGATGAATTCGCTCTTGAATCAGGCTGGGTAGGTGCAAAAACTTATACCGGAATCACATCTGTTGTTCCCACTTTCCAGAATACGGATGCAACCCGTATGCAGAGTCTTCCCAACGCTTCACAGCATTTCAGCAACATTCTTTACTCATCAGAAACAGTCAGAAACTTCGACGGCAACAACATGAGTCAAGATTCCGCTATATATTACTATAATAACAACGACTTCTATTTTGCTTTATACTATCCCGAAACAACTGTTCTGATGCTTGACGGCATAAACGATGCAATTATGCCCGTTTCATTCGGTTCTTATTGTGAAAACTCCAGACCTACAAAAGGCTTCTATCAGGTATACCCCACAACAGGTCCCGGCAGCACAACCGACCACGGCGGATTTGAAATATCGCAGAACTGGGGCGGTTGGTACAACAACGGTGACTATTACAACTGTATCGTTGAACATGCAGACGGTTACATCGGCAGAAATTCAACAACAACCTCATGGTCATATATTACCGATAAGAAAAACTATGACTGCCATTGGGGTGCTCCGCTTAAGGTCAACGAAGATGAAATCGACCTCGGAGGCGCTTATTACAAGAAATACTATCTTTCATGGCAGGTAAACGGCGGTGTCAGCGGCACTTACGCAGCAGACCACAGCGGTAACTTCACTTCCAACCATGTTATCTATGTTGTTGACTTCAGACCCGTTCTTCAGCTGCGCAACACAATCACAGAAGATATGTATAATGAAGTTGTTAACAACACAGATCTCTGCTATGAACTCCGTGCAAAATATGCTTCGGCAGTCAAGGATATCAGAACAATGAATCCCTCCGATTTCGGTATCTCAGGCAACGGCGCTCTGACCGCTTCAAAGGCTTTCGCAAAGGCAATCAGCGAAGCTGTCGGCACTTACAACGGCGTTATGGCTGAAATCGAAAGAGAAAAGGCTGCAGGCACTTACGGCCACCAGTGCACAGAGTTTGCAGCAAGAGCAGCAACCTGCGAAAAGAACGGTCTTACAGAAGGCAGCTACTGCGTACTCTGCGGCGAAATCGTTAAAGAGCAGGAAGTTCTCGCTCCTCTTCCCCACTCCTTTGGCGCTACCTTCACAGAAAACGGCGTTCAGTACAAACAGTGCTCCGTTTGCGGGGTTAAGATTGAATATCAGCCCAGCGAAGCAAGATATGAAAACCTTTTCTCGCTTAACAGATGGCTGGATTCGGCAAGTAACGGCGTTTTCAACGGAACAATTTCAAACAACCGCACCAACGGAACAATCACTATCGTAAATAATCACACCACTGAAATCTATACAAGAGCCACCTTTGACGGTCAGAATCTTGTTGCAACCCGTGATTTCGGCAACTACTGTATCCCCGTTACAGGCGGAAATACATATGTTGTTGAAGCAACAAGCCTTGCATCCTCAACCTCAGGCGGCGAAGTATTCATCTTCCAGTATAACAAGGACGGACTTGTGTTCAGTGCTATTCCCACGGTTCTCGGTCTTGCACCCGGTCAGACCGCACACAACCAGTTCACCGTTGATAAAAACGCAGCGTATATCGAGCTTCGTTTCGACTGCAACGATGCAGGCAAAACAATCACATACGAGCAGATCGGTGTCTATGAGGAAGAAAACTTTGACAAATTCGGCGCTGATACCGCCGATGCACGCCTCGGCTTCTATCCCGGCGACAGCAAGGATCTCTGCCACCCCAACCCTGCAGACGGCTATGTTTTCGATGGCTGGTACACCTCAAACGGCGTTCGCATTGAAAACGTAAATCAGCTCAACAACCCCACAACAATCGTTTACGGCAAATGGATTGCTGCAGGTTACAACATTGTTTACGACAGCTTGTTCTCATTCGCTGACTGGGCAAAATCCTCCTGTAACCAGCTCTGGTACGGCGATTCAAAGGATGCCAACGGCAATGTAACACGCCTTGTTTCAAGCGAAGGCATTCTTGCCGACGCATCAAAGGGCACAATCACCATCACAAACGATGCCGACACAACCTATTTCGCAAGAACCAACTACTGGGTTGACAACGGCAACGTTCATAAGATGACCCTTGAGCAGAATACCGACTATATTATCGAATACACCGCAACCAGCTCTGACGGCGCAAAGCCCAGCATCTGCGCTTATATCACAGGCGGTACAGCCCAATATCCCGAATCGGGCGCAACTACAAGATACGGTCTCGGCAAGCAGTATTTCCGCATTCAGTCCGGCGATAATACAAAACTTACTCTCCGTTTTGATAACGTTCAGCACGGTTCAACCGTTACCTTCTCGGATATCGCTGTTTACAAAGCAGAAGCTGCAGATCACCCCGAATATTTCCTTGACCACGCTCAGAATATCACCAACCGCCAGTATTTCCGCTACTATGAGCAGAAAGGCATGGGTATCGGCGACGTATTCGAATATACTCCCGTAAGACCCGGTTACACATTCAGTACATGGAAAGCTGATACCAACGGCGATAATCTCGGCGACTTCGAAATGAAGGGCTTCGACGATACATTTATCGTTGACCAGAACTGGCACCTCTTCTCGGAATGGACCGAAAACAGCTACACAATCAAGTATAATGCAAACGGCGGTTCAGGCTCTGTTGCTGACCAGACAGTTACATATACCGAGTTTGCTGCGCTTGCACAAGAAGGCTTCACAAGAACAGGTCATGTTCTTGCAGGCTGGTCAACAGACCCCAACTCAAGCGTTATAACATATCAGCTCGGCCAGACAGTAAGCAGACTCACGGGCGATGCAAACGGCACCGTTACCCTCTATGCCGTATGGGCTAAGGAGTTCATGAACGTAACCTTCGATAACCTTATCGATATGAAGGCATGGGCTGCAAACATAGAAAACAACTCAAATGTTTCCGACATTACAGACACAGGCTTCTCTGTTTCAAACAAGGCTAACGAAGGCGAAAAAACAATCAGCTCCCCCTTCTTCAAGGTTACTCCCGGCAAAGACTACATGATTGATATTGACATCACGGGCGACAACTGGGATGTTTACATCTTCTTCTGCAACGCAAACGGCGATTGGGTTGACTTTGTTGACGGAGAAAGCACCAGATATTCACCCTACACAACATGGGATCATATCTTCACCGCTCCCAATAAAACTGAAGTTACGCAGGCTCAGATCCGTGTTGACGCCAACACAGCATCAACAGACCACACCGTTAACTTCGAGAATATCCGTGTTTATGAATATGACGGAATTTCACCCATTGAGGTTACTCCCTCAAACGCTCTTATCTCCGCAGAAAGCAAGTTCGGTACTCTTCCCACTCCCACCAAGGAAGGCTTTGAATTCCTCGGCTGGTATGATGAAAGCGGCAATAAGATAACTGCCGATTCAACCGTTCCCATGGAAAGCGATGACCTTGTTCCTCTTCATTCCGAGTGGAAGCTTGCCGATACTGCTATCAACTATGATGCTTCGGTTATCGACTTCAGCACCCCCGTTTCAATCAACGTAAACTCAAACGATACCATTCTGAACAAGGCTGCAACCGCTTACGGCACAACAGCATCTGTTATCGGTATCTCAACCGACGGCGGCGCAAACTATTCTTCAACCGCTAACGGTAATTTCGGCACATTCAAGCTCGAAAACGGAAATGTTGTTTATACCCCCACAGCAGCAGCAAACGATGCCGAAACAGTTTATTACTACACCCAGCTCGGCGCAACAGACACAACAGTTCTCAAGGCTGAAGTTATTGTTGCTCCCGCATCCAACGTTCTCTACGAAGAAAACCTCTTCTCTCAGAAAACCTCCACAG
>JAZNPG010000137.1:0-8745 GCA_045589555.1 Acutalibacteraceae bacterium
GCATCGAAGAAATGCCCGACTGCACGCAATCTATTGCATTTCAGATGCAAAGCAGTTTTGAAAGAGAAGATTTTCGTCACGGCAAGGCAAAAATCTGAAGGAATACGGGGCTATTTCGAAGATTTTTAACGCAGACGGGGCGGAAATATTTCTTTCAAAACCTTATGGCTTGCTGTTAATCAAAGTATAGATTAATAAACAATGTTAATCGGGTTTCCGTTTGCAAAAGCCCTGATGTTTTCCTTGCAGATTTCCATAAGCCTTACCCTTGTTTCATAGCCTGCCCATGCAATGTGGGGAGTGATGTAACAGTTTGCAAGTCCGAAAAGAGGGTTGTCGGCTTTTGGCGGTTCAGATGAAAGAACATCAAGTCCTGCGGCGGCTATAGTACCGTTTTTAAGTGCGGCGGCAAGATCGTTTTCATTAACAACCTGACCTCTTGATGTGTTGATAAGCATAGCGGAGGGCTTCATTTTTGCAAGGAAATCAGCATTAACCATTCCCTCTGTTTTTTCGTTCAGAGGGCAGTGAAGCGAAACAAAATCGCTGTTTCGGAGAAGCGTATCCTTATCCGTGAATTCAACGCCGTCAAACGGTGCAGGATGGTTGGTTGAAGCAATAACTTTCATGCCGAAAGCGAGGGCGATTTTTGCAACCGCCTTGCCGATGCTGCCGAAACCGATTATGCCCAAAGTTTTGCCGAGAAGCTCCGTGAGGGGTGCTTTCTGATAACAAAAATCCTTGCAGGCAGCCCACTCACCGTCATGCACCGATTTGCTGTGGATGGCAACAGCGTTTGTGTGCTCAAGAATCAGTGCAAAGGTAAGCTGTGCAACTGCAGCCGTGCTGTAAGACGGAATATTGCAAACGGGGATTCCTTTTTCTTTGCAATAATCCCAATCAACAATATTGAAGCCTGTGCTGAGCAGACCGATATATCTGAGGTTGCCGAGCGTTTCGAGCAAGTCTTTTCGGAGCGGAGTTTTGTTGGTAATAATAATATCGCAGCCCTCAACCCTTTCTGCGATGAGCTCTGCAGGTGTTCTGTCATAAACGGTGTAATCGCCGTATTCGCCGAGCCATTCCCAGGAAAGGTCACCGGGATTTTCGGCAAAACCGTCAAGAATTGTTATTTTCATATTAATCCTCCGATTAGTTAATAAAAAATTCAAATAAATGTTGACCCGAGAATATTTATATTATAAAATATAATATGTATAAGTGCAAGTAGGAATTGAGGTGAAGAATTGAAAAAGAAACAAAAACCTCAAAAAATCATTCTGTTTGCAGGGCTGATTCTTTTTGCGGTCGGTATTGCGGCAGCGGTTCTTTTGTTTTCTCTGCAATATGAGCATTTGTGGCGCTGGTATGACGCTATCCGAAATGAGTTGGCGCTGATTGAAAACCGAATAGCCTCGCTTGAGGATAAATGGCTTTTTATTCTTGTTATTTTATTGCTTTTTGCAATCAAGAGCTTTATTCCCATATATCCGACTCCGACGGTTTGTTTCTTGACGGGCGCTATGCTGCCGATGTATTTTTCCGTGCCGGTGAATGTTGCGGGCTTCTGTGTGTTGCTGGTTATACGCTATTTTACAGGCAAGCGTTTCGGGGCAGGCAAAGCGTGGAATTTTATAAGAAAAAATGAAAGGCTGCGAAAGCTTATAGAGCAGGACGGCAAAGGCAATTCCTCGCTCCTGATAATTCTTCGCCTTCTGCCGCTCATGCCGGTCAACAGCATTTCAGGAATTTACGGCTCGCTTGATTTCGGTTTCAGACAGTTTCTGGTTTTATCGGTCATAGGTTATCTGCCGAAGATTATTTCGTTCACCTTCGTAGGCAGAAATGTTTATGACCCTCTTTCTCCCGAATTCATTGTGCCGATAATGATATTTGCATTCGCATCGGGCATTTCGCTTATCTCCGTCAACGGAATGTGGCGGACAATCGAAAAAACCGTTCGCCGTGCAAGAAAAAGAATAAATAATAAGCTTCAAAAGAAAGGAAGAATTCAAAATGATAAAAACAGCTGATTTGAAACAAAAACTTTTAACAGCAGAATACGATGAGATTTTTGCGAAAATCTATAAGAAAGAGGATGTTTCCGCTCAGAAAGAAAGATATATCCGCATCGCAGAAAGCTTTGAACAGCTTTTCGGTTCAGGCAGAGAAATCGGCGTTTTCAGCGCACCCGGCAGAACAGAGGTCGGCGGTAACCATACTGACCATAATCACGGCAAGGTTCTTGCGGCAAGCGTTAACCTTGATGCAGTTGCCGTTGCAGGCAAAAACAGCGAGAATATCGTAAGAGTAAAATCCGAAGGCTACAAAATGGATGTTGTTGACCTTGCGGATATGAGTGTTATGCCTGATGAAAGAGGCAAATCCGCTTCTCTTGTCAGAGGTGTTTGCGCAGGTTTCAAAAACCGAGGCTATGAAATCGGCGGCTTTGATGCTGCAACTGCATCCGATGTTCTCTCGGGCTCGGGTCTTTCATCTTCTGCGGCGTTTGAAGTTCTTCTCGGAACCATTCTCAATAACCTCTATAACGGCGGCAAGGTGAGCGCAGTTGAAATCGCTCAGATTGCGCAGTTTGCAGAGAATGAATACTTCGGCAAGCCCTGCGGACTTATGGACCAGATGGCTTGCTCGGTCGGCGGCTTTGTTCAGATTGATTTCAAAGACCCCGCAGTTCCCGTTATCAATAAGGTTGATTTTGATTTTGCGTCCTGCAACCATGCGCTCTGCATCGTTGATACGGGCGGAAACCATGCCGACCTCACAGATGAATATGCTGCTGTAAGAGGCGAGATGGAAGCCGTTGCCGCAAAGTTCGGCAAGGCGGTTCTCCGTGATGTTGATATTGCGGAATTTGAAAAGAACATTCCCGTTATCCGTGAATCGGCAGGCGACAGAGCAGTTCTGCGCGCGATGCATTTCTTTAACGAAAACAAAAGAGTTGATCTTCAGGCTCAGGCTCTTAAAACGAGCGATTTTGAAGCTTTCAAGGCTCTTATTATTGACAGCGGTTATTCGTCATATATGTATAACCAGAATGTTTTTACCTGCAAGGCTCCCTCTGACCAGCCCGTGAGCGTTGCGCTCTCAATCTGCAGCGATATCCTTAAGGGCAAGGGTGCATGGAGAGTTCACGGCGGCGGTTTCGCAGGCACAATTCAGGCATTTGTTCCCGAATGCGTTCTTGATGAGTTCAAGAGCAGAATCTGCGCAGTTTTCGGCGAAAAATCCTGCTATGTTCTCAACATCCGTCCCGTTGGCGGAATTAAAGTAATCGACTAATCGGAAGTGAATCTTATGAATAATTATGCTGAACTTTCGGCTATGCTTGAGGCTCTTTGCAAAGCAAAGGGTGTTTCGGGCGCTGAAAATGAAGCTGCGGCAGTTGCTTCGGAAATGCTCGGCAGGTTTATGCCTGCCAAAACTGATGCTCTCGGCAGCGTAACGGGCAGAAAACAGGGCAGAGGACCGCATATTCTTCTTGATGCGCACCTTGACCAGATAGGTCTGATTGTTACTGCAATCGATGGAGACGGCTTTCTGAAGTTCACAAAATGCGGCGGCGCTGACAGAAGAGTGCTTGCTGCAGCCGAGGTTACCGTGCACGGCAAAGAAAATCTTTTCGGCGTTGTAACCTCAACTCCTCCTCATCTTGCAAAGCCCGATGAGGCTTCAAAGGCTCTGCCTTTTGATGAAATGGCAGTTGATATCGGTCTTGCCAAGGAAGATGCCGAAAAGCTTGTTTCTCTCGGCGACAGAGTTACCTTTAACGGTGAATATCTTCAGCTTATGGGCAACAGAGTCAGCTCGCCCTCAGTCGATGACAGAGCAGGTGTTGCCGCAATTATCAGATGCCTTGAGATTCTTGAAGAAAAGGGTATCGAATGTAACCTGAGCGTTATGTTCTCCGTTCAGGAAGAAACGGGAGGCAGCGGTGCTCAGACCGGTGCTTTTGCGGCAGAGGCTGACGAAGCGATTGCCGTTGATGTGAGCTTTGCGTCGGCGCCGTCGGTGAGCGGAGAAAAATATGCCTCTCTCGGCAAAGGCACAATGATTGGCTTTGCTCCGTCGCTTGATTATAAAATGAGCAAAAGGCTTGAAGCAATTGCAAAGCGTGAAAAAATCCCGTATCAGCCCGAGGTTATGGGAGGCAAAACGGGCACAAACTGCGATGAAATTCAGGTTTCGGGCAAGGGCGTCAAAACCGCTCTGCTTTCCGTACCGCTTCGCAATATGCATACCGCCTGTGAGGTCTGCGACCTTGAGGATATTGAAAACACGGCAAGGCTGATGGTTGAATATATTGCTGAAAGGAGCAAAGAAAATGCTTGATTTGATTAAAGAGCTTTGCGCCCTTTCGGGTATTTCGGGCAGAGAGGATTCTGTCAGGGATTTCATAATTGATAAAATAAAGGATTATGCCGAATACAGCGTTGATGCTCTCGGCAATCTGATTGTTTTCAAAAAAGGCAGAAAGCCTGCGAAAAATAAGGTTATGCTTGACGCTCATATGGATGAGGTCGGCATGATTGTTACGGGTGTCACTTCCGAAGGTTTTCTCAAATTCGAGAAGGTTGGCGGAATCAATTCAAAGGTTATCATCGGCAGATGCGTAAAGGTCGGCGAAAATGCGGTTAACGGAGTTATCGGTATCAAGCCCGTGCATCTTGTTGATAAGGATAAGGAAGATGCAATACCTTCGGCAGATGAGCTTTATATTGATATAGGAGCCGAAAACAGAGAAGAAGCCGAAAAGGTTGTATCTCTTGGCGATGCCGTTTGGTTTGGCGGAGATTTTACGGATTTCGGCAGCGGATTCATCAAAGCAAAGGCTCTTGATGACAGAGTCGGCTGCGCAATTCTTATTGAAATGATAAGAAACGAGCTTCAATATGATGCATGGTTTTCTTTCAGCGTTCAGGAAGAAATCGGTACAAGGGGAGCGCAGACGGCTGCTTTCAGTATCGATCCCGATTACGCAATAGTTGTTGAAACAACAACGGCAGCCGATATTTCGGGCGTCAAAGACGAAAAAAGAGTGTGCATCTGCGGCAAGGGCGGCGCAGTTTCGTTTATGGACAGAAGCACAATCTACAGTAAAGCGCTTTTTGACAGAGCGTTTGAAATCGCCGAACAAAAAGGCATTGCCTGCCAGCCCAAAACTCTTGTTGCAGGCGGCAACGATGCAGGCGCAATCCATAAAAGCAGGGGCGGAGTCAGGGTGCTCACGGTTTCGGTGCCGTGCCGCTATCTGCATTCTCCCGTATGTGTTGTTAAATACAGCGATGCCGAAGAAAGCTTAAAGCTTGTCAAGGCTCTGGCAGAGGAGTTTGCCTCATGCTGAAGCTTTGCAGTGAGCTTTCACAGCTTGAATTTTTGCCTGCTGACCCTTATGCGGCAAGGATTACCGCTCTTGCCAAAACCTACGGCTTCGGGCAGAATTTTGTTCTGTTCTGGGTGCAGTATGTTGGCGGCGAGCCTGTTGCGGCAGTCAGCAGAATCGATGGCAGCATGAGTATCTGCTGCCTTGAAAAAACTGATTTCGAAGAGCTTGCCGAGTTTGTGAAGGTTGTTGGTTTTTCGGTTATTTCCTGCCGAGAAGAAACAGCTGAGAAGCTCGGCTTCGGGGCTTCGAAAGCCTCTTACATAGTGAAATATAACGGCACGGCATCTCCGCCTGATGCGTGCGTTTTATGGGATTACGATAAAAAGGCGGTATATGAGCTTCTGGTTGAATGCGGCTTTGAAATGGGCGATTACGGCGCATTTCTTGCAGATTATTGCTCGAAGCTCAATAAGGGTACGGCAAAGCTTGCCGCCGTTGCAGGCGATAAGCTTGATGCCTGCGCAAGCGCTCTGTTCATTGGTGATAAATCTGTTTTGCTCGGAGCGGTTGCAACCCGAAAAACATCAAGAGGCAATGGCTATGCTTCAAAGGCGGTCAAGGCTCTTGCGGCTGGTTTTGACGGTAAATCCGTTTTTCTTTTCTGCCGAAACGATTCCTTGCTTGAATTCTATAAAAAAATCGGCTTTGAATTTAACGGCAGGTGGGTTGAATGCATGAATGAAGGAGGAAGATAAATGTCACCGCTTTGTTATGTTCTTGCAGCGCTTACTGCGGTTTTTGCGGTCTGTTGCATTGTTTTGCGAAGAAAAGGTAAATCCTTTGAGGGTATGCTTTTTAAATTTCTTGCAAGCTTTGCTTTTGTTTCCGTTGCCATAGTGGGCTACAGTTTTTCTCCTAAAGAAACATATTATTTTTGCCTGGTGTGCTTTGCACTGATGTTCGGATTTTTCGGCGATGTTCTTCTCGGCATCAAGGAAATTGCGCCGAAATTTAAAGTGAAGCTGATTGTGCTCGGGCTTCTTTTCTTTTCTCTCGGACACATATGCTGTCTTTGTGCGTTTGTTACGCAGGTCGGCGTGCAGCCCGTGACACTTCTGATAGGTCTTGGAGGCGGAATATTCGCCTATGTTATGGCAGGCATTCTCAAAATGAAGGTTGATACGAAGCTCAGAGTTGTTCTCTCTTTTTATTACGGACTTCTTTTTCTGAAAGTATCAATGGCGGCGGCAATGATTATTCTCAAGGGAGCATCCGCAGCCTACATAACCGCTCTTGTTTCGGGAATCAGCTTTGTTATAAGCGATACCTGCCTCGGAATTCTTTATTTCACAGCAGTAAAACGCAAAAATGTTCTTGTAACCGCAGAACTTTCAACCTATTATCCTGCACAGGTTCTGCTCGCCATGTCTGTGGCGCTTATGTAAGTTTTGAATTAAGGAGATATAAAAATGTTAGCGAAAATTCTTATTAAAATCCTCACAATGCTAATGCCTGTTGTTGTTGCTTTCAACGGCTTTACCTTCAATATCCCCGTTATCAGTGATACTGCAGAAATAGTTTATGAATTTACAAACGAAGCTGCAGGCTCTGCTGCAGGAACCGTGACCGTTTGCGCCAAAGCCGGCGGCACATATGACCTCTACTGGGGCAGCGATGAGGATTCAAAGCTTTCCGTTGAGGTTAAAGGCAACGAGGTTTATTACAGCGAGTTTGCTGAAGTTGCTGTAAGAGGCGGCGAGGGCAGCGCTGAAATACATGAGTTTACGGCGATTCCGGACGGAGCAGAAACCGTTCTTGCATACAGATGCAATGTTCTTGTCGGCAGTATGGATATTCCCGAAAACAAAAAGGCTGACCGTGGCGAAAGAGTTTTTGCTTTCGGAGCCTTGAGCGATGTTCATTTCAACAGATACAACCAGTCTCTTACGGGCGACGATGCACATCTCACATTCCCGAATGCACTCAATTTCCTTGACGGCTTTGATGTTTCGCTTGTCGGTCTGTCGGGAGATATTTCAGCTGACGGTGAGGAATATTCTTTCAAGAGCTTCCATGATATAGCTGCAGTATATGATTTCCCTGTTTATACTTGTACAGGTAACCACGATGTAAGCAGTTATTATACGCTTGCAAATTGGCAGAAATACATCAATAACGGTGCTTACGGCGAAGAGAAAGCTGCAGGCATTGAGGCTGTTGCCGATAACGGACTTGATTTTGTTTATAAGCCGGCAGAAGCAAACGGCGATGTTTTCATTTTCCTTTCTCAGTATCAGTGGGATTACAAGGAACCGACAAGCCGCATTCTTAAGGATGAACAGCTTGACTGGCTTGAAGCCCAGCTTGAAAAATATGCCGATGAAACAGTTTATCTTTTCTTCCATACCTTCCTCAATAATCCGGTCGAAGGCGAAGACTTGAGAATGGGCGAGGGCAACCTTGTTAATAATGCGGGCCATGCCTATGACCTTTCCTTTACAGAGGGCTGTCCCGATGAGGTTCGTTTTGAGAATCTTATGAATGAATATGAAAATGTTGTTTTCTTCAACGGTCATTCTCATTGGGCATATGATATGCAGAAGCTGAATCCTAACCTCAACATAGCCGATTATAACGGCGAATTTGCAACAATGGTTCACCTTTCGAGTGTATCCTCACCCAGAAGAACAACCGCAAACATTGCCGATACTTCCGAACACGCAATGCGTTCATCCGAGGGTATGATTGTTCAGGTTTATGAGAATGAAACAGTGCTTACCGCTTGCGATTTTCTCAGCGGCGAGCTTCTTGCTTACGCAACATATACGGTTGAAAAATAAGGAGTTTAGGATATGGCAATCTATAAATGCAAAATGTGCGGCGGCGATCTGAATATCGGTTCGGATGCGGTTGTTGTTGAGTGCGATTATTGCGGCACAACGCAGACCGTTCCCACCGCCGATAACGAGAAAAAGCTCAACCTTTTCAACAGAGCCAACCGCCTGCGCCTTAACAGCGAATTTGATAAGGCAGCAGGAATTTATGAAAGCATAATTGCCGAATTTCCCGAGGAAGCAGAAGCTTACTGGGGTCTTTGCCTGTGCAATTACGGCATTGAATATGTTGATGCCCCTGCAACGGGCAACAAAGTTCCCACCTGCCACAGAGCATCGTTTGAAAAGCTCGCAAGCGATGAGAATTTCGGTATGGCAATGGAATATGCGGATGTTGTTGCGCAGAAGGTTTACCGTGATGAAGCGAGAGAGATTGACCGCATTATGGAAGAGATTCTCTCTGTAAGCAAAAACGAAAAGCCTTATGATGTGTTTATTTGCTATAAAGAAACGGATGATAAGGGCGAAAGAACAATAGACAGCGTTCTTGCACAGGATGTTTATGAT
>JAZNPG010000138.1:0-65185 GCA_045589555.1 Acutalibacteraceae bacterium
CGCCTGTGCCGAGGAGCTCGCTGCCGAGATAATACGATACCGTGCCTGTTGCATCGGCAGGAAGATTCTTTGCTGTAAGAACAATTCCGCCCTCAAGAGGTCTGGTAGCTTTATTACCGAAAACACTTGTATCAATTGCAAAGCTACCGAGGGTTACTTTTTCAACAGAAATAATTGCAGCGTTACTTTCAACTACCGTGCCGTTAACGCCTGTAACTGTGCAGGTATATGTACCTGCGCTGCTTGCGGAAGCATCGGTAATTGTATATGTTTTGCCTGTTGCTCCGCTTATTTCTGCGCCGTCTTTTTTCCACTGATATGTATCCTCATCTGCATTTACAGCTTCAGCAGTGAGAGTAACCGTTGCACCTGCTGAAACAGTCTGTGTCTGGGGATGGGTTGTGAAGGTTGCGTTTGCTGCTCCGCCAACAGATACACTGACAGAAACAGAAAGGTCAACTGACAAACCGTTTGCAACCTTTGAGGGAAGAGCAACTGTTCCTTCAACCTCAAAATTCTGAGCCGATACAGAAGAGGGATCATAATCACACGAATCAACATCCCATGTAACCGTAGCTGCTGCACTTTCGCCGTTTGAAAGTCTGATGTTCACAAAATCGGGCAGACCGAGGGCTGCCTTTGTTTTTGCTGTTCCGTTAGCTAAACCTGTAATATCCTCGGGTGCTGTAACCGAAACAACGTTTGAAACATCAACGGGTGCATCCGCCCATGAATGTGAACCGTCTGCAATATCAATAATCAGATACTGAGAAACTGCAGAAAGATCAATTTCTTCGGTAACCGTTACTTCACCTGCGGTGAATGTGAAAGCGTTTCCGCCTTCATACTCTGTGCCGAGAAGATATGCGGTTTCCCAGATACCGTCTGCACCGGTCGAGCCGCTCTGGCTCAGACCGTTTTCCGCATTATTGGTAAATGAACATTCAATCGCTTCATCATCTGCAATCAGAGCTGCATTGCGGATAACCTGAAGCGTAAAGAACGATGGAGTTTCAGCTCTTGCAGTTTTACCGATGCCTGCAAGCGGAATGCTGCCTGCCAACAAGGATACCGCAAGAACAAGAGCAAGAACTTTATAAAGCTTTGCTTTGTTATTAATCCTCATCTTTTTTTCCTCCTGACATCTGCGATTTTATATATCTGTAGTTTTCGCCGTTAAATACTGCTCTGAGCTGAAAAGCGAGTATAAACAATGCAACGAAAACAAAAACAACCATGTTGTTCAGCTTGAAACCAAACCAGCAAACCAACAGCGCAACGAGAAAAACAACTGTCAGTATATCAAGAACCATTGCTTCTTTGCTGGAGAAAAAGGTTATTATTCCGGGAAGCTTATGCTTTTGTGATACTCTGCTGCCGCCTGCCTGCTTCTTTCTCATTGCAGAAACAATGCCGAACAGCACATAAGCTGCAATCAACGATACCCAGAACATTGCACCTGACAGAATCTGAAGCCATTTCTTACCTGTGTTAAGAGCCATATCGCTTCCGGGGGACATCAGAAGAAATGATACCGAAAACAGAAGCATGAATCCCAAAGAAACAGCAAACAGTATCAGGATTTTTGTAACGGATTTCTTTTGTGTACTCATATTGTATATCTCCTCAATTGATTTGCTCGTTTGAATGAACAAATGTTATTTCTTCTTCAATAATAATCTTCGACTTAAGGGTTCTGCTTTCGCCTGATTGCATAGCCGTTGCTCCGTCATACGCCAAAGGAAGCTCACCTGTTGATGCGGAATCAACGCCAAGAACCGTTGTTTCTCCGTCACCTGAACGGTAGTCCGGAACAGTGGGTTCATCGCCAAACGAAGCATTGCCGAGAACGGTTGTTTCGTTGCCGAGCGAATCATTTGCAAGAACGGTTGTTTCATTGTCTGTCGAATCGTTGGCAAGAACAGTTGTTTCGTTTTCCGTCAAATCCTGAGTAAGAACCGTTGTTTCTTCAGCTTTATTGATTTCAACCTTTATTTTTTCAGTTCCGACACTTATTCCGGAAGAAGAAGGCGTATTCTGAACTTTTCCGGATAACGTAATCTTGTCAGTTATCTTTCCTCTGGACTTGTTAACAGGGCTTGGATTGAATGCCTTATTGCCCGAAGATTCATTCTGCTGCCTTATGTTTTCAATAGCCTTTTTAGCATTTGAACCGCTCAGGTCACCTATTACATTTATAATGCGCAGCTTGAAAAACAGGAATACCGCTACCAGAAATGAAATTACGCTTAAAGCAAGACATATGTAGAAAAGAAGAAGATATTGTTCGTAAGTCATTTATGCCACCTCTTCTTTCTCTGATGAAGCAACCCTGGCTGCTGCACTGAGTCTTTCTCTTGCATTTTCAATTTTCGGTGCAAATTTCTGAGCTTCAGTGCGTGTTGCTTTCAGTTTGGCGCTCTTTGAAAGATTTGAGACCGAAGCTTCAACCTTTCCGAGCAGCTCATTTATGCTGCTTTCCGTCTGGTCAACGAGCAGATACTCGCAATCCTCGGAAACCGTATTGATGATTTCTTCAAAAATCAGAAGCTTGATATCCTGATCTTCAAGGTTTTCCGAGAAATTATAAAGCTTGTTCATATTTTCCCAGATACCCTTATAGGATTCATAAACTTTTTCAGGTCTGTTTTGCTTGTCAAACTTGCTGATGCTGTCTCTTACGGTTGCAATGTCAACAAAAATCTGTGCAAGCTCATATTCCTCTGCAGAATATTCAACCGCATCAGAGAACCAGTCCTTTGCAAGTGAATATCGGTCCATTTTTATCTCAAAGCAATACCAATAAGCAAATCCGAACTCGTTGCAAACCTCTGCGTGGCCTGCGGGATTGCTGTCTTTCAGCTCATCAAAGGGCTTGAGCGTTGAGCTGTAGCCTGAGGTGTTTTTAACCTCAACGCCTATTTTAAGCTGATTAATAACCGAAGCCTCCGCCCTGCTGAAAACAATTCCGTCTTCTTCGCTGCTGAGATACATATCAATCAGCTTCAGATACGCATCGGTTTGCGTCGGGTCAATTTCAATTGCCGACAGGTATAGCTTTTCTTTTTCATCCTGTGATAATGTGGGGTTTTCTGCCTCTGAAATCAGAACGCCGTAATTCTCTGCTTTTTTGTTTTCTGATGAAACAAAACCAAAAATTGCGAGGCAGGCAAAAACCACGGATAGCGTTGCAGAAACAATAAAGCTTGCAAGCTTTTTCTTTTGTTTGCTGCGGTAAATATTACCCATTTCATTGTGGTGCTCAATTGCGTAGAGCAATTCGGCACATGACTGATAGCGGTCTTCAGGCATCTGTGCCGTGCACTTCTGAATAATCGCATCAAGTCCCGGTGAAAGAGAGGGGTTAACCGCACGGATGGATTTGTCGGATATAACGTTTTTGCATGGGTCAATCCCGGTAAGCAGATGATAAAGCGTTATACCCAGACAATAGATATCGGTTCTGGCATCTGTTCTGCCCATACCGCTGCCGATATACTGTTCGGGAGCGGCATAACCGATTGTGCCGATACCCGTTGTTTCGCCAAGGTCAATTTCATAGGTTTTTGCAGTACCGAAATCTATAAGCGCAATATTTCCGTCAGGCTTGAGCATTATGTTTGCCGGCTTCATATCTCTGTAGATAATCGGCGGATTGCATGAATGCAGATAGCCGAGAACGTCGCACAACTGCCTTGCCCATTCGATAACATATTCCTGAGGCTGAGCACCGTGTTCCTCCAGCGCTTTATCGAGCGAGTTTCCTTCAATATAGTCCATAACGATGATGAAGGTGTCATCGTCTTCAATAACGTCAACAATGCTTGGCAGGTTGGGATGCTTTAATCGTTTGAGCGTTTCAATTTCAGCAACAAGGCCCTGACGGACAACATTGAAATCCAGCTTTCCGTCTTTGCGAATTTCTTTAACTGCCCATGTTTTGTTCGCCTTTTCGTTGAGCGCCATATAAACAACACTCATGCCGCCGTGGCCGATTTCACTCAGTATCTTATATTTCCCGTCAAGCACAGAACCGATTTGCAACATGACGATATAAACTCCTTTTAAACTGTTCTTATGGTAATAACCGATATGTTATCCTGCTCCATCCGGGCTTTATCAAGCTCAATCAGAGCATCCACATTGTTTTTCATTGTGTATTTATCCTGCATAGCGGCAGGATTCAGAGAAGCATAGATTTCTTCATTGCTTATTTCATGAATAAATCCGTCCGAGCATAGCATATACACTGCGCCGGAAAGATTTTTTCCTCTGTAAAAAGCAGGCATAACGCTTTCGGAAGCGCCGACACATTGCAGCAAAACGTTCCTTCTGGGGTCTGTCCGTGCCTGTTCGGGCGTCAGCTTACCGAGCTCAACCTCGCGGGCAACAACCGTTTGGTCATCGGTTATCTGTCTTACACAGTTGCTTATTTCATAAACGCGGGAATCGCCGACGTTCATTGCAAGATAACCGTAATCCGTAAGCAAAAGAGCGGCAACGGTTGTGCCGAGATTTATCGACAGCCTTTTACCGTACATGGCAATTTTACTATTCTGCGCCTGGACAATTCTTATCCACTGTGTTTTTATTGCTTCAAAATCATCATCAGAAGCACACTGCCCTGAAAACTCCTCACTCAACCATGAGCTGAACGCTTTTATCAGTTCAGCGCTTGCAAGCTCGCCTTTCTCAAGACCTCCCATGCCGTCGCAAAGAACAGCAAAAGCAATTCTGCCGTTCTGAGATGATGCAACCTTTACCGAGAGGCTGTCCTGATTGGTTTTTTTCTTGATTCCTATATCTGAGCTTGCAGATATTATATAATTCATAAACTTACCGTCCTTAAAGAATGATTCCGGATAAGGAAATCATAATTAAATGAGGATAAAATCAAACTCTTCGTTTGCAAATCTGATCTTATCGCCGGGATTGATTTTGTTTTCAACTCCGCTTTCTATTATTGTTCCGTTAACAAAAGTATGGTTTGTTGAATTATGGTCAACAAGATAATAATTATTACCCTTAACAACGATATCGGCATGGCTTCTGCTGATTGCGGTGTTATCGCTTATAAAATAATCCACATAGCTCTTTTCTTTTCCGATTCTGAAAATGGGTTTATTTACAGCAACCTTCTCGCCGGTTTTGTATCTTACAAGGTGAGGTACGGGTTTTGCGACAGAGGGAGTCACGCCAAGAACGGTTGTTTCGCCTGAAGCAGGAGCTCCGAGAACTGTTGTTTCGCCGAAATTAGCTGCCTGAACCGCAACCGTTTTGGGTGCGAGCTGAGGCATACCTGCAGTAGCAGAAATATCGGCTTTTACAGGTCGGTTTGCTGCGGATGCTGCAGGAGAAGGCGCAACAGGAGTAATGGGAGGCATCGCAGGAGCAGGTGCGCCGTTAACCGAAGGAGTCTGACCGGGAATTGCAAAATTAACCGGAGGCGCTGCTTTAGGAGCCTTGGGAGCTTTTCCTGCTTTAACAGGAGGTGCGGGAGGAGCTGCAGGAATGGGCGGAAAATTCATTCCGGGTGCAGGAGCGGCAGCAGGAGCCTGAGCTGCAGCGCCCTTCTTGTTAGCCTTCTGTGCTTTATAAAGCTCAAGGTTTTCCTTGCTGAATTTTGTAAGCAAAGTCATGAGGCTGATCTGATTTTCGGGTTCAACAGGAGCCTGTGCAGGTGCACCGGGAACAGGAGGAAGTGCTGCACCCTTTTTGTTTTTCTTCTGCTTCTCAGCCTTCTTGGGAACAGGAGGTGCTGCAGAAGGCATGCCGCCCAAAGGCATAAGATCACCGAAAGGATCGCTCTGCATGCCGCCTTGAACAGGTGCAGCGGGAGGCGCAACAGGAGCAGAAACGGGAGCAGGAGCAGGAGGCATCTGAGGTTTGTTCTGAGTGAATGCTGCCTGCGGCTGAGGTGCAGGCGCAGCAGGTCTCTGAACAGGAGGTGCAACTCGAACAGTTGCATCCATTCCGCCCGGAGCAGGTCTGCCTGTTGAAAGAGCAACTTTGTCGACAAGCTCCTTAAAATCAGTAATTGAGAAAACCTGAACTCTGTTGAGGTAATTAATCAACGTCGCAACATAATCGCAGTTTTCTGCAGAATCAAACTGTGCACCGTAAATAATCTGCTTGAAGAAAAGCTGAAGATCTGTATTGCCTGCGCTTCCGTTTACAATGGGAAGGCAGATAAGCGTTGTTTCATTTGTTGTTGCATCGACATAGATATGGTCTATATCGAGAACAAAAAGTGATGTATCAACCATATATTCTTCAGCTGCTGTATAAGCTGATGCTATTCCCGAGAAAACTCCGAGAAGCCTTTTTTTGGTTACAGAGCCCTTTAAAAACTGGCTCACGGGAATCTTTGACGAAATGTTATATTTAAGGAATTTATCTGAGTCCATCTGTGTGAACAGAATGGGAGCAATTCCTCTGATTTTATTGTTTGCAAGCATGCCGAAGCTGAGAGAATCAAATTCATCCTCTGCATTTACCTTATACACCAGATAAGTGTTAACGCCCTGATTTTCAACGGTAAAAATACTCATAATTAATCTCCAACCCTTTCCTGAATATCAATCAAATCACATTAAAAGAATCTTGTTAAGATCCTCGGAATTAACCATATGGTTAATAATCTGCTCGGTTGATGCATTCTCATATTTAGAGATGCCGCCTATCATTTTTATGTTGCTGTCAGAAATAATTCTGCCTGTTTTATTGCTGAATTTGTTATACATAAGAGCAACCTTGGGAAGAATCTTTATGTTTTTCTGTCTTTCAAAAATATCAATTGCATTGTATGCTCTCATGAATTTTTCATTTGCAACTTCAGAACCGTCAGAAACAAAAATAATGTTCTGTGACTGCGAAAGAATCTCAATAACTGAAGAGGAAATGTAGAAGCCGGTATCAATAATTATATGTTCGTAGGTTCCCATTGTTTTTATCGCAGTAATAAGCTGCTGAATATCTTCCTTTGTGATTTCAGCTATATCAAGCGCATTCCGGGATGAGGAATAGAAATTAACGCCCGAGGAATCTTCCTTAACATAGCTCTCCATTTTAAATACCATGTTAGCTTTCTTGCTTTTAAGGGAGAAAATGATGTCACTGAAATCAAACTGACCGTCGCCGGAAAAATACATATCACTGTTTCCGAACTTTTCAAGATTAAGGTAAAGAACTTTTTTGCCCATTCCCGCAAGACGTTTTGCAAACGCAACAGCAAGGGTTGATGCACCTGTTCCGCCGCTGGCAGATGTAAAGGTGGAAATCATTGCGTCGCCATCGCCGTCAAATTTAAGCTCGATATCGGAAACCTGATCAGAGAAAATGCTCAGTATCTCTTTGTAAATCATCTCAGCCTTCTGATATCTGCATATGGTTTTCTGGTCACGCAGACTGTGAACCTCGGGAGAATATACAAAATATGCAAAGCCACAGTGAGGGGGAAGCTTCGAAACATTGATTTCAAAGCTGTCGCTGGAGATAAAAACATCTATTTTGTTTTCAATAAGACCCGCGATCGCAACATCCATGCTGGAAAACGAATAAATCTCAAGCTTATCCGCAAACTTCCCTGTAAAGACCGATGCAATACGGTTAAGATAGCTTTTGTTGTCATCCAAAACTGCAACTTTAATTTTCATTCAATACCACTCCTGTAAAATTTGTTGTTTTATTTATTAACCTGATTAAGATATTGAGGCAAGAAGAATTGCCATAAATTCAACCAAAATAAAGGGAACAATATTCTGCGTTACAGAAAGAAAATATTCCCTTATGAAATGCTCTTCACGCTTCCCGTAAATAAAAACACAGATTATTTTTATAATCTCATATACTGCAAAGCTTACAAGAACACCTCTGACGGAAAATCCGAAAAGCCAGGAAACAACTGACATCACCGTGATAACCGTTATTTCAAGCAGCAGAGAATCCTTGGGGATGGGGCTGCCGCAATTTTTGCATTTGCCTTTGCATACAATAAAAGAAATAACAGGCAACTGAAGGTACCATGGGATGCCGGCATTGCATTCCGGACAGCGGCATTCGGATTTGAGAACTGAGAGTGTGTTGCCCCTGCAAAGCCGTAACATATTCGTTGTTGCCATGCCGCCAAGATGGTAATAAGCAAGGCAAATTGCAATTTTTATAATAATTGTATTATCCATCTGTTTTTACCGTTATGCCGCAAAAAAGCAGGTGTGCTTAAAAGCGCTTTTCTTTTCAACCGATATATTTTCTGAAGCGCTTTTGAATTTTTCTTTTGCTGATATGCTGTCCGCAGCATAACGCCAGCCTTCTTTTTTATCTATATACATTAATATATAATAGCTATTCTCATTCTGTAAGACTTTGAAATCGCCTTTTTTAACAGCTTCTTCATGAAGCCATTTGTTGGCTGCGCTTTCTTCATTTTTTATATTAGTTACAAGTCCGCCTGAGTTTGTCTGCACCTGAGCGCTGTTCATATATATGTCGCACAATACAGCCATATCATATTCACGGTTAGATGAACCGTAAAGCTTATGCTCGATCAGCTTTTTTGTGTTTTCGCAAGCCTCTGCACTTTCAAAATCAGCTATTCTTAAAGTCAGCTCTCTTGCCGAGCAGGAAATTCCCGTATCAATTGCGGTATCCTCACAAGCCATAAGAATAAAAGCTGATAAATTTTCCTCATCTGCTATCAGTGTTTTATCGCCGGATTTCCGTTCGTCCGCAAACAGCCATTCTTTAACGATATCATCTTCATCGCATTCAGACATGACGCTTGCTGACGACGTGAACTGCTTTGTGCCCGTTCTGACCTTCTCCTCAATCTCATTAATGAAAATATCAGGAGTGAGGTTGGTTAACTTCTCGTAATCCTCAATCGCCGAGGTCATCTCGTAGAGCGATTGAAATGTTACTTCGCAACAGATATAATCCGCATAAACAAGCTCTTCCTTTCTTTCTGAATAAAAATTTTTATATTCATCTTCAGAGAGACTGAAGCCTGCACGGAAATATTCATAATAATTCTGAGCAAGATAGCTCATTTCAAGAACAGTTTTTACCGTTTTGATTCCTACATAATCGCCATAAACCAGAGAAGCATATCGGTCTGCTGAAATTTTGAATTTTGATGCTTCTGCACGGATGGATGCAAGATTGGCATCCACCCTTGCCTGTTGTTCATCAAAAAGTGTCAGCCCTGCCTCCACTCCTCGGTTATATGCATAAACAAGGGAACGGATTTGTTCCTGAACAATCTCATCGATATACATAGCCCAGGTTTTTCCGCTTTTCTCATCATATATCTGCGCTGACAGCGGCAACTCGGAATCGAAACCGGGATATTCATTTTCAAGCTTCACCATAACTTCCGGAGAAGATGACGAAGTGTAAAAATAATTGTAAAAACCGATTGTAAGTTTTGTTCCGTCGACCGTTAAAGCAACATTGCCCGGCACTTTTATTTCTCTTTTGTTGGGAGAAAAAAGAAATATCAGAAATACCGAGGGAACAATGATGCAGATTATCAGTATCAAAGCTATGATACGGTCTTTGTTTGTGATTTTTTTCATTTTTTCTTTGGTCGGAAGCCTGAAAAACAGGCCTCTGACATCTTTCAATTAGTTTCCTGAATAACCGAAAAGGTTACACGATGCATACTTTGTAAGCTTGACATTCTTGAATCCGAAAACACCGAACCGAAGATTGACAACATAGATTATTTCTGCTTTGACGGTTCCGTTTTTCGCGGCGTTTCCGTCAAGATTTATCACTACACTGTCAATATGCATTTTTTTCAAACTTTCTTTTTCAGTTTCGCCTGTCAAATAATAATAAAACAACTTTTCAAAGGTTTTTTGCTGTTGCGACGCTGATGACTGGTGATATGTTTTAAGCAAGTCTGAAGAAATTCCATCGAATCCGAAAAGGTTCAGAAAAGGATTTAATACTGATGCAACGTTATCAACCATCCCGACGGTTTCGGTATTCTTTGAATTCGTAAGCTCTTTTACCATATTATCTGCCGCAATTGACTGAACCGTTTGCGTAGCTGCGTGAGATACTGCATTCTGCGTTGCAAAAACACCTGCAAAATTCCATATGAACAGCATAAAAAAGATCAGGAAAAAGAGAACTATGGATGCTTCAACGACCAAAACGCCGTTTTCGTTTTTAAACTTTTTCATCACACGCCCTCCTTAATATCCGACATATTCCAAGCCGTAAAGCTCGGGGAAGGAGTTTCCTGACGAGCCAAGCGAGAACATAGGAAGCATGGTTTTATAAGACGCCTTGACTTCAGAGCGGATATATGTTGAAGCATCTTTAATCATGAATGTTGCCGTTCCGCTGTTTTTCTTAGATTCATAGTATCTTGTTTCAAGCTGCATAAGGTTTGCCACATTCGTCAGCTTTTTATTCATGCCTACGAACAGCAAAAGAATATACAGATACTGGTCATAATCCAGCGGAACATATCCGTTCTTTTTATCGTCTTCGCTCGGTTCACTTTCTGTTTTCGGGTTGCAAACCTTACACGGCGTATAGTTCTCATTAACTGCTTCGCTGATCGTTTTTTTTGTAAGTCCTACTCCGTTGGGGTTTATCTGGATCATATGGCAAGTTTCGTCCTTATGATATCTTTTTCCGTTTCCGCTTGAAGCAACCCAAACCTTGGTTGAATCAAAGTCACCTATTTCAGACAAAATCTTTGCAAGACCCTCTGCCGAAAGGTGTATATCCTTTTTCCAGAAAGGAACCTTTTCTCCGATAACAACAAGATAGTTCATATCGATGTTTGTTTCGAGATAAAGCATTGCGATAAACATAAGCGGTGCAAAAAGATTGCACGAAGATACAAGCGACATTGCCTGAGAATCCATCAGAATCTGAACGCAGTTAACAACAGCTCGAATTCCGAAAAGAAGCCAGAAGGTTTTTATCTGGTTGTTTTTTTCGCTATTATCGCCCCAAAGGCAGTATTCTATACAGCAACTGCTGAAATAGGATTCGCCATCCAAGCTTTCGGTATCTGGAGGAACAAGGGTCGCCCCTTCAATTGCCGAATTCATTCGGCTCGGAAACTTCTGAGTAATGTATGTGTTTATAAGAAGCGCATGATAGGTTTGAGTTACAATATCAGCAACAACGCTTGCTATGCTGGAAATTAATCCTGTAATAGCCTCAACCGCTTCCCTGATTGTTTGAATCAGCTTTTTGATTTTCTTTATGAGTTTTCCGAGACCGGTGCTCTTGTTTTCATCTGCTTCATTATAGATTCCCTCTGTTTTTCCTTCCTCTCCAAAAAGAGATTCCGTTTTACTTTGAAAATCCGATGAGCCGCTTCCAAGCAATTCATTGTCCGCTCCAACAATTGAATCGTAAAACTCACCAAGTTCTGCATCGCTGGTAACCTTACCCGTAAGGTTGTCAACATAGCTTTTATCACCGGCATTATATCTTCCTTCTGCCTGATCAAGCTCTTTTATAAGCTTGCCGATTGAATGTTCACTCAGGGTCATGCAATACGAGCTGTCATAAGGCGACGGTACAGGATTCAGGATTTCAAGAACTTTTTTGGCAGCTTTCCATAAATTACCTATATCAAGTTGGGAACCGGAATCACCCACGATATCGCTCAACTCATCACAGTTGGATTTATTTTCATCTCCTTCTGTTGAACTTTCATCAACCTTAATTACCTCTGTATTATAAAGAGTGTCTATAAGCGTGAAATCTCGGCTGACTCTTCCTTTGAGCTTATCATTAGATATGCCAACCTGAATGCCGCCGTTAACCGTATCGATTCCCGTATCGGAATTATGGCTACGGTATGTTATTTTTGATCCGTCTGTAGTTGAAACATTGCTTATAAGTGTACCCAAAAATGCTGCCGTGCTTCTCGCTGCGGTTGCCTTCGATTTGAAATCACTGATAACGGCATCGAGATTTTTTTCAACCTCGCTTGAGTTTGAACCAAGCGATTCAGCATCTGACACTTGTTTGCCTGAACTGTCTTTACCTTCAAGATCAACATTATCCTTATATTCATCTTTTGCAGTATGGATTGTGCCTTTGCCATTTTCTCCGGCGCCGGCCGCAATTTCAAGAGCTGCTGCATAATCTTCAAAAAGTGACTTTGCTTTTTGAAGGTCGGTAACATACTCGACAGCTTTGGAATTTATTGAACTGTTATGACCTGCAAGCGCATTGTTATAGTTAATGCACTCCTGATTCAATTTGCTTACAAGCGATTGTTTAGCGATCGCTTTGCCTTTTGTTTTAAGATCACTGTTATAACTGGAAATATATGAATCCGATGATGTTGAGTCATATCCACTTACATCTGCATAATATTCCAATTCATAATAATTTGTCGGCGCGGGAGAGTTGGGCCACAGAGCATCAATCGCATCCGTGAGATAAACCGTTTCATTGCTCGTGCCGCTTTTTTCAGGAATGCTTACTTCTCCTGTCTTGAGATTATACGCATCATCCCTGTAACCCGGAGTTACGGAAAAAGTATACTTTGTAGGAGAAAGACTGTATCTTCCGTTTATTGATGCGCCGTCCGGATTATCCTCTGTCGGCTTGTTATTATCGTTCTCAAGAAATTTCATAACGGCCGCTTTATACAGATCATCTTTGCTGACTGTGCCTGTACTTCCGACTTTGATTGCAACCGCTTTATCATAGGTAGGTTTGGGATCGGGGTTATTCGCAAGGAAGTCTCTCTTATCGTCAATAGCTTTTACATATGCCGCATATCTTCCTTCATAGCCCGTAAGTTTAGAATAATCAGGCGGTGTTCCGTTATTGGGGATTGCACCGTTGCCGTCACTCGTATCAGAATCCCTGATATAATCTGACAAAATATCATCATGAGCATAGTCTTTTTTGCTGTAATCCTGACCAAAATAGGTGTTGATTTCAAACGCCCTGTACTCTGCTCTGCCTATAGAATAGAAAGCCTTATCCAATGTGGTTACGCTTTCGTCTGTTTCATCTATAAGGTTATTTATGAAATCCTTGGCCTTATCTGCCAAATTTGTTATAGGATCAAATAAGCTTCCCAGGTCAAGCTTGTTTGATAAAATTTCATAAGGAACCGAATATTTGGCGTATTCAAGAATCTGTCTTTTTAAAACATCATAATCCGAAAGATTATAAATCGATTCATATTTAATGTTGCTGTCGAGGTTATAAAGCTTCGATGTGTTTCCGCCTTCTGCGTCAGAATTATAGCGGAGCATTGAACTGTAAGTTTCTGCCTGTGTTCCGTCAGGATCGATTGCGAGGATACCGAATCGGTCAAAAAGATAGGTGTTGAAATTCGCAAGAACAGACATGGACGCTGTTATCTGTGCATCGGCAAGAGTCTGCCTTGCGCTGACAAACCTGCCCATTTCCATTATCAATGTTCCGAAAGAAAGGAGCGGAATCAGAAGAAGCGAAACCATAACAGTGATAATACCGGAGGATTTATTTTGATTATTTTTCACTCTGCCATCCCTTTCTTAAAACTGACCAAAATATTTGTTGTAGAAATCTTTGATTGCATCAACAACATCCGAAACGCTTTTCGCCGTCGAATCAAAAGTTTCGTCAATAAGATTTGATACAACGGAGGCTGTGCTGCCCGTATCAAGAATATCAAAGCACTGTGCTCTGCCGACAGCCTCAACTTCGATTCTGGAATCAACGATCCCGAAAAACCTTATAAACGGCAAATCGTAAGTAGCTCTGATTGTTACAACAACGGATTTTTGCATTATTGAACCGGGAACCTTTTCAAAATCGGTGTTGATTGTCATTCCGGCACTTTCTTTATATAGTCTGCTTGATTTAAGACGGTAGCGCGAATACCAGCCTGCCTTGGTTTCAACTGAAGACTCGAGCTTACCGTGAGCCTCTCCCAAGCTTCCTATCGCATTTGAAATTGTTCTGTAATATTCTGTATCACTCAACTGTTTAGGGGTAACAAAACCAATAAAAGGATCCTTGGTATAAGTTGAATAAATCTGACCTGCACTGGATGCGGTTTCGTTTGCGATAACCTGCAACGACGTTTGCTGATACATAATAAAACCAAGATACATCATTACAAAAATAACCATAAGAACAATCGGAACCACTATTGAAGCCTCAACCACAGTTGAACCGCTTTCTTTTTTTGTAAATTCTTTTATACTCATAAAAACTCCTCACAGAAGTACAAATCAGATATTCCAGAAATACATTCTGATATATACCCAGTATCCGTTATCGAATTTTACAAGGCAAACGCCATCTGAATTGAAATAGCCTGCATTAACAAGGTTAAGGTCAAGCACAACAGTACCGCTTTCATTGATGAAATCCCATTTTTCGCCATCGCTGACCGCTGCAAATCCGTTGGAGAAAGATTTTGCATCGGCAAACTTGGGCTCGATCATGGTTTTGCCGCTTGCATCTGCATAGCCCCATTTATTATTAAGCTTGAACGCAAACCATACCTGACCCTTGTTGGAGCCTGTTGCAGCATCAATCGGGAGCTTACAGTCATCGCACTTGAAGCTGTTGTTTGCGGTAATGCTTACCGCCTCAGGCTTATCGGCATTATAGCTGACATTGATAATGCTGTATTTGCCGCCGCTCTTTGCAAGAATCATGCCGCCCGAAACGCATTCCTCTGCAGTA
This sequence comes from Acutalibacteraceae bacterium, assembly GCA_045589555.1. GTDB lineage: Bacteria > Bacillota > Clostridia > Oscillospirales > Acutalibacteraceae > CAG-177. The sequence goes on from JAZNPG010000138.1 coordinate 14,683, forward strand.
TTAAGCTTGATATCTTCATAAGTAGTGTTTGAAAGAGGCTGGAATTTTTTGTTGATAAGAATCCACTTGCCGCTCGTTTCCTGAACTGCAGCAACACCGTAGCTGAATCTGCCTGCATAAGCATAATCCTTGGAAACCTTTTCACCCTGATTGTTATAATAAGCATATTTATCGCCGATTCTGCATGCAATATTGCCTTCAGCAATGCCGCTGCTTGATTCGATATTATCGGGCAGATATTTCTGTCTTACTCCGTCAGAGCTTAATATAAATACCTTATTGTTCTTCTTTGCAACGGTGTGACCGTCTGCCGAATACGGAGCAATGAAATCGCAGCCGCTGAGAACAGTTGCAAATGATTCCGTAACTGAATAGTGGTTGCCGAGCTCCTGAATAACATAATAGCCGTTGGTCAGGTCAATATAATCCGAATATGTTGCATGCTGTCTTTCGTAAAGATAACGGACTTTTGCTTTCACATCGTCAAGAGCCTTTGAGGAAACCTCATTACCCTGTGCAGCAAGAAGAGCGTTTGAAAGCTCATCATAATCGGTTACTGAATAGAAATAGTTGCAGGCCGCTTCATAAGCCTTGGGGTCTTTTCTGTAAACAGACATTGTATCAAGAAGCATTGAAACAAGATTACCGTCGCTCGAAAGCTCACCGTTTTCAATAGCCTTCTTGTTCATTTCAACAATTTTGATTCGCAGGTCAAGCGAGTCCTCATATGTAAGCGCAATTTCATATTCAGCAATTGCTTTTCTGTAAAGCTGCTCTTTTTCAAAGCTTTTGCCCGCATTAAGATGGTTCTCATATCCGTTGGAATCCGATGAAACGGTTGAAAGTCCCATATACCACGCAAGCGCAACCGCAACAACAAGAACTATACATACAATTGTTTTGTTTTTCATATTAACCGCTCCTCAATTTTAAAAGTTACCCATCAGCATAACCGCCGAATATCCAATAAGGATAAATGGGGCAAACGGGAAAGCTCGTTTTTTGTCACGGTATTTTATAAGCAGGAAAATTCCTGCAACCGATGACGCAATAAGGCTGAAAAGCAAGGTGCCGAAGGTCGCAAGCGAGCTGGCTGAAAAGCCTATCACCGCAAAAAGCTTCGCATCACCGAAACCAACCGCTCCTCTTGAAACAAGACCCGCAATAAAAAGAATTCCGAATCCGAGACCGAAACCGATAAGGTCGCTGATGAACAGGTCTTTTATTATATTTCTGCACCACCAGAACTCAAGCAGATAGGTCAGCGCTCTGAGAGCAAGACCGATAAGCACGAGCTTGTTGGGAATTATTTTCTTTTTGAAATCGATAAATGCGCTTGCCGCAATTATCACGAACACATAAAAAAGCTTGAAGTAGGATGTTATTTCACGTCCCGTTCTGCCGAGAAAAACAACAGCTTCATTAACGGGAGCTGCCGCTGCATTAAAGTTAACAGTGTGCTTGCCGATTGCCGCAGCAATTGCAAACGCAGCAAAAGCAAACGCAAGAAGGATGATTATTGTCTGCGTTTTGTCGTAGGGAACAAATTCCTTTTTGCTCTCCTCTTCACCTGCAGGAGCAGGCTTCATATCACAAACGCCGAAGGCCTTAAGCGCAACCCAGACAAGAGCCGTGCCGATAAGCGCCGATGCGGCGTATAACAAATAAATCATTGTAAAATCTCCTCATATTTCCGATGAAAAAACAGTTGTCGCGGAGGGGGATATTCCTCCCCGCACAAGGCGGGGAGGAAACAGATAGAATGCTTAATTAAAGGCCCTGCATACCATCAGTACCACCTGTTGCTTCGCCCAAACTGCCTGCAATTTCACTCCAGATCTGGTTGACCATCTTAGTGATACTCTTTCTGAAGATAACTACGAGAGCGATAACGATAGCAAGAATAAGGATAACGGCGATAATGTTAGCCTCACCCTTTTCATTCTTAAGGAAACTGTCCATCTTCATTTTTGCCTCAACATACTTTGCGATGAGGAAATTCTGAAAATCCTGCATTTCTTTTCACCTCCTTATAACAACAATTCAACCTCATGGCGGAGATGCCATCCGCATTTCTCCGCAACAGGTATTATTTTTATTTTCAAGCCGCCCCTGCGGCACGAAAATCAATCAAAGATTGCTCATAATCGGTAACATGATCATTATGAGAATACCGATAAACATAACAAGAATGGGAATAAGCAGCTTGCCCGATGCTTTTTCGCCCTCCTGAAGCAGCTTCTGCTGCTTGAGCTCCCACATTTCGTCGGATTGCTCTTTAAGAGTAAACGCAAGGTCACTGCTTCCCTTATCAAGACCCTGAATAACCATGGAAACAAATTTAGAAATTTCAGGTGTTGCACAACGTCTTGCCATTGCGCTGAAGGCATCAGCTTCAGCCATACCGTTATTTCTGTCCTCGGTAACTTTTTTCATCTGCTCATGCATTTCGGTGTTATCGCTGTTTGCAACAAGGTCCCATGCTTCTCTGAGCACCATACCTGCATTAACCAGAAGAGCAAGAGTGGAAACAATTGAGGGGAATTCGCTGATATATCTTTTGCTGAGTTTTTTGATTGTTTCATGAGCCTGAGTCATGAAATAATAATAAACAACAAAAGCCACAACTGCAGAAAGCGCAAACATAATGAGAACCGAATCGGTTTCCATGAAGCAACTTAAAAGTGCCATAACAACAAAAACTGCCATTGCAAGTGAGAAACGCTGGGCATAGAAAACACGCAGATAATAATCGCCGTATTTTTCACCGTAAAGGATAACCGCTTCTCTGCGGAGTTTTATTGCGCCCTTGCTTGTATATTTGAAATTTGCCATTTCAAGCAGCTTGAAGCCTGCGCCGTATAAAAATTTAAGCGGAAAGCTTTTTTCATCCAGCGGCTCAATAAGCGGGTCATACGCCGAGGAGGTTGCAAGCAGGAAAATAAACGCTGCGGTAGCAAGAGTTGCTATAACAAGAACAAAAATTGTAACTAACATAGCTTACACCTCGATTTTCATAACTGCTCTTCCAACAAAGAATGCCGCAACAAAAAGACCGATGGCAATTGTTGTTGAAATCAGACCCGTGGGAGATACAAAGTTATCGGCAAATCCGCCGTCAGAGAATTTCAGCATTGCAATAAGTCCGACAGGCATAACAAGCATAATATAGAGCTCGTTCTTGCTCGAAGTGATTTTGGTTTCAATTTCAGCTTCAATAAGAATTTTTTTGCAGAGAATATCATGAGTGTTACGGATAACATCTTTCATGTTGGCACCTCTGCGATAGGATGTTTCAAAAACCTTGCCGAAGTTTTCAATATCCTTTATGCGGCTTCTTCTGCCGAAATCAGCAAGCATATCTTCAATCGGAACGCTGTTGCGAAGACCCTCAATGATAACATCAAGTTCACCGATTATATAGGAATCCTCGGAAAACTGAACTGCAAGATCTTCTCGTGAGGCTTCAAAAGCCTGAGGAACATTTTTACCTGCCGCAATTGAGGTTGAAAGCGAATCGAGCAGCGAAATAAACTGTGTGCGCAACTGATTCTTTCTGCTCTTTATTATCTGATCTGCTCTTATCGGGAGAAAAGCTCTGCCGAAAAGGAAACCCGCAATTGCCGAAATAACAACGTTGCATATGTAGGTTATCATTGTCGGTCCGTATGCGTCCTGACCGATACCGCCGTAGAATATGTAGCCTACGAAAGCACCGACCGCAAAAGCAAGCGCAAAATAAAGAAGCTTTTCTTTCTTCTTCATGTAATAAACGCCGTAGTTGTAAACCGAAGTATTGATAGCCGAATATAAAAACTCGGGCTCCGGCTCCGGCTTGTTTTTCTTTTTAAAAAGCCCCATTGATTACCCTCCTCAAATTTCCTGATGATAGCCCATCAGCTTAAGCTTGAAATCATTGATAAGCGGATTTTCAGTTCGCTTGAGTCCGCCCGAAACCTTTTCAAGGGTTGAATTTTCGTCCTCTTCAAAAACATAAAGGGGATTAAGCATGATTTCACCGTTCTTATATCCCACAACCTCACAGATTTCCATGGTTTTTCTTGAATGATCTCTGAGCCTTGAAAGGTGAATGATGATATCAACCGCCGATGCAATCTGTTGCCTGATAGCCTCAAGCGGAAGGCCGTCAGCTCCCTGAAGAACCATTGTTTCAAGACGGCTGAGCATATCTTTAACGGAGTTTGCGTGGCCTGTTGAAAGCGAGCCGTCATGGCCGGTATTCATAGCCTGAAGCATATCCAGAGCTTCACCGCCTCTGACTTCGCCGACTACAATTCTTTCAGGACGCATTCTCAGCGAAGATTTGATGAGGTCTCTGATTGTTATTGCACCCGAGCCCGAAGCATTTGCGTTTCTTGTTTCAAGGCTTACAAGGTTATCTATATTAACAATCTGGAGTTCCGCCGAGTCCTCAATGGTAATAACACGTTCATCCTTGGGAATGTAGTTTGAAAGGGCGTTAAGGAAGGTTGTTTTACCTGAGCCCGTACCGCCGCTGATAAAAATGTTGTATTTTGCTTTAACAAGAATTTCCAGCTTGTCCGCAATCTCCTGCGTTATTGAGCCGAACTTGATAAGCTGCTGAATCGTCATCGGAGTTTTGGAGAATTTACGGATTGTAACAGTCGGTCCGCACAGCGCAATGGGCGGAAGAACAACGTTAACACGGGAGCCGTCAGGCAAACGGGTATCAACAATGGGATTCGCCTGGTTGACTTCTCTGCCGGCGAGTCCAACGATTCGCTGAATAATATCCGTAAGCTGCTTTTCGGATTCAAAGCGGCGTTCTTCTTTGATAAGCTTACCTGCTTTTTCGATGAAAACATTATTTTCGCCGTTTATCATAACTTCTGTTATGGAATCATCTTTCAGAATACTGTCAAGAAGACCAAAGCCTCTGATTGAATCGAAAACACCCTCTGCAATCTGTGCCTTAACAGCAATGGGTAAATAAATATCTTTGCAGAACTGCTGGGTGATATTATCGATTTTCTCTTTCAGCTCATCATCTGAAAGCTGCTTCATAACAACGTTATCAACAACATACGCTTTTATCTTTTTTTCAAGCTCTTCGTATCTGTGATCCACTTTTCTTCCTCCATTTTGTGTTGTTTTTCATCCAAGAAACAGTATGCAGTGTTTCATAAAGCAGACTTTTGGAAACAAGTGTGCTATTATATAGTATATTTATAAATATAAAAGGGGTAAGTGTTTCCAAAAGTCTACATTTCAGGACAATTTTTTTGAATATTTTTCCATATAGTTAAACATTTACCATATTACAACATTTCCTGTAGAAAGTTGACGGGCTCATGTTGCACACAGCTGCCGCTTTGCGGACAGAAAGCTCTCCCACAAGAAAACTGCTTTTTGCGCTTTCAAAATTTTCCGGCAAATCTTTTGCGGTTCTTCCGAATTTGACTCCCCTGCTTTTGGCGCAGGCTATGCCTTCCGCCTGCCTTTGTTTTATAAATTCCCTTTCTGTTTGAGCAACATAAGAAAGAATCTGCAAAACAAGGTCGGCAATAAAAACACTTGTCAGATCTCCGTCTTTTTCTCTTGTATCAAGCAAAGGGAAATCAATTACAAATATATCTGCTTTTTTGATTTTGGTTATTATTCGCCATTGCTCAAGAATTTCATCATAGTTTCGCCCCAGCCTGTCAATTGATTTAACAATTACAAGGTCACCCTTTCTAAGCTTCTTGACCATTTTTTCATACTGGGGTCTGTTGAAGTCCTTGCCTGACTGCTTATCAATAAAAATACTTTTTTCCTTAAGATCCATCTTTTTTACAGCTTCAAGCTGACGGTCAATATTCTGATCCCTGCTTGAAACCCTTATATATCCGTAGTTCATTTGCCTTTTCTCCTTTTTCATAATTTTTTATAACATAATAGCAAAAGCTGCGGTTCAGATTCACTGAACTGCAGCTTTCTGTGTATATTTTAAAAATCCGGGTCAACCGCTTTTTCACACTCTTGCATACATTTTTGTCATTTTTTATATATCGTCTTATGAATTTTTATGCATTTTTGTGATTTGTCAAAAAATCCTTTTTCGGTCAAAAAAATTTGCAAAAAAAACTATACAAATCAAAATTTTTGTGATAAAGTAAGGATGTTAAATTACATTCACGTTAAGGAGTGTTGCAAAATGAAAAAGATTTACGAAGGCAAAACAAAAGACGTTTATTCACTTGACAACGGCAACGTTATGCTCAAGTTCAAGGATGATTGCACAGGCAAAGACGGCGTTTTTGATCCCGGTGAAAACAGCGTTGGCCTTACAATCGAAGGCATCGGCAAGGCAAACCTTATTTCTTCCGTACACTATTTTGAACTCCTCAAGAATGCCGGCATCAAAACTCACTATGTAAGCGCTGATGTTGAAAACGCAACAATGGAAGTTCTTCCCGGCAAGGTTTTCGGTCACGGTCTTGAAGTTATCTGCCGCCTTGTTGCAACAGGCAGCTTCATCCGCAGATACGGCGAATACATCGCAGACGGCACACCCCTTGAAGGCGGCTATGTTGAATGCACATTCAAAAACGATGCTCTCGGCGTTCCCCTTGTTACAGGCGAAGGCCTTGCAGCGCTCGGTATTATGAGCCCCGAAATGTTTGAAAGCATGAAGGCTCAGACTCTTGCTATCACAAAGATTGTTGCCGATGACCTCAAATCAATCGGTCTTGACCTCTGGGATATCAAGTTTGAATTCGGCTATAACAATGACGAAGTTATTCTTATTGACGAAATCGCTTCGGGCAACATGAGAGTTTATAAGGACGGCAAAATCGTTGACCCCGTTGAACTCACAAAGCTTATCAACAACAGATAATTCAAAAGCCACACCGCTCGGTGTGGCTTTTCTCGTTTTGTAATATTATTTTACGGTTCTGTCGGATTTTCTGCTGCAGGCGGATGCGGAACATAATGCGATTCCTTGTCGATTACAAGCTTGCCGTCTGAAACCTTGTATCTGACCGCAACCGATTCAATCAGATGCTCTTCCTCGTTTGTGTAATAAAACATCGGAGTGAATTTATATTGTGAGAACAATACGTTGTCATACAAGCGGTTCGCAGGAGTATAGACGATAGTAAAAGTTACCGTTATATCATGCGAAAGGGGCTGAATAAGAACGCTGTCCGATTCCTGCGTTGCTCTCCAGGCAAGCTCTTCCCTCGGATATTTCGCCGTAACGGTGTATTCCGTTACAAGACATTCATCCTCTTCATAGATGAGCGGACCTGCATAGCCGTTATCGGAGCAGGCATAGTATTTCTTCTGATTTCCGTTTTTATCGGTAAAAACCAAATCCATCATACCGCCGACAAACTCGGCATCGGTGTTTGACTTGCAATCCTGAAAAACAAAAATCTGCTCATCTCCCTCGATTCTTGTTTCAATAAGATTCACATAATAATCCTCATCGGCTTCGTATTCCCAGACAATTCCTTTCGCCTCGTCATAAGGCAAAGCAACCTCTGTTTTTTCACCTGTTGCAGCAGCAAACAAATTGCCGAAAATTAGATAAAAAATCATTATCGGGGCAATAAAAATCAGCAAAACGGATGTACCCATTTTTGTCCTCCTTTGTTTTGATGAACCGATTATAATACAAACAAACAGCGATATCAACCAATCCGACTTTACAGCTTGCGGAAATGCCATGTAAAGCAGAGTTTACAATGTGTTTCTGACGGCACCTTCGGGTATGGGCGGATATCATCCTCCCGAAAAACAAGCGGCGAGATAAGAGTGTCCCGCCCTGCCTTGAAATTTACTCTTTATTATTTATTCAATATTCTTTCTTCTTTAATCAAACGGGCGATTCGTGAATCGCCCCTACGCACGAACACAACAAATATATAATCGGTCATAGGTGTAGCCTATCCTTAACTATTCACTCTCAATTATTCACTAAAAAACGGCAGGAGCAAGCCCCTGCCCTTAAATCAAATCTCAAGAAAATCCCTGAAAGCCGCAATGTATTTTGCTGCGGCTTCTTTTGTGCTGCTCTCTGCAAAAATGCGCAGCAGCGGCTCTGTACCCGAGAAGCGGCAGATTACAAAACTTCCGTCTGCAAAATAAACCTTGCAGCCGTCCTCATAGTTAACCTTTTCGATTTCAACGCCGAAATCGGGGAGCTTCTTTTCAACCATAATTATGTTTTCGATTACGCTCTTATATTCGGGCGCAAAACGCAGGTTATCCTCAACCATTTCAAATTTGCCGAAATCCGCTTCAAGCTCGTTCATAATCTGTGTGGGAGATTTGCCCGTAACGCTCACCATTTCAGCAAAAAGCGATGCAGCATAAATAGAGTCCTTGCCGTGAATATGTCCTCTTACGGTAAGACCGCCCGAGGATTCGCCGCCGAGCACGGCATCAACCTCATCGATTTTGGATGAAATATACTTGAAGCCAACAGGCACTTCGTAGCATTTTTCGCCGAAGCTTTCCGCAATTTTATCAAGCATATGAGTTGTCGCAAGGTTGCGCACAACGGGACCTGTCCAGCCCTTATACTTAACGAGATAGTAGTAAAGCATACAGAGAATCTCGTTTGCCCCGATATATTTTCCGTTGCTGTCAATGATTCCGAGACGGTCACCGTCACCGTCCATCGCAATGCCGAGGTCGTAGCCCTCTTTGATTACGGCATCGCTCAGAGCACTCAGAGTCTGCTCCGTAGGTGCAGGCATCATGCCGCCGAAATAGGCATCTTTGTTAAGATTAATTGTATCAATTGTGCAGCGTGCGGTATGGAAAATTACCTGCAGCGGATATGTACCCGAGCCGTGCATTGTATCAAAAAGCACTCTCAGACCTCTTTCACGCAGAGCCGCAACATCAAGCAAATCAAGGATATCATCGATAAATTTATTGAAAGGATTGCGCTGATAAACAATTCTGCCGTCTGCAACGGCTTGGTCAAATTCAACGAATTCAACATTATCAGTTTCCGCAATAAGCTGCTCCAGACGCTGTGTTGTTTCAAGAGGAGCATCCCTGCCCTCATCAACTATGAGCTTTATACCGTTATAACTTGAAGGATTATGGCTCGCGGTAATTTCTATACCGAAATAAAAACCTTTGTCTTTTACGGTGTGCATGATAAGCGGAGTAGGTGCGGAACGGTTGAGAAACCAGACCTCAATGCCGCCTGCAGCGAGCACCTCTGCAACCCATTTTGCTGCGCTGTCTGAAAGAAAACGTCGGTCATAGCCGATGATTATCGGCTTATCGGTTTTGCCCTGCTCCCTTGCAAGCTTCAGAATGCCTGCGGCAACAAGTCGGATATTATCGCAGGTAAAATCATAACCGATAACCGCTCTCCAGCCGCCTGTTCCGAACTGAATCATTTAAATCCCCCTCAATTATTCACTAATCTTTATTCCGTTTATCATTTTAGCACATTATTTCTCAACATTCTTTCGATATCAGCTGATATGTTTATAATTTCGGCTCATATTTTGTTGCATTTTTATACATCAGGGTTTATAATAAACATATCGCACAAAAAAATAATAAAGGGGTGAGCGCATGGACTATGTCAGAACAGAGCTTGATTCTCCGCTCGTTATAGACGGCATTTACACAATCCATTATTTTGAATACGCCAAGGATTTTGCCTATTCGGGTGAATTCCATAATTTCTGGGAAATAGTTTACGCCGATAAAAAGAGCCTTGTTATAACCGCAGGCGCAAGGGAGCTGACGCTGCAGGTAGGGCAGATGTATATTCACAAGCCAAACGAATTCCACAAAATCCGCTGCGACGGTACAAGCGCCGCAAACTCGGTTATCCTTTCGTTTGACTGTGCGTGCCCTGAGCTGATGAACATTGCAGGCATTGTTATCACCTGCTCTGCCGAAGAAAAAACGCTCATGGGCAGAATCATCGAAGAGGCAACCGATGCGTTTTCAACTCCGCTCGGAGCATCTTACACAAGGGCTATGCAAAAAGCCTCCTCTTCGGAATTCGGCAGCGAGCAAATGATTCGCATTTACCTTGAGCAGCTTCTGATTCAGCTCATCAGAGGCAACAAAAAGCAGGCGCCGCCGCCAAAAGCAGTCAACAGCTCTCTGATTCTGAAAATATGCGAATTTCTCGAAAACAACCTTGAAAAACGCTTGCAGTTTGAGGATATCCGCAAGGAATTCGGAGTTTCCGCCGCAGTTATCAAGCGTCTTTTCCATGCCAACATGAACTGCGGAATCATGGAGCATTTCACAAGGCTCAAAATTGATGCGGCAAAGCAGCTTATCCGCGAAAGTGACCTGAATTTTACCGAAATTGCCGAAAAACTCGGCTTCAACACTCAGCAATATTTCACAACCGTTTTCAGACGTGTTTCGGGGATGTCACCCTCGGAATATGCAAACTCCGTTAAGAGAAATTAGGATTATATATTGCATAGCGGAAAAATTTGATATAAAATAAATGTATGAATATACAGGAGGAAACAAAATGACCGATTTATCAGTTAAAAAGCTCTCCGCTTCAACGAAAACCCTCATGCTGATTGCGTTTTCAATTATGACCGGTTTCATGTGGCGTGTCAGAGGTGACCACGGCTGGGGCTCAATGTGGGGCATGTTTGCGGTTGGCGTTGCAATGATGCTTTTCATTTTCGCCTTTTTCGGAAACCGCAAAAAAATGAGCTACGAAGCCATCCCGATTGCCGTTATCCTTCTGGGCATAACCAACGGCGGCTGGGGCACTCTCAACAGCCAGATGGGCGGCTACCTCGGCAGCTCCGCCGTTTTTACGGGCGAAGAAATCGAAAGAACAATCGAAATCAGCCCATTCAGCGGTCTTGCAATCATGCTGCTTCTCGGTTTCGGATGGATGCCTCTTTTTGCGCTTTTCCTCGGCTCGCTTTTCTCTAAGCGTGAATACAAGCTCAAAAACTACATAACGCTTATTGCCGTTTATTATGTTGCAATGCTTGCCATGCAGGCATTTGCAGCGCATTATATTCTCCCACTTATCAACGCAGAAGCCGTTGAGGGCTTCAGGCAGGGTCTTGCCGACAGAGGAATCGACGGCTCGCCGTTAAAGGCTTATCTGACCCATTTTGCCGACGATGCCTGGGCAAAAAAGGTTCCTTTCGGCAGAAACTATTTCACAAGCATCAAGGTTATTTCAAGCGCTGCCGCAGCTCTTATTTCATCACTTACTGCCCTTGTTTTGCTTAAAGACAAGGTAACGTTTTTCATTTCAACCGCAATCAATTTTATCTGCGCAATCGCCATTACCGCAGCGGATGTTTTCCTTATTCTCGATTCGGACAGAGGATTTTTTGCAAGCGTCAACGCACCTGCATTCATCAACAATTGCGGCTGGTCGCTCTGGGAATTCTTCACGGGCTTCCTGCTCGGCTTCGGTATAATGCTTCTTCTTATCTGCCTGCCCGAAAGTATTACAGGCAGCGAGGGAAGATTTGAGTATGAGCCCGTTATTGCAAACGATAAGCTCCGCGCAGCTTATAACGCTGTTCTGACCTTTGTTTTCACCTTTGTGCTCACTCTTTCAAGACCTCTCGGCGGCAGAATCTCCGAATGGATTGCCATAAGAGGCTGGTCCGACGAAGAAGATATGATTCAGATTATCATTGCCGCAGTGCTCTGCGCAGTTGCACTTATTCCCTGCGCAATTATCGCAAAGAAAAACTGCGTTGCAAGAGGTCTGCCGATTCCTGTTAAAAAGCATATTGACGATTTCTGCAGAATTGCAACTCCCTCATATTTCGGCGCAACCGCAGTTATCTATTTTACCGCAAGCTACAACAAGCGCATGGATTTAATCACCCTTTTCAACGGCATAAAAAATCCCTCAGCGCTCCTTGAAACGCTGAAGGACGGCGGATGTGTTATAACAATCCTTATGATTGCTGCACTTGTTCTTTTCTTCATTTTCTGGGTTGCCGCCGCAGAATCGGCACGCAAAACAAGAATCAGCGAAAAATAATATCTCTTACCTCGGCAACATTACGGGCGATAAAGGTTGCGCCTGCTGAGCGCAGCTCTTCTTCGCTGCCGTAGCCGAAGGTTACGCCGACGCTGCTCACGCCTGCTCCGTTGGCACCGTTTATATCAAAATGCCTGTCACCGACCATAAGCACCCTTGATTTCTCTGCCTTGAGAGCCTCGGCAGCTTTGGTGATGAGTCTTACCTTGCTCTGGTCAGCCTTATCATCGGCAGGCGCGGAAATATAATCAAAATAATCCTCAAGTCCGAGGTGGGCAACGATTCTGATTATGAATTTCTGAGGCTTTGCGCTGGCAATTCCGATTTTTATTCCGTTATCCTTAAGCTCACGGAGCAAATCGAGGATTCCGTCATAAATCCTGAATTTCAGAATTCCGCTCTCGGCGTAGGCTTCTCTGTATTTTGTAACGGCAAAATCCGCCCGCGCATCGTCGATACCGAGCTCACGCCTGAATGAATCGAAAATCGGCGGACCGATAAATCTTTTAAGCGTTTCATCCGTCAGCGGTCTGAAGCCGAGAGCCTCCACAGCATACTGCACGGATTCAAAAATACCCTCGCCCGTATCGGCAAAGGTGCCGTCAAAATCAAATAAAACCGCATCATAATTCTTTTTCATCCCAAATCTCCTTCAATCCGTCATTATTATTTATTGATAAACAGATGATTCTTACTTTGGTTTGATTCTGATTATTATAGCACAAAATAATTCCGTTAACAACTTACTCTCCAAATGTTTTTATTTGATTATTTACAACATCAGAAATCTCTGCTATAATATGTATTTGTTATTATTTTTTCTTCAGAAAGGTCTGAAAATACCATGGATTACAAATTTTCTTCAGGAATTGCATCTCTGAAGCCCTCGATTATCAGAGAGATTCTCAAAAGCTCGGGTAACACAATTCCCCTTGCCGCAGGCAATCCTGCCCCCGATGCATTTCCTGTTGATGACATTAAAAAGATAGTTAACGATGTGCTTGAAAGCCAGCCGATTCTTGCTTTGCAGTACGGCATCAGTGAGGGCTACGGTCCCCTTGTTGAAACCCTCTCAAAGCTTGCAAAGGAGCGTTACGGCGCTTACGGCGAGAGCGATAAGCTCATCATAACAAGCGGTGCACAGCAGGTTATGAGTCTTGCCTGCCACTGCCTCATAAACCACGGCGACTGCATCATCTGCGAAGAGCCTGCATTCATCGGCGCTCTCAACTGCTTCAGAAGCCACGGTGCAAGGCTTGTTGGCGTGCCCCTTGAAAAAGACGGCATGAATCTCGAAATCCTTGAAGAGAAGCTTAAAGCCGAAGAAAACGTCAAGTTTATCTATACAATCCCCAATTTCCAGAATCCCGCAGGCTCAACAATGTCATTTGAAAAGAGAAAGGCAGTTTATGAGCTTGCCAAAAAATACGGAGTTCTTATCCTCGAGGATAATCCCTACGGCGACCTGAGAGTTTCGGGCGAAAGCGTGCCCGCAATCAAGAGCCTTGACACCGACGGTCTTGTTATCTATTCAGGCTCATTCTCAAAGATTGTTGCTCCCGGCGTAAGAGTCGGTTTTGTTGTTGCCAACGAAGCCCTCATTGCAAAATTCACCGTTGCCAAACAGACACAGGATGTTCACACTCCCCTCATCTCGCAGCTCATCGTTTATAAGTGGCTCACAGAATTTGATTTCGAAGCCCATATCAATAAAATCAGGGATATCTACCGCCGCAAGCTCAACCTGCTTTGCGACTGCCTCGATAAAGAGGTTGGCGGCTTCCTTGATTATCAGCGCCCCGAAGGTGGTCTTTTTGTATGGGCAAAGCTTCCCGAAGGCGTTGATATGCTTGAATTTGTTAAAAAAGCAAGCGCTGCAGGCGTTTCGGTTGTTCCCGGCAACGCATTTCTTTGCGACGGCGACGCCCCCTGCGACTATGTCCGCCTGAATTTCTCAACCCCCTCCGATGAAGACATTGCAAAGGGCGTTAAGATTCTCGGCGAAGTTGCAAAAACCTATTAAGAGAGGATTTTACATATGGAAAACACAGCTCCCGAGCGTAAGCCGATAGTTCTGAGCATGATTCAGCCCACATCCGTTCCCACTCTGGGCAACTATCTCGGCGCTCTCAAAAACTGGAAAGCAATGAGCGACGATTACAACTGTCTTTATGCGGTTGCCGATCTCCACGCTCTCACAATTCACCCCGAGCCTGCAAAGCTCCGCCAGCAGATTCTTGAAATGTATGCAATTCTGCTTTCAATCGGTCTTGATCCCGAGCAGAGCATCGTTTTCATCCAGAGTCAGGTGCCTGCCCACGCAGAGCTTGCATGGATTCTTGATTGCTACACGCAGTTCGGCGAAGCTTCAAGAATGACTCAGTTCAAAGAAAAATCGCAGAAGCATGCCGATAACGTTAACGTCGGTCTGTTTGCATATCCTGTCCTTATGGCTGCTGATATCCTGCTTTATCAGGCAAACTTCGTTCCCATCGGTGCCGACCAGAAGCAGCACCTTGAGCTTGCCCGTGACATCGCAACAAGATTCAACTCCCTCAGAGGCAACACATTCACCCTCCCCGAGCCTTTCATCGGCAAGGTTGGCGCAAGAGTTATGAGCCTTCAGGATCCCACACAGAAAATGTCCAAGAGCGATCCCAACCCCAAGGCATCCGTTTCGTTGCTTGACACTCCCGAGGCTATCCTCAAAAAGTTCAAGTCTGCAGTTACTGACAGCGAGGCATGCGTGCGCTATGCTGACGGCAAGGACGGCATCAACAACCTCATGGCAATCTATTCCTGCTGCACGGGGCTTGACTATGCCGCAATCGAAAAGGAATTCGAGGGCAAGGGCTACGGTGATTTCAAGGTTAAGGTTGCCGAAGCGGTTATCGAAGAGCTCCGCCCCGTTCAGGAAAACTACAAGCGCCTTATGGCTGACAAGCAGTATCTGCTTGATACCGCCGCAAAGGGTGCAGAGAAAGCTTCTCACTTTGCAAACAGAACTCTCACAAAAGCAAAGAAAAAAGTCGGTCTTTTGCTCGGTTAAAAGGCGATTTTGCAATAATTTTTGTTAATTACGCCAAAATTGCATAAATATTCAAAAACCGCTTGATTTTTTGAATATTCGGTGTATAATCAATGCATAAAGTAAATTTTACAGATTGGAGATAATACCCATGAAAGAAATCAAAAAAGTTGTTCTCGCCTATTCAGGCGGTCTTGATACCTCAATCATCATCCCCTGGCTCAAGGAAAACTATAATAACTGCGAAGTTATCGCTGTTTCGGGCGATGTTGGTCAGGGCACAGAACTTGACGGTCTTGAAGAAAAGGCTATCAAAACAGGTGCTTCCAAGCTTTACATCGAAAATCTTCAGGATGAATTCGTAACAGATTATATCTGGCCCACCCTCAAGGCAGGCGCAGTTTACGAGAAGGAATATCTTCTCGGCACATCCTTTGCCCGTCCCATCATCGCAAAGAGAATCGTTGAAATCGCAAAGGCTGAGGGCGCAGACGCTATCTGCCACGGCTGCACAGGTAAGGGCAATGACCAGGTAAGATTTGAGCTCACAATCAAGGCTTTCGCTCCTGAAATGGAAATCATCGCTCCCTGGAGAATCTGGGATATCAAATCCCGTGAAGAAGAAATCGAATACGCAGAGGCACACAACATTCCTCTTAAGATAAACCGCGAAACCAACTATTCAAAGGATAAGAACCTCTGGCATCTTTCACATGAAGGTCTTGATCTTGAAGACCCCGCAAACGAGCCTCAGTATAACAAGCCCGGCTTCCTTGAAATGGGCGTTTCACCCGAAATGGCTCCCGATGAACCCACTTACATCACAATCCACTTTGAGAAGGGCGTTCCCACCGCAGTTAACGGCAAGGAAATGGACGGCGTTTCTCTCATCAAATATCTCAACGAAGTTGGCGGCAAAAACGGCATCGGTCTGAACGATATCGTTGAAAACCGTCTTGTAGGTATGAAGTCCAGAGGCGTTTATGAAAATCCCGCAGGCTCCATCCTCTTCAAAGCACACGATGTTCTCGAAACAATCACTCTCGACAGAGATACACAGCACTATAAAGAAATCGTTGCTCATAAGTTTGCAGAGCTTGTTTACTTCGGTCAGTGGTTTACTCCTCTGCGCGAATCTCTTTCAGCTTTCGTTGATAAGACTCAGGAAACAGTTACAGGCGATGTTAAGCTCAAGCTCTACAAGGGCAACATGATCAATGCAGGCGTAACTTCTCCCTATACTCTTTACAGCGAAGATTTTGCAACATTCGATGCTGACGAAGTATACAACCAGAAGGATTCCGCAGGCTTCATCAACCTCTTCGGTCTTCCCATCAAGGTAAAGGCAATCCTTGAAGCTGAACGCAACAAATAATCTGCGTTAAATTGCGAAATACGGCGTTGCTTCGGCTCGCAATATCGCATATTGCTTCACCTGTGCGCCTTGTCTTTCACAATTTCACTTGATTATTCAGATTCGTTAAAATGCAGAATACGGCATATATTCACATTATTCAAACACAAATAAAAACAGAGCCGTCAGGTTTGGCGGCTCTTTTCCCGTATAATGAATCATTCGGTTTTACGGGCAGGGGCGGCTATCAGCCGCCATCAGATCAATACAGAATTAACGGGCGATTCATGAATCGCCCCTACCGAAACTATTCACCATTCACTCTTAATTATTCACTACCACGGGAGGATTTCTATGAAACTCTGGGCAGGACGCTTCTCAAAAGAAGCCGATAAAAAAACAAACGATTTCAACTCATCCATCGCAACCGATTCAAGGATGTATTACTGGGATATCGAGGGCAGTATCGCCCACGCAACAATGCTTGCCGCAAAGGGCATCATTTCGCAGGATGACGGTGCGCTGATTTGCTCCGAACTTGCAAAAATCAGGCATGAAATATCAGGCGGAGAGCTTCTCATCGACCCCAACGCAGAGGATATCCACACCTTTATTGAGCAGACTCTTACCGAGCGCATCGGCTCTGCAGGCAAGCGCCTCCACACGGGCAGAAGCCGCAATGACCAGGTTGCTCTTGATGTAAGGCTTTTCCTTCGTGAGCAGTGCAACGAAACTCTCGTGCTCATCAAAAAACTTATCAAGGCTCTTGAGGAAAAGGGCGATGAATACGCAGGCGCAATTATGCCCGGCTACACTCACCTTCAGAGAGCTCAACCCATCACATTCAAGGCTCATTTAACAGCATATACGGAAATGCTTACCCGTGACCTCGGCAGAATTGAGGATGCCGCAAAGAGAATGAATTCCTCACCTCTTGGCAGCGGCGCTCTTGCAGGCACAACCTATCCCATTGACAGAGCAATGACCGCCGAATTCCTCGGCTTTGATTCTTTTACAAAGAGCACTCTTGACGGTGTTGCAGACAGAGATTTCTGCATCGAGCTTGCATCTGCGCTTTCAATCTGCATGGTGCATCTTTCAAGGCTTTGCGAAGAAATCATTCTCTGGTGCTCCTGGGAATTCAAATTTGTTGAGCTTGATGACGCTTTCTCAACAGGCTCAAGCATCATGCCTCAGAAGAAAAACCCCGATATCGCCGAGCTTGTAAGAGGCAAGAGCGGCAGAGTTTTCGGCGACCTGATGACACTTCTTACCGTTATGAAAGGTCTGCCTCTTGCATATAACAAGGATATGCAGGAGGATAAGGATGCGATTTTCGATGCGTTTGACACCGTTAAAATCTGCCTCATCACTCTCGAGCCCATGATTGCAACCATGAAGGCAATTCCCGAAAACATGAGAAAGGCTGCTGCAGGCGGCTTCATCAACGCCACCGACTGCGCCGATTTCCTCGTATCAAAAGGTCTGCCCTTCAGAGATGCTTACAAGGCAACGGGCGAGCTTGTTGCTCTTTGCATCAGAGAAAACAAAACACTTGAAACCCTCTCTCTTGAGGAATATCAGGGCATCTGCGAGCTTTTCGATAACGGCGTTTACGATGCCATCAAGCTCGAAAACTGCGTTGCAAGAAGAGGAATGTAATAAAAAAAGAGGACACCTGACGGTGTCCTCTTTTTTTATTCTGTAATTTCTTTGAATTCCGTGAAAACAATCTTAACGGTTTCGCGCTTGAAATCCATGCGGTTACCCTCGCTGGTTTCGCCAACGTTAAGACCGAAAAGGTTAACGGTTATCTGGCTTCTGCGTGTAATTTCACCGTTTGCATCATAGCCGATATACGAAACCTTGACCTTATCCTCACCCTCGCCTCTTGCAAGAACAGCAAAATCAACATAGGCATCTGCCTTTGAAGTGAAGCCCTGGTCATCAACCACAATTTCCTTGATTGAAACATAGGAGTTGCCCTGCGCAAAATATTCGGGGTAAACAAACTGAACCGAACCAACCTCAGTAACAAAAGAACCGTCTCCGTCGGGTTCAGTAGCATATTCGTTGACTCTTGAACGCTCAACTTCAATTGTATCTGCTTCATATGAAGGCTTGGTTACGTTGGGAACATACTGAACATCTGTCGGACCTGCGTCGGTTACCGCCGCAGTTGTTGCAGGTGCGGTTGTTGATACCTGATCATCGCCCTGCTTGCCGCACGATGCGAAAGAAAGAACCGATGCCGATGCAACAGCCACTGCGAGAATTGCCGAAAGTTTTCCTGATGCTTTCATTTTAATTTACCTCACTTTGTTTTGGTTTTATATCTTCGCACAGATTATTTCTTTGTGTAATCATAGAACTCAACCTTTGCCGTGCCTGCAGGCACACCGAAGGTCAGCTCAATCGCTTCTCCGTCTTTTTTGCCGTCAATGCTGATGCTCATGCAGCCATTCTCCTTAAGCAGGTTTCCGCTTGCGTCATAGGCATTATAGGCAATCTTCATATAATCCTCTTTGCCCTTGCCGATGATGGTTGCTTTTGCCCTGCCGTAAACCGTTGCCTGCGGAACATCCATGTTTTCAAGCTCAATTGCATTAACGGATGCAACCGTATTGCCGTAAACATAGTAGCTGCGCTGAATAAAACGGATACTGTGAACCGTTTCGATATGCTTCGGCGGCTGAGTTATACCGGGATAATCATCCAGATTTTCAGCTACGGGAACGGTTTCGCCGATTGCGTTTTTATAGGTAAATTCCGCCGTGCCTGTTGTTGCAGGCTCCTCGGGAATGTTCGAGCATCCGCTCATGCACATGAGCACCGCCGCCGCACATGCCAACAATTTAAATGTTTTTTTCATAACAATATACCTTTCGGATTTCATTTGCATTTCCAGTTGAATTTTGTAAGCTCGCCGCGGGTTTTAAGCTCGGGAAAGCCCCATTGCCTGAGCACCTCATAAACGCCGATTGCAACCGTGTTTGAGAGATTCAGGCTTCTTGCTGCGCTGTTGTCAATCATCGGCAGTCTGACGCAATTTTCGGGGTTTGCAAAAAGCAAATCCTCGGGCAAGCCTGCCGTTTCTTTGCCAAAAACAAGATAGCTGTTATCGGGATATTCAACATCGGAATAAATTTTTGTTGCTTTTGTGGAAAAATAAAAGAAATGACCGTCTTTATTTTTCTCAAAAAAATCTGTCAAATTTTCATAATAGGTTATATCAAGCAGGTGCCAGTAATCGAGCCCTGCTCTTTTTAATTTCGCATCATCCACCCTGAAGCCCATCGGCTCAACAAGGTGAAGCCTTGCTCCGGTTGCGGCGCAGGTACGGGCAACGTTACCCGTATTCTGAGGAATCTGCGGCTCAACAAGAACGATATTCAGAACTGACATTTTATAACTTCCTTAACGCATGAATTTATCTCTCCGAAGGGGCAAAATAATAATGATTTTTTATGATTGGAGGGATAAGAATGTTTATGTCAAACCGAAGCGCCGATATCGTGAAGGGTATGGGCATCGGGCTTGCCGTCGGCACTGCGGCGGCGGTTGCAGGCTCAAAAATGATGACCAAAAGCGGCAGAAAAACCTGCAAGAAGACCGCTGCAAAATGCATGAGAACAATGGAAGATGTTCTGGACAGCATTTCAGCCATGACAAAATAATCAGCTGTTAAAGCTGCTCATTGCTTTATCTATATTGCCGCCGACCATAAGCTCTGCGGCATCGCATGCTTTTTCGCACGCCTCGGCAAGAGCCTTGAGCTCATCCTTTTTAAAGGCGGAAAGCACCCAGTCCGCAAGGTCATAATCGGGGTGGGGCTTTTCGCCGACACCGAGCTTGATTCTCGGAAATTTATCGGAGCTCATCTGATAAATGATGCTCTTCATTCCGTTATGACCGCCGTCGCTGCCTTTTCGGCGGATTCGCATTTTTCCGCATGGCAACGAAATATCATCAAATACAATTATGATGTTTTCAGGCGGTATTTTGTAAAACTGTGCCGCCTGCCTTACAGCCTCACCGCTGTTGTTCATAAAGGTTTGCGGCTTCATAAGCAGGCACTTATGACCGCCGAGCTCCAGCATACCCGTAACGGATTTGAACTGAATCTTGTTTACCTTTACATCATGCTTTTCTGCAAGCATATCCGCAAAAATAAAACCTGCATTATGCCTTGTGAGCTCATATTTTTTGCCGGGATTGCCCAGAGCTGCTATAATGAAATCGGGAGGTCCCGAGGGAGTTTTGTTTCTTGAAAAGAATGCCATTTTTAAAAATCCACCTTAAGATACTTTAACCGCAACGGTTTTCTGCTCGCCGACATTTTCGGAATCGGTATCGCCGTTAACGGATTTTTCCGCATAGGTAATGTTGAACGTCATTGACTTGACGGCGCTGAGCACCTGCTCATCCGTAAGCTCTGCATTTGAACTCAGAACATGGAGCACAACGGGAGGCGCAACAAAGTTGCCGTCAGCCTGTTTCGCGGGAATTCCGAGCTCGCCGCTGAAAGCAACCTTAACATAAACGCCGTTTTTGCCGTTATCGGCAACCGAAACGCCGTAAACAACTATATCTTTGCTGCTCACATTCTCTATATTCACCGAGCTGTTAAAGAAATAATAGTTTTCGGGAGAAGCAAAAAATGCCTTTGCCCCCTCTTCGCCGAGTCCGAAATCGGAAGCAATTGCGGATTTATATTTATTCGCATCCGATGTATAGGTTTTCCAGAGCGCTTCGGTAGGTGCAAAACCGTTTTCAGAAAGCCTGATAACCGTTTCGCCCGAAGCTGCCTGAGTAACGGCAACATTATTCTCAAGCTTGAGAGTAAGCTTGTTTTCTTTTCCGCCCTGCTTATAAACAAGTGTCAGATTCATCGCCTTGACAGCGTTTACAACCTGTTCATCGGAAAAATCGGGGTTTGCGTTGAGCACATGGAGAGTAATCGCATCTGCAAAATAATCGCTCTCGGGCTGCTTTGCGGAAACACCGTTTTCGGCACCGTTGAAGGTTTTTCTGATATAAACACCGTTTTTACCGTTGGAATCGGATTCAATGCCGATAATTTCAGCATCGGTATCTGTATAGTTGAGAATTTTAACGGTCATGCCGTAAAGAGCATATTCGGCATAATTATCATAGAAATTATCTGCGCCCTCTTTGCCCAGACCGAAATCCTCTTCAACGATATCCCTGTATCTCGAGGAATCGTCTGCGATTGTCTGCAGCAGCACATCGTCAAGAATAATTTCCTCATAAATCAGTCGGAAATCCTGATTGACGGGCGCAACCGTGGGGTCTGTTGTGCCGTCACCCTTGCAGCCTGCAAAAGTAAGAGCAATTGACACCACCAGAATAATTGCCGTTATAATCGATAATGTATTTCTCATAATAATGTCCCCCATTTTTACTTGTAATCATTATGACAGATTTAAAATGAAAAAACAATAGAAAATATTAAATAAATTATAAACATAGTATAAATAAACATTCTTTTGAAAAAAGAAAGGCTTGCAACGTTTCAATTGGCGCTGCAAGCCGAAATGCTTGTTTTCAGTTTTTAAGGCTCTGCATGGGAGCGGGGATTCTGCCGCCTCTGCCGATAAACTTGGCAGGAGAATATGTTGAAAGCGGCATAACGGGACCGCTGCCGAGAAGTCCGCCGAAGCTGAGCTCTTCGCCGACCTGCTTGCCGATTGCAGGTATAACTCTGACCGCCGTTGTTTTGGAGTTGACCATACCGATTGCGGCTTCATCGGCAATAATAGCCGAAATAACCTCTGCAGGTGTGTCGCCCGGAATGTTAATCATATCAAGACCAACGGAGCAAACCGCCGTCATAGCCTCAAGCTTGTTGAGGGTAAGGCAGCCGCATCGTGCAGCATCAATCATGCCTGCATCTTCGGTTACAGGAATGAATGCGCCGGAAAGACCTCCGACATGCGAGGATGCCATGACGCCGCCTTTTTTTACCGCATCGTTGAGGAGTGCAAGCGCCGCCGTCGTACCGTGGCAGCCGCAGCATTCAAGACCCATTTCTTCAAGGATATGTGCAACGGAATCGCCGATTGCAGGTGTGGGGGCAAGCGAAAGGTCAACAATGCCGAAAGGTACACCAAGTCTGCGAGAAGCTTCGTTTGCAACAAGCTGACCCATTCGGGTGATTTTGAATGCGGTTTTCTTGATGAGGTCGGCAACGGCTGTTAAATCGCAGTCGCCTGCCTTTGCGAGAGCCGCTCTTACAACGCCGGGACCCGAAACGCCTACGTTGATTACGCAATCGGGCTCGCCTGCGCCGTGGAATGCGCCTGCCATAAAGGGGTTATCCTCGGGTGCGTTACAGAAAACAACCAGCTTTGCAGGACCGATGCAATCTCTGTCAGCGGTGAGCTCTGCGCTCTTTCTGACGATTTTGCCCATAAGACCGACAGCATCCATGTTGATACCTGTTTTTGTTGAGCCGATATTGACGGATGAGCAGATGTGGTCGGTAACGCTGAGCGCTTCGGGAATCGCCTCGATAAGCTCTCTGTCGCCGGGACCGAAGCCCTTCTGCACAAGGGCGGAAAATCCGCCGAGGAAATTGACTCCGCAGGTAACCGCCGCCTTTTCAAGCGTTCTTGCAAGCTTGACGGCATCCTTATCCTCACAGGAAGCAAGAATCATCGCCGCAGGAGTAACCGAAATTCGTTTATTGATAATAGGAATACCCAGCTCTTTTTCAATCTGCTCGCCAGTTTTTACAAGGTCCTTTGCGTAACGGGTGATTTTATCGTAAACTCTGCCGCACATAACGTCAATATCGCTGTGGCAGCAATCGAGCAGGGAAATACCCATTGTTATTGTTCGCACGTCCAGGTGTTCATCCTGAATCATGGTTATTGTTTCAAGAATGTCTCTTGCGTTAAGCATGGAGCTTCACCTCTTTCAGATAGTGTGCATTGCGTTGAAGATATCCTCATGCATGGCATGGATGGAAAGACCCATTTCATCGCCTGCTTTTTTGAGCATATCCGAAAACTCCGTAAAGGGTATATCGGATTTTGTGATATCAACCATCATAATCATTGCAAACATATCCTGAAGGATTGACTGCGTTACCTCAAGAACATTTATGTTATGGTTTGAGCATTCGGCGGAAACCTTTGCAAGAATACCTACCATATCTTTACCTATAACCGTAATAACAGCTCTCATAGTTAGCCTCCGTTTATTTTATATTCAGTATTTCCGAAATATCCCTGATAACAAACTGTGCTGTGGTTTCGGGAGAATCCTTTTTATTAAAAAGACAACCGAAGCAGCCTGCGTTGACACCCGAAAGAACATCGATTTCCCTGTCGCCTATCATAACGGTTTCGCTTCTGTCAAGCCCGTAGGTATCGCAGATATAGTTCACCGCATCGGGCGCAGGCTTCGAAGCAAAATTCATCGAGGAATCAACAAAAGCCGTAAAATATTTTTTAAGTCCGTATGTTTCAAGATAATACTGTGAGGTTTCAAAGCCTCTGTGTGTATAAAGAAAATGCTTTTTACCGTCATTGAAAAGCGTTTCGATTGTTGAAAGCGTGTTTTCAAACGGCACCGCAATGGGTCTTAAAGCATAATTATGCTCATATTGGCGGAAACGCTCTTTGATTTCCTCACTCACTCCGTAATGCTCAAAACAATGGGCAAAGGTGATTTCAAGCAAAGCCTTCGCTTCATCGTAATCGGCATCCCTGCCGAAATCGTTCATCGCCTTGATGAATGCGGATGTTATGTGCGGATAGCTGTCAAACAGCATGCCGTCAAAATCCCAGATGTAATTTTTCATAATCAGAAACCGTTGGGATTCATTGACTGCCAGCGCCATGAATCCTCGCACATTTCGTCAATATTTCTTGTTGCTTCCCAGCCGAGCTCCTCTTTTGCCTTTGAGGGGTCGGAGAAGCAGGTTGCAATGTCGCCGGGTCTTCTGGGAGCGATAACATATTTAATCGGATGACCGCAAGCCTTTTCAAACGCCTTCAAAACCTCAAGCACACTGTAGCCGTTGCCTGTGCCGAGGTTATAGGTGTAGCAGCCTTTTGTGCCAAGAACCTTTTCAACCGCCTTGATATGACCGAGCGCAAGGTCAACAACGTGGATATAGTCACGCACGCCCGTGCCGTCAGGTGTGGGATAATCGTTACCGTTTACGTTGAGGTGGTCAAGCTTGCCGACGGCAACCTGAGCTATGTAAGGCACAAGGTTGTTGGGAATACCGTTGGGGTCTTCGCCGATTCTGCCGCTCTTGTGAGCGCCGATGGGATTGAAATATCTGAGCAGGCAAACGCTCCACTCGTTATCCGAAGCATAAAGATCCTTGATGATTCTTTCAATGTAAAGCTTTGTTGTGCCGTAGGGATTGGTTGTTTTGCCCTCGGGCATATCCTCTTTTAACGGAGAGGGATTTTCGCTGCCGTAAACAGTTGCCGATGAGCTGAAAACCATCTTCTTGCAGCCTGCAGCAGCCATTGCCTGACAAAGGCAAACCGTGCCTGCGATGTTGTTGTCATAATATTCAAGGGGCTTTTCGCAGCTTTCGCCAACGGCTTTAAGGCCTGCGAAATGGATGACCGCATCAATCTTATTTTCCGCAAAAATTTTATCAAGGCCCGAGCGGTCACGGATATCGCATTCGTAAAATTTAACATCCTTGCCCGTAATTTCTTTAATACGTTTTACACTTTCGCTCTTGCTGTTGCAAAGATTATCGAGTATAATAGTATCATAACCTGCAGTCAGAAGCTCAACGCAGGTGTGCGAGCCGATGAATCCGGCGCCGCCTGTAACGAGAATCGACATAATTCAACCTCCAAACATATTGCTACAGCATAATTATAGTTACTTTTAATACAAAAATCAACGGAAGTGTAAACAATATTTTTTAAAAAGGAAGTGTATTTTTTGGTAAGCTTCGAGAATTTACGCAAAGACGGCGAAATTCTGGCATTCATAGAGATGGCAAACCGTGTTCTCGGCGAAATCGGCTACACTGAGCACGGATTGGCTCATGCCGTTAAAACCGGCGAGGATGCAAGCAGGATTCTATCTTCGCTCGGTTATGATGAGCATATGTGCGAGCTTGCAAAAATCGCAGGCTTGCTTCACGATACAGGCAACGCCGTTAACCGCTGCGACCATGCTCAGAGCGGAGCTTTTCTTGCTTTTGAGCTTCTGAGAGCAAGAGGCTTTGATTACAAGGATGTTCTTGAAATCACAACCGCCATCGGTCACCATGACGAAAAAACCGCCGCTCCCGTAACCCCCGTTGCCGCAGCTCTGATTTTAGCCGATAAAAGCGACGTTCGCACCTCGAGAGTGCGCAGCAGGGATACGGTTTATAACGATATCCATGACAGAGTAAACTATGCGGTTTTCAGCTCAGAGCTTGATGTTGACAGAGAAAAGCGTATGATTGTGCTCACCCTGAAAATTGATACTCTTGTGTGCCCCGTTATGGAATATTTCGAAATATTCCTTGAAAGAATGGTGCTTTGCAAAAAATCCGCCGCGTTTCTCGGCTGCGATTTTGAGCTGATAATTAATGATACGAGGTTGCTGTGATGTATAATTTAACCGATATCGGAACAATAAAAGAAATCCTTTCAAGGCACGGCTTTCATTTTTCAAAATCGCTCGGTCAGAATTTCATTGTGAACCCTTCCGTTTGCCCGAGAATGGCTGAAGAGAGCGGCATCGACGAAAACTGCGGCGTTATCGAAATCGGTGCAGGCATCGGCGTGCTTACCGCAGAGCTTGCAAAAAGAGTAAAAAAGGTTGTTGTTATTGAGCTTGACTCAAAGCTGCTGCCCATTCTTGATGAAACGCTCAAGGATTTTGACAATATCGAAATCATCAATCAGGATGTACTCAAAACCGACCTTGCGGCAATAATCGAAGAAAAATTCGAGGGTATGCCCGTTTATGTGTGCGCAAACCTGCCTTATTATATCACCTCACCCGTTATCATGAGCCTGCTCGAAAGCAGACTTCCCCTCAAAGCGGTAACGGTTATGGTGCAGAAAGAAGCGGCGCAGAGGCTCTGTGCCCCCGTAGGCAGCAGGCTTTCGGGCGCAGTTACGGTTGCGGTTGATTATTATGCCGAAGCCGAGAAGCTTTTCGATGTTTCGGCAGGCTCATTCATGCCGGCGCCGAAGGTTGACAGCTGCGTTATCCGCATGAATATAAGACCCGAGCCCGAAAACCCAGTGAGCGATGAAAAAATGTTTTTCAAAATGGTGCATGCCGCTTTCGGTCAGCGCAGAAAAACCGCTTCAAACTCAATCAGCTCGGGAATGGGCATCCCGAAAGATATTGTTTCAAATGCAATTGAAGCGTGCGGATTCGAACCCTCGGTCAGAGCCGAAACTCTTAACATGGCACAGCTTGCCGCATTAAGTGATAAAATTGTCGAATTGTTAAGAAATAATTAACAAAAAGAACTATTTTGCTTGACAAGATAAATCTTTATATGGTACTGTTAACAGGTAGAAAGCAATGATAGAGGCGCAGAAGCTATCAGTAACCTCCGCCAAACGGGAATCGGGCGGATGCGAAAGGAGCTTTTGCCGAAGCGGATATACGCCTCCCGAAGCGGTGTCCGCTGGGCTGCTGCAGAATATGCAGCGGACTGTCACGGTTGTGGAGAGCTATCTGTTTCAGTTGATGAATCATTTTGCTCCGTTGCCGTGAAAGGTATCGGAGCTTTGTTCTTTTTCAGCGGAGGATTCCGCAAAAATATTTTCTACGGAGGTAAACTCATGACACGCAAAAGAAAACTTGCGGCAATATGCATTGTAATTGCTCTTATCGGTTCAATTTTCAGTTGCTTTGCATTTGCATCGGCGGAAGATGCTTCTGCCTCTCTCTCGGCTGAAGAAGTTATCGCAGCCGTTACCGCTAACGAAGAAAATCTTCTTGAAATCACTGAAGATACTGACCTTGCAGTTGCTAATGAAGCTATAGCAAAACAGTATGCTGATCTGCAGGCTGTTCTCGCTGTTGTTGACTCAACTTATGTTGCAGAGCTCAAAACAGCAAAAACAATTGAAGAAGCACAGGAAATTATGGCTGCACAGTCAGAAAGCATCAGCACTCTTGCAGAACTTGTAACACCCGAAGAAGAACCCTATGTCAGCAAATTCGCAAACTCCGCATGGGCTCTTCTGCCTCCCGTTGTTGCAATCGTTCTTGCTCTTATCACCAAAGAGGTTTATTCCTCGCTGTTTATCGGCATCCTTGTGGGCGGTCTGCTCTATGCTGAGTTTAACTTTGAAAAAACAATTATACATGTTTTCAGCGACGGATTTGTTGCACAGATTGGCGACAGTTACAACATGGGCATCATAATCTTCCTGATTGTTCTGGGCGCACTTGTTGCAATGATGAACAAGGCAGGCGGCTCAGCAGCATTCGGCAGATGGGCTTCAAAACGCATAAAGACAAGAGTTGGTGCTCAGCTTGCAACTGTTCTTTTCGGCTGCCTTATCTTTATTGATGACTATTTCAACTGCCTTACCGTCGGCTCGGTTATGAGACCGGTTACGGACAAGCAGAATGTTTCAAGAGCAAAGCTTGCTTATCTCATCGATGCTACCGCAGCTCCCATCTGCATCATTGCTCCCATTTCATCATGGGCAGCAGCAGTTACGGGCTTTGTTGCAGAAGAGCAGGTTAACGGCTTCCAGCTCTTCCTTAATGCAATTCCCTATAATTTCTATGCACTTCTCACAATCGTCATGATGGTTGCAATCACAATGATGAAGTTTGAATACGGCCCGATGAAGCTTCACGAAAGAAACGCACTTGAAAAAGGCGATCTCTTCACCCGCGATGCAGAAAACTTTAAGGGTTCAACAGACGAGCTCAATGCCAACCCCAAGGGCAAGGTTATTGACCTTGTTATTCCCGTTATTATTCTTATCATTTCCTGCATTATCGGCATGATTTATTCAGGCGGATTCTTCGGTTCTGAAGGCTCTCTCTTTAACAGATTCAAAGATGCATTCTCAAATGCAGACGCTTCCATAGGCCTTCTTTACGGCTCATTCATTACTCTTATCATTGCCGTGTTCTATTTCTTGGTTCGCCGTGTTATCTCCTTCAAGCAGTGCATGGAATCAATCCCCGAGGGTTTCAAGGCAATGGTTCCCGCTATCATGATTCTTGCTTGCGCATGGACCCTTAAAGCTATGACTGACAGCCTTGGCGCAAAGGAATTCATTGCAGGCATCGTTGAAGCTTCGGCAGGCAAATTTGCACTCTTCCTGCCCGCAATCGTATTTCTTATTGCTGTTGGACTTTCATTCGCAACAGGCACATCATGGGGCACCTTCGGCATTCTCATCCCCCTTGTTCTTGCTGTATTCCCCTATGAAATGGGCTCAATTTCAATTATCTCCATCTCGGCATGTATGGCAGGTGCGGTCTGCGGCGACCACTGCTCACCCATTTCCGATACAACAATCATGGCTTCCGCAGGCAGCCAGAGCAACCATATCAACCACGTTTCAACCCAGCTTCCCTACGCGTTAACCGTTGCGGGAATCTCATTCGTAACTTATGTTATTGCAGGTCTGCTCACAAAGGTTAACCTTTCAATCGTTGCTCTGCCCATCGGCATTGCACTCACAATCGGCACTCTCCTTGTTATTAAAAGCGTTACAAAGAAAAAGGCATAATTTCTGCTAAGGTTGAATTGAGAAACGGGTGTGTCCTCGGACACACCCGTTCAATTTATCTTTATGAATCTCTTGAAATAGTCGGCAAATATGATATAATATTCCAAAAGGAGTGGTTAAAATGAGCACCGAATTAAAAAGAACCTATGTGCCCTTCAAGGATTGGAAAGAGAAATCAAAGCAGACCGAATACACCGAAAGCACTCCCCTGCTTGCGCCCGACGGCACTCTGCTTGCAAAAGGTTGGGCAAGGCGCAACGTTTTTGAATATAACCGCAACCACGTCAAAACAGGTCTTACCAGCCGCAAGGAATGGGATTTCTATAACATTCAGAACGATGAAATGCAGCTGCTTATCAGCTTTGCAAACATCAACATCGGCGGCTATGTCGGCGTAAGGCTTGTCAACATAAAAACAGGCGAGGTTATCATTGATTCCAACGAATATTTCCTCGGTCCCAACAAATATGTTCCGCCTGCAAGGGGCGACGTTCCCAACCGTTTCAACGATAAAATCGGTAAAACCATGTTTGATTTCAACACAATGGAAACGGAAAGAACTCTTTGGATAAGAAAGCCGTACAAAGGCAAAATTGTTGAATGCGACATAAGCATGGATATCATGCCCGGTCTTGAAAACATAACAACAATTTTCCCCTTTGACGAAGACCCCACAAGATATTTCATGACAACCAAGCAGTTCTGCATGCCCTGCGGCGGCACGGTTAAATGGGGCGATTACGAATACACCTTCTCAAAGGAAAACGCATTCTGCGCCCTTGACTGGGGCAGAGTAAACACCATCCACAAAATGGTATGGTACTGGGGCAACGGCTCATTATATGTCACCGATGATAAGGGTGAAAAGCATCTGCTCGGATTTGAAATCACATGGGCAATCGGCAACGAAAGCCACGCAACCGAAACATGCATTATCTATGACGGTAAGGTTCACAAATTCGGAGCGGTTGACGTTGAAAAATTCCCGAAGGACAGATTCCTTGAGGAATGGAAGTTTGTTTCCGAGGACGGAAGATTCAATATGACCATGAAGCCCACATTCGATAATCACAGCGATATCGACCTGAAAATAGGCAGAATGAACTGCCACCAGATTTTCGGATGGTGGAACGGCGACGTCACACTCGATGACGGCACTAAAATCGAAATCAAGGATTTATATACTTTCTGCGAATACGTTGAAAACAGATGGTAATAAAAAAGGGATATTTCACGAAGCAAAGGCCAAAAGAAACTGAATAAAGAATAAGCGGCTTGTAAGGGTAAAATCCCGACTACAGGCCGCTTTGGTTTTGTTGTATAATTAAATTGTTTCGACGTATTTATATACCGTGCGACAACCCTTATATTTTGTTAAAACTGTCGCACGGCTCCTGAGAAAGCTCAACTTTCATCACGCCGCCCGAGGTTATCTCGGCATAGGTGAGATAGGGTCTTGTTATCTTTTCGCCGTTAAAATATACCACTGAGATATAGGGGTATTCATCGGGGTCTTTATCGCATTCAACGCGAAAGATTTCGCCCGCTGTGCAGGAATGGTATTTCGGGTCAAGCCTGATGCTTGCCGATTTGAAAAGCGGAGTATTCAGATAATATTCCTCATTAGTGGGACAAACCTGCGCAAAACCGAGCGCAGACAATACATACCATGCCGAAAGCTGACCGACATCCTCATTGCCGCAGAATCCGAAGGCTCCCGTGCGGTATGCTTCTTTCTGCACCCGTCTTGTCCAGTACTGCGTTCTGTGAGGCATACCGAGAATATCAAAATAATGCGTTATATTGTGGCAAGGCTCGTTGGAATGGTTGTAATCCTCGTTCCACAGACGTTTGAAATCCGCTCTTTCAAAGAAACGTTCCAGCAGCTCAATCGTTCTTTCCCTGCCGAAAAGCTCGCTCAACCCCTCAACATCATACGGCACAAACCATGATTGCTGATAGATATTGCTTTCAACCGTACCGTCATCGTCATATTCATCCTGCTCGAAAACAAATGAGCCGTCATTATTTCTCGGCGCCATGAATCCGAGACTGCTGTTGTAATTTTCAGGATAACGCTTCGCACGGCTCATAAAGAGCTCATAATCCTCCTGCTTGCCAAGCGCCTTTGCAAGCTGTGCCATTGTGTAATCCGCAAGCAGAAGCTCAAGGGTATCGCTCAGCCTTTCGGGCACATAAGCCTCTTTCAGATACTGCTCGCTTTTGCGCCTTACCGTGCTGAAAGGTCTGCCCGAAAACTCTTCCGCACAAAGAGCCGAAGCCATTGAGATTGCATAAAGCTTTTCCGCATCAAAATTGCGGATTCCTTTGATATAGGCATCCGATGCCATAATAACCGCAGGGTCGCCGACCATGCTTTTTGAATCGTTGCCGAGCACCTCCCATCGGGGAAGAGATGTGTTTTTATGTTCTGCAATTCTTAAAAGAGAATTCACCTCATCGTTGACCGTTTCGGGGCTGATGAGAGTCAGCAGCGGAAATTCGCTTCTGTAAACATCCCAGCCGCTGAAAACCGTTCTGTGAGTATATTCGGCTTTAAAAATATCGTTTGTGATTGTGAATCTGCCGTCTGTATCCGCTGCAATTCTCGGGTCAAGCAGAACATGATAAAGGCAGGTGTAAAACAGCTTCTTATCCGTTTCGTTGCTGCCCTCAACATACGCTCCGTCAAAGGCTTTTTCCCAAGCCTCGGAAGCCGCTTTTGCCATACCGTCAAAATCAAAGCCCACGCTTTCGGCGTCAAGATTCTTTCTTGCACCCTCGAGGTCGGTATATGATATCGCGCATCTGATAACAAGAGGCTCATTCAGTTCGCTGCCGAATTCCGCAAGCAGACCTGCATCCTCATGCTCAAAGCTTTTCAAGCCCTCCTGCGCAAACTCTTCGTTTGCAAAAAAGCGCATAGACTTTGCAGGAACGGAGGTTTCGATAACAAAATACAGCTTATATGAAATGTTTCCGCCGCCTCTGCCCAGACCGCCGCCTGCAGGAGTGCAAACAAGGCTGCCCTCCATACGTCGGTCATTTATGATTTCAATTTTTTCATAATCGGCATGTCCGCCAATTCTTCGCGAAAAATTGAAGATAACTCTTGCATCGGATTTTTCGGGATATGTAAAACGCAGCATTCCGGTTCTTTCCGAAACCGTAGCCTCCGCCCTGATATTGTATCTGTCAAGCATGACCGAATAAAAGCCCGCTTTTGCAATTTCTTTTTCATGGCTGAACGGAGATTTCCAGCCCTCTGTTCCTTTCTCAAACGGAACTTCTTCATTGCTTCCGCTGCGCAAATCCGTTTCACCCGTTACGGGCATAATCTGAACGTTGCCGAGGTCGCCGTACCAGCCGATTCCGCTCATTCGGTTCATGCTGAAGCCCTCAATCGTGTTCTGGCAATAGTTATAGCCCGTGCCGTTATCGCCTCCCGTTACCGTATCGGGCGAAAGCTGAACCATTCCGCCGGGAACGCAGGCGCCGGGATAGGTTTTTCCGCCGCCGTGAAAGCTTTCTTCCTGCTCATCCCCGACCGTTCCTATCATCGGGTCAACATATTCAGTTTTTCTCATTTTATCACCTTATTTTCGGAATTTCCGTCATTCTGAGTTTTGCACAGCCGTAGGGATAAAGAAACATTTCTTCTTCGTCGCTTACAGCCTCTGTTGATTCGGGAATCTTTGCGCAAACGGTATCGTAGCCGTCCTCAAAGCCCCAGTTAATTTTCCTGACACCCGTTCTGACTGTTACGGGCGGATTCTGCGAGGAAAACGGTATATCGCCGATTTCATTGCGCTGAATTTCAAGGGAATCCGAGCAATACGCATAGTTCCAGTCTGATTCGGGAATCAGCTCGTAATCGCAATACGGAAATTTGCGTTCAACGCCGTCTCTTTCGTATTCAAGCATTCTCTTTTCATATTTAATCGGAACAGAGAAAACAAGCGAGCCGCATTTAACAGATTTCAGCCCATGTGGTCTTTCAACAAAACCGGCTTTAACCTCAAAACTGATATCAAGCTCAAGCTTTTCGCCTGCAATCAGGTCAAACGAAAGCTCCTCTGCATCGCAAGCCTCACCGTTCACCTTGAGATTTTCGGCAAATGAGGGAATTCGGATTTTAAACGTAATCGCATCCTTGACCTCAACGGTATATCTGAAGCTGTTTTCAAACGGATAGTTCGTTTCAAGCGTAATGCGCTCATTTTTCGTTTTAAGCTCCGACGGTACGGGCAGAACATTCACAACCGTGTCGCCGTCATACATAAATGCGGATAGCGCAAATTTCGGCCATGCCTGATTGAAGTTTGCGGTGCAGCAGCCAAAGTTGGGTTCAAGACCGAAAAGGTGCGATTCGCTGCCGTTTGTTCTGAAAATCGGCTTTCCGGGAAATTTCACGCAGGCTGTCTGGTTGCTCATCTGGTCATACTGGTGAGTCCACATATCGTCGCTCAGCGTTGCGGGAAGAGCGTTAAACGCAAGCATTTCAAGCCTTTCGGCCCATTTCTTATCGCCCGTATACGCATAAAGAATTTCATAGGAATACATCTGCTCCGCAACGGCGCACAGCTCCGTGCCCTGAATCGGGCTCAGACCCGAAAGGCATTCGTCGCCCGTAAAAAGACCGACGGGAGTGCCGTTATACTCTTTCAGAATTCCGTGAAGCTTTTCCGCATTGTCGGTATATTCTTCCCCGAGAATTCCGCAGGAAACCGCCTCGCTCTTTAGCATCATACCCATGTTGACTATATGCGTATCAAACCTCCAGCGATTGAGCGGTCTTTTCCAGAGCGGAGTTGCCTCGTTATAGTCAAGACCCTGCTCTTTCAGGATTCTCGCAAGGTCGGCAAGCCAATTCTCTTTGCAGCGCTCATAAATAAAATTAATTGCAATGAAGCACTCAAACCATCTTGCCTTGCCCCAGTCATAGAGAGCAATTTCGCCGTTTTTCAGCAGTTCATAATAGTTTTTGAGAACTCTGTAAACAACATCGGGAATCCGTTCGTCGCCCGAGCACTGATAATAAACCGTCAGCGTTTTTGAAATCAGCTGAACAGCCCATGTATCATATGTTTTTCTGTCCTCATCCTTGCATGGGCAAATCCAGCCGTCGGGCTTCTGGAAAGAGAGAATTGCATCGATATATTTTTTTGCTCTCGCAATCATATCCTCGTTTTCAAGCAGATATGCAAGCGGAACAAAACCGTCAAGCCAGTATGGCACTCTCTCCCAACCCTCTTTGTCGCCGCCAATCCAAGAGCTGTTTCTGATATCGGGCCAGATTTTATCGAGGTTGCCGCTCAGACCCTCCGCCTGAATTTCAAGCTGCCTTCTGAGCCAGCCCCTCGGCTTAATTTCTTTTGATGTATAAAAATCAAATTTGTTCATTTAATTACCTCCTTGAGCTATGCTGATTTTACCATATCGGCAAACACAAATTCAATAGATATTATAAAAATAGATAATAAAATAAACAAAATTATTACCATAAATTACATTTTTATTGACAAACCGACAAATTTTGTTATATAATTTTTTCTGCAAGATTATACAAAAAACTTGCATTAAGGAGGGTTTTGCGAAAATGTCAATTGATGTTGTTGCTGCAACCTGCAGAGGCTGCGGCGCACCGCTGAGCATCGGCGCAAAGGTTTGCGATTACTGCCAGGGACCTGTTACAATTTCAACATTCAACAGCGTCAACAGCATGCCTCTGCCTATGATAAATAAATATGCAATGTCATACAGCAGAGATTTAGCAGGTAATCCCAACGACAAGCAGTCAAACACAGCGGTAGCTTATTGTTATCTTAAGCTTAAGATGTACGATAAAGCGCTTTCATTTTTCGAAAAAGCGGTTGAAGATAATTTTGACGATTCCGAGGTTTATTTCTATGCTGCGGTTTGCTGCCTCAAGGGCACAAAAGCATTCCTGCATCAGAGACCCACAATCAACAAAATCGAAGAATTCCTGAATGCCGCAACGATGATTGAGCCCAAGGGTATCTATTATTATTTCTGGGCTTATATCAAGTATGATTACTACGAAAGAAAATTCCTTAATACCAACCCCAATTACAGAAGCATGCTGGCAACTGCGGCATCCTACGGTGTTTCGGAATATGATAAAAATCAGCTTTTCTCAATTCTTAATGTGGAGAAACCCGCGCAATTGGGATAAGCAAAACAATAATATTTTTTAAGGAGTTAAAAATTATGGCATCAAACGAAGTTCTCAACTTAGGCGTACAGAAGGCACTGATTCAGCAGTATTTCAAGGAGCTGAAAGAAGGCAAAACACATGACCAGAAAGCGGTTATCGACTTCTTCTCCGTTGACTATATCGGCGGCTGCCTCGGTAAGATTTCAAGCTCAATGACAATTGAGCAGTATCAGCAGAAGGTTCTTGAAAGATGTAACAGCCTTCACATAAAAGAAAGAGCAGAAGCAAAAATCGGTGTTGACAGAAGCCAGCTTTACGAAATCAACCCCATCTGCCTGAGCGGTTTCTGCTATGGTGATCTTCTCAAGGATAACATCATGCTGAAGGTTTCTCCCGACGGATATGCCGTTTCCTCGCAGTACAGCGTTTCATGGATTTTCTTCAGCACTCTTCAGATTTATATTTATACAATCACTTTTGATATGCACAGCGATAACATCTGGGAAGAAACATATGACTTCTTCTATCAGGATATCACAAGCTTCTCAACCGAAACAAAAATCGTTGAAAACATCATCAAGAAAGGCTGCCTCTTCTTCAAGAAAGTTACAAAGAAGAATTACAGAGTTGACTCTCTTGAAATCAGAGTTCCCAACGACCATTATTATTTCTCAATGCGTAACAGCGAAAATGTTACCCGCAGCATAAGCGCTGCCAAGGCAATGCTTCGCGAAAGAAAGTTCTTAAGATAACAATTTTTCAAAGGCAACGCCGTTGCGGTGTTGCCTTTTGAGGTTTTAAAAATGGATAACTCGGATAACTATGAATATGATGTGAGCGGAATTCCGCTGCTTTATGACAGCGACCCGCACGAAAAAATTCACAACCCCCTCGAAAGACCCGAGGTCAGGTTCAAAAAGCCGATAACTGCTTTCGCAGGCTGGATTGTGCTTATGCTCGCAATGTTTTTTTCAGCCAAAGCAGCGCTGAACGGCTTCGGTGCGGAATTGCCCGTAAGCAATTTGGCGGCAGCAGCCATCGCTTCGGTTGTTTCAGGCTTCATTTACTGTCTTGTAATTTCCAAAAAAGCCGTAATCTGGCTTGTCAAGCTTTATCAGAGCCGAGCCTCCGACGCAGTAAGGCTCCGTTGCGTTTTTGAGCCGAGCTGCTCTGCTTATATGATTATGGCTGTTGAAAAATACGGAACCTTCATTGGCGTATCCAAAGGAATAATACGCCTTTTCAGATGCCATCCGCCCAACGGCGGAAAGGACTACCCTTAATTCAGATGTGAGGAGTGATTTTTATGGGACTTTTCAGCAAAAAAGAACCCGAAACCGGTCCTAACGGTTATAAAAAGCATTTTACCAACGTAATAAAGAATTCAGGCACAAGCCAGATGCTTATCTGGCGCCAGCCCGAGGAAGATTTCAACACAAACTCAACTCTAATAGTTATGCCCGGCGAAGAAGCGCTCTTCATTAAAGGCGGCAACGTTGAAGCGGTGTTCACACCCGGCACATATAAGCTCAGCACCGAAAACTATCCCTTCATCACAAGGCTCAGAACAGTTTTCAGCGGCGGAGTTTCAACCTTCAACTGCGTTGTTTACTTCATCAACAAAACCGCTACAATGGAAATCAAATGGGGCACCCAGACACCCATTCAGGTGCGTGACCCCGTTTTCCAGATCATGTGCGATGTAGGTGTCAGAGGCACCTTCAGGGTTGAGGTTGCAGACGGCCATAAATTCCTCAACACCATGGTCGGCAACAACGTTAACTTCTATAAAAAAGAGCATCTCATGGCTTATTTCCGCAGCGAAATAACAATGCATGTCAAGAGTAACATTGTCAGAGTTATTCAGGGTCTGGGTCAGGAGCTTATCGGAATCAACGCCCAACAGGATATCATTTCGAAATCGCTCGGCACCGTTCTCAACGAAAGCCTTGAGGAATACGGTATCCATCTGCGCTCCTTTGTTATTGAATCCATTGATGTTATTGATAACGAAAACAGAAGAAAGCTCGAGGCGGCAATTGCCAAGAGAGGCGAAATCAATATTCTCGGCAGCAATTATCTTACGCTCGAGCAGATTGATATAATGAAAACCGTTGCTTCAAAATCAGGCGGTCAGATGAGTCCGCTCACAGGCATCGGCGTAGGCATGGGTATGGGCAAGGCAATGGGCAACATGATGACGGGTATGTTCAGCGGCGAATCCGCAGGCGGAATCAGCCCCATCGATGCTCAGGCAAGCCCTCTTGATAAACTCAACAATCCTGCGCAGAATCAGATGCCCCAGCAGCCGATGCAGCAGCCGGTGCAGCAGCAATATCAGCAACCGATGCAGCAGCAATATCAGCAGCCTGTTCAACAGCAGGCGGCTCCCCCTGCCAACGATTACTCTGCAAAGCTTGAACAGCTCAAGGCTATGTATGAAGCAAATCAGATAAGCAAAGAGGTATATGATGAATACACCTCCAAAATAATGAGCCAGATGTTTGGCATTTAATCGGTAAAGGTGATTATATGAAACGAAATATATTTACAGGGCTTGCCCTGCTGATTTTCCCGATTGCGTTTATTGCGGTTTTCTTTCTGATTGCAGGCACGGAGCATGGCGCCACCTGCTGGATGGGTGTCGGCTTCCTTATGCTCGCCTATGCAATCAAGATTCTCGCTCCGCTCATCACAACGCAGTCAAGAGAATCCTATATCATGGGTCTTACCACGAGCAAGGTAACAACCCCCTATTTCATAGCTCAGTTTGTCTACAGCCTCATTCTGATGATAGGCGATTTTGAGGAATGGAAAATCCCTCTGGTTATCGAAATTATTCTTTCCGCAGGCTTCATCGGTTACATCGCATATCTTCTGGTTTATAACGAGCGCACTGCGGTTGCCGAAAACAAGCGCGAAGAAAACGTTGCAGGCATCAAGGCGCTCATCTCTCAGGCAAAAAGCATTTATGACCGTGCACAGCTGCCCGAAACCAAAAAATATGCCAAAGCGGTGTATGATGAAATTAACTCCTGCCCTTCCAGAACAACTCCCGCATTAAAAGAGCTTGATAACTCCATCGCATATGCGCTCAACGTTTTTAACCAGACGGTTATTTATGACGATGCCGCCGGTGCAAGAGACAGCGCAAACAAAGCAATAGCTCTTATAAAAATGCGCAAAGAGCAGTCAAAGTATTAATAAAGCAGAGGTTTAATTATGGTTATTGTTTGTGAAAATTGCGGATACTTCTATGACAGCGATTTTGATTCGGTGTGCCCCGGATGCAAAAACGCTCCAAGCATTCCGCAAGGCAACCCCGTGAATCCGTTTGACTCGTTCAATTCGTTTGCTGCCCCTGCAGCCGAACCCGTAAAGGAACCCGAACAGGAAAACTATAAAATGCCTATGAACGAGCAGTTTGTTCCTCTTACGCAGGAACAGTATAACCCTCCCGTTCAGGAACAGTTTAACTCCCCCATGCAGGAACAGTTCAACCCTCCCGTTCAGGAACAGTTTAACACCCCCATGCAGGAGCAGTTCAATCCTCCCGTTCAGCCAAAATATGACGCACCCGTTCAGGCTCAGTTTATTCCGCCCGTTATTCCCGAGGCTGATTTCAATCAGGTAACCGCTCCCGTTGTTAAATCAGAAAACAAAAAGCGCTGCGTATCCTGCGGTCAGGAGATTCCTGAGGCTAATGCATTCTGCAGATACTGCGGTGCTCCTCAGGTGAAAAAAGAAGAAGCTCCCCCTGCACCGGTTTACCGTTGCAGCTCCTGCTCTGCAGAAGTGAGCAAACCCGATTCGTTGTGCCCCGATTGTGAGATGCGTGCAGCGGCACCCGTTCAGAAACCCGTTGCTCCTCTTTTTATGGAAGACAATCTGGTGTTCCCCTCGCCTGCAGACCCGGTGGTTCCCGAACCCATTATCCCCGAGCCCATTCCAGAGCCCATCGCTCCCGAGCCCGTTCCCGAACCCGTAATTCCCGAGCCCTTCATCCCTCAGGCTATCGTTCCCGAACCTGCTCAGGAATCAGTTCCAGAACCCATTCAGGAGCCTGAACCTGAGCCTGAATATGATTTTATGTCAGCTCCTACAATTATTGTTGACCCTGTTGTTAATAAGGTTGTTGATGAGCCTTTCCCCGTTGCAGAAAATCAGATTGATGAAATAGAATATCCCAAAACCGAAGCTGCTCCGCATATTCAGCAATCTGCCGCAAGATGTCCGCTCTGCGCAAAAGAAATCGATAACCCCGATTATCTTTTCTGCCCGTATTGCGGTTCTTCTCTCACAAAAAAAGCCGCACCCGAGCCTGCTCAGATTCCCGTTCAGCCTGCTGCTGAGCCTGTTATCAGCCAGCCTCCCGTTCAGCAGGAAGCAGCTCCCGTTTATTACCCTAACCTTGTTCCGGGTCAGTTCATGTGCGAAAATTGCGGCACCGTTATGAACTACGGGGAGAAAATGTGCAGCAACTGCTTCGCTCCCGTTTCAAGCATGAAAGGAATCGCTGCCGTCACTAATGTAAACACAGCTCCTGCAGATAACTCGGATATAATCCCCGAGCGCAATCCGCTGACAGCGATGGATTATGACAAAATGGTTGTGCCCGATTTCTTTGCAGGCGATGACAGCCAGCTTTAATAACCCGTAAAAAGTTTATAATAAAGTAACATTTATAAAAAAATTACCAAAACCCCCAAATTGTTAATAATTTATTAACAATTTGGGGGTATAATATTTGTCTGTCATTTGTTCAGGCGGAAAATTCTGACTAAAGAACCGCAGAAACAGGATTTATCTGCCCGAACTCAAGATTTATTGCAGGAGGATATTCATGAAAACAAAAAAAATCACGCTCAGGATGCTCTCTCTTTTCCTTGCTCTGATTATGCTTGCATCCGTATCTCCGCTGAATGTATTTGCAACCGAAAACGAACCCGGAACTGAAATCGGCACAGAAGCCGAAAACCCTTCAGAAGGTCATGCACTCGTTCTCACCAGCAGCAGCATTTCCGTAACAAAAGGCAAAACTCTCCAGATGACCGCCACAGTTTCAAATGTTGAAACTCAGCCAGTTATCACCTGGACATCTTCCGATGAAAAAATCGCAACAGTTGACGCAAACGGTCTTGTAAAGGGTGTTGCTCAGGGCAGAGTAATCATCAAGGCATCAACCGTTGTTGACGGCGAAACGCTTAACGGCGAATTCGCAATCAATGTTATCACACGCAGCAATTTCCTGAAAAACCTTCTTGAAGGCCGTCAGATTCTCAGCTATCAGTACAGCTATATTGACGATTTCTATTACACCAACGATAAGGAAGCATGGCAGTATAACTTTGGATTCGGCAAAATCTACGATTTTGTTTCTCCCTATATTCTGCTTGAATATGACTATATCAGAGTTTTCTTCACCTATGAAGAAAAGGACTGGATGCTCCAGATGTGGAAGGGTCAGTACGGCATGATTTTCTACGGCGGAGAAATCGGCATCTATAACAGACCTCACTCCGAAGAAGGTGTCGGCGCATGGACAATGTATGCCTGCCCTGCAGAAGAGGACTGGCTCAAGATGGAAATGACCCTCTGGCATCAGGAACTCAACGGCGAATGGACACGCGAATTCTCCCGTGATTATGATTATTACTGGTGGTGCACAGGCTTCAAGAACGGTCACCTCAGACAGGAAGAGCCTGCTGACGAGCTTCGTCTGACAGGCAGAATCACCTTCAAGGATGAAGAAATGGCAAACCTTGTTGCAAGCGGTCTTGTTGACTGCGGCTTTGGAAAGAGCGTTTCGCTTGACGGCATGGGTCTTGATTCAATTTACGTTGACGGAAGCGATATCCATTTCAGCTGGCAGAACATTTCAGAAGCGGAAAGCACAATGCTCATCAAGGTTGCAGGCGGTCTTTTATTCAACCTTGCCGCTCTTCCCTTCTATCCGATAATCATTCCCTTTGTGAGCATGTTCTCGGTTCTCGTTCTTTTAGTTAACGTTATTCTCTGATAAAAACAAAACAGGCTTGTATGGGCTGATAACCTATACAAGCCTGTTTTGTTTTTATCTTATCAGAATCCGCCGCCAAGCTTGATAACATAATCAATGCCTGCATCTGCGGTATCGACCATAATGCCGCTGATATCAAGATGCTCAATATCAATATCTGTTGAGTATTTCCATGTGCCTTTTTCGATAATACCGTCGCTGTTGATTTTAACCTTTACCGTGGGATTAGTATAATGAATCGTAATATCCGCATTATCGGTATCAATCTTAAACTGAGGGAATTCGGCAACAGCAACAGAAACATCTCCGAGAACGGTGATTGCGTGGCCAACCGTTCCGCTGACGTTATCGCCGTGTTTACCGTCGGTTTGATCTTTCATGGTCATTTCGATAACGGTATATTCACCGCTCTTATAAGCCTTAAGGCTTTTTGCATCGCTCACAACAAGGTTGTTGAAGCCGCCCGTTATTCCGTCAATCTCGGTTGAATTCTTCTCTAGAGCCTTCTGGATAATGGGCTCTGCCATATCAACAAAGAAGCCGAGAGCACCGTCGCCGTTGTTGACTACCATTTTTGTCATAGTCATTGTCTGGATTGATTTAACAGAGCCGTGAGTTTTGATTGCTGCGCTCTTATAATAAGCGATTATTTCTTCGTCGCTCCATTCGGCAGGGTCAGCCGCAAGGGATTCGGGCTCAGTTATAATCTCGGTGTGTATCTCGGTCACCGTAACCGCTTCGCCGCCTGCCTCTGTAACGATTTCGCCGCTGTTGTCCGTTACCGTTTCGTGAATAACAACCTCCTGCTGATTCATGTTACGGGTTGTTTGCGCAACCTCGGGCTTTTCTTCTTTTTTGCATGCAGCAAAAGCAAACATCATTGAAAACACGGTTAATATTGCAATAATTTTTTTCATTTCATAAACTCCTTGAAACAATATTTTGCTCTCTAATTTTATAACACTGTTCTTTCTGTGTCAATGGATAATAATTAAACAACGTATAGTTTTTCCGCAGTCGACACCCTCCGCACCGGAAATTGATTCCTTGTAGGGCGGCTTGCCCACAAGCCGCCGCAAAGATATTTGATTTCAACGGCGGGATGAGGGCATCCCGCCCTACCCTGATTTTTTACGGAACAGCATAAAGGCTGTAATCCGCATCTGCTGTTTCAGAGTGCTGCAATCAGATTTCAGTATCCGTAATTCTCTCAACCTCAAGCGATTCGCTGTAAATCTCATCGGGATTATTCTCATCAAGAACAATCAGCCTGCCGCCGTGCTCTTTGCCGTAAGTAAAATAACCTGCGCCGAGAGTCTGATAAAGGCTGATTCCGTCAACCTTTATGTGGAAATCGTTCACATGGTCATGGCCGAAAAAAGCAGCCTTGATATCGCCCGTTTTCCTCCAGCTTTCAAACTGTCTTCTGTAATCCTTATCGGGATTCGCAGGGCAGGGATATTCCCTGATTCTGCCTTCGATTATCTCATGACCGAATTTATAATATCTGCCGTCACGCTCAAAGGTACAATCCCCTTGCGCCGCAACCTCTTTTATTCCGTCAAGCTCCTGCTGCACGGGCATATGCTGAAAAAGAATTGCAGGCAGAGGCTTACCGCCGTTTGCCGCCCTGAGCTCGGCAGCTCTTTTTTCATACCAGTCAATCTGGTCATCGTGAACGCAGTCATATCTGAATTCATCATCGGAAATGCGCTGGTAATCGTTGGAATCAATAAGCCAGATAGCAAAGGCATCCTTGCTGCCGTCGCTGCTTTTAACCGTAACGCAGCAGTTGCCGCAGCCGTAAACATCGGCATCGTTAAGGTTTGAACGGCAATCGGCATTCTCCATATACTGCATCA
This sequence comes from Acutalibacteraceae bacterium, assembly GCA_045589555.1. Classification (GTDB taxonomy): domain Bacteria; phylum Bacillota; class Clostridia; order Oscillospirales; family Acutalibacteraceae; genus CAG-177. The sequence goes on from JAZNPG010000138.1 coordinate 57,850, forward strand.
TCTGAAACTCGGTGTGGAAGCCCACCTCTCCGTCATGATTGCCGAAAACGACGCAAAGCGGAATATTCCTCTCCATTATGGGAGCGGTAATTTTGCGGATAGTGCTCTGCACATAGTCATAGGTGAATTCTTCCCAATAACCGCTTATATTGTCGCCGCCGAAAACCACAAGGTCGGGCTTTGTTTTTTCAACAAGCGTTTCGATAACATTGAGCGTTTCTTTGTCACGGCTTTCGGGAATCGCTCTGTTTTCATCGTCATCCATAATCGGTTCAACATCGTGAATATCCGTAAGATGAAGGATTCTGAATTTTCCGTCTGCACCGAATTTCAGCGGCACGGGAGCTTCCCTTTTGAATTTATCCGACTTCCATTTTCGGGGGCTGCCCATTGCAGCAGTGCATGGAAGAGCCAGACCGAATAAAAATGATTTTAAAATTCTGCCCATTCAGATCACTCCTGTTTTGCTTACTGCTGAAAGCATACCACATCCGAAGCCAAAAATCAACGCAATGCAAGCAAAAAAGACGGTCATTCCTGACCGTCTTTTTAAAATGTTAAATTATACCAATGCCGAAAGCAAGCTGACAAAGAAGTTAATGATAATAACAAATATATTGAGGAATGCACTCAGGAATCCGCCGTTATCTTCTTCGCCCTCAACAATTTCAACATCAAAGGTTGTTGTTTTTGTAACATCTTTATCGGTAAAGCTTACGGTAACCGTGCATGTGCCTGCTTCTGATGAATCAAAGCCGTTTACTTCAAAGCCGTCAACCTTATTGGAAGATGTGCCGTCGCTGTAGGTTGCTTTTATTGCAAGACCGCTGTCATCAAACTCCTCGCCGATTACATACTCGGTTTTGTGGGGCTTGGAAGAGATTGAGATGCCTGTGAGATTAACCCTGGTCTCCTGATATCCGGGATCGGGGTCGGGATCTTCACCGGGGTTGGGGTCAGGATCAGGATTGGGAGTAACAGGCTCCTCACCGTTGCTTACGGTTACGGAATAAGTGCCGACTTCAGCTGTTTTATATCCGCCCATCATAACCTTAACATAGTAGGTTGTGTTCGCTTCAAGCTCGAGGGTAAATGTTATGTTGTTGTTTTTATGAGCAAGCTCCTGTGAGTTTACATCGAGAACATAAATGTTAGGGGCATAATTGCCATTTATTTCGTTGTTGCTGTCATATCCTGTCAGGTCATGATTCTTCATTGTTACGGTATAATCACCGCTCTTTGTGGTTGTGAACTTATACCAGTCAATATCAGCAGTGCCGTCAAGCGAGCATATGTTTGTTGTGTTAAGCGAAATAGCTTTTGCATTTTTCATTTCGTTGGGTGCAACATCATATTTATAGCTAACAGAAATTTCATAATTTCCCGTTTCGCTTGTTTTGTACCCTCCCATTAAAATCTTGACATAGTATGTTGCATTATTTTCAAGTTTTTTATTAAGAGTTACATTGTTATTTCCGGAATCAATCTGCTGCATATTTGCATCGTACAAAAAAATGTTAGGGGCATAGTTACCATTAATCTGTCCACCGCTATCATATCCCGGCAAGCTATAGTTAACAAGCTTTACCGAATAATATGCATCATCAGAAACGGTTGTGAATTTGAACCAGTCAACCTCTTCCGCCTTGCTGAGTGTGCTCACATAAGCGGTATCAAACTGCGGAATATTGGCTGCGGTTGCCATGCTGCTGCCTGCCTCAAGCTGAGTTGCAAGTGCCGAAGCGCTCATTGCCGATGCCGAAAAGGCAATCACAAGCGCAAGCATAATGCAAACAGATTTCATGAATTTTTTCATGGATTTTTCTCCCTTCAAATCGTAAATATATTGTCCGTTATCGGGCAACAATATTATAGCCCGATATTGGGCTATTGTCAAGATGCGGGTTAGAATTTACTCTTTATTCAGGGGGAAGTTCATCATGATAATCTATACAAAGCTCTGGGAAACCATGAAAAAGAAGAATGTTTCGCAATATAAGCTCATAAAGGAATTCGGGTTCAGCACAGGGCAGCTTGACAGGCTGCGCAAAAACGAAAGTGTCAGCACCAACACATTAAGCATGCTGTGCGAAATTCTTGATTGCAGTATCGGCGACATCGCCGAATATGTGCCCGATAACAAAACCGCAGAAACAATCGGTTAAGCCGTTTCAGGCAGACCGTTTCTGCGGTTTTTATAATTATTGCAATTCTTCAGCCGATTCAACGGCATAGGTCCAATCGATTATTCCGCCGAATTCGTAAACATTGGTGTACCCCATTGCCGCAAGCTCTGCCGAAGCATTTTTGCTGCGTCTGCCGCTGCGGCAATAAACAAGAAGCATCTTATCCTTGTCGGGCAAAACTTCGCCTGCCCTGTCTAAAATTTCAGTGTCGGGCAAAAGCACCGCATTCGGAATATGAGCCTCCCTGTATTCGCTTTCGGTTCTCACATCAAGAATGATATAATCGCTTTCTCTGACCATGATTTCGTGCGCCTGCTCGGGAGTTATCTGATAATATCCGTCTGCCGTTTTTGTATGTGACACATTCTCGCCGCCTTTAACAGAATTTCCGCCGTTGCCCGTATTCTTTGAGCAGCCTGCCGCCGCAAAGCAAAGAACAAAAGCAAGAACAAGCAGAATTATTTTATACAGTCTTTTCATTGATTATCCTCCCAGAAGAATATCCGAAACAAGCATCACACAAAATCCGACAAGCAGCGCATAGGTTGCGCCTCTTTCGTTGCCGTGAGCGTGAGTTTCGGGAATCATTTCATCGCTTACAACGTAGAGCATCGTTCCGCCTGCAAATGCGAGCGCAAACGGCAGAACAACCGAAGCGATGCTGACCGCAAAATAGCCGATGAGAGTGCCGACAACCTCCACAAGCCCCGTTATCATTGCGCAGATAAAGGTCCTTTTGGGGCTCACCCCTGCCGAAATCATGGGTCCGATTATAACCATGCCCTCGGGCACATTCTGCAATGCAATTCCTCCTGCAATGAGCAGCGCCTCCGCCGTGTTTCCCGAGCCGAAGCCCACGCCTGCCGCAATACCCTCGGGTAAATTATGTATTGCAATGGCAGTCACAAACAAGAGCACTTTGTCAAGATTGGCATTTTTCTTGTGCTCCTCGATATCCGAGCCGACAAGCTTATGAAGGTGGGGCACAAGCCTGTCAATAAGATTCAGGCAAACAGCTCCCGTAAAGATTCCTGCAACGGTAACAAGAATTGAAAATTTGCCGCCGTATTCAAGCGAGGGAAGAATCAGCCCCAGCACAGCCGCCGCAAGCATGACTCCCGCAGCAAAAGAAAGAACAATATCGCTGAATTTATGCGAGATTTTTTTGAATATAAAACCGATTACCGAGCCGATAACCGTTGCACCGCCTACGCCGAGAGCGGTGAGCAAAACCATTTCCATATAAACACCTCCGCAGAGTGGTTCATTTCTATTATATTATACCACACAGGTTTTGGTTCATCAATATTCAAATTGAAATCGCACGCTGTTTGTGATAAAATATTTTTATTGACCGATTCAAGGAGATGCACCATGAAAATAATGTTCGTATGCCACGGCAATATATGCCGCAGCCCGATGGCGGAATTTATATTCAGAGATATGCTCAGAAGAAACGGATTGAGCGGCGAGGTATCCGTTTCATCGTGCGCCACAAGCTCCGAGGAGATATGGGGCGGCAAGGGCAACCCCGTTTATCCGCCTGCAAAATCCGAGCTTGCAAAGCACGGCATTGACTGCACGGGAAAATTCGCCGTTCAGGCAACCCGAAGCGACTATCCGCTCTATGACCTTTTTGTTTGCATGGATAAAAACAATCTGCGCAATCTTCAGCGGATTTTCGGCTCTGACCCCGACGGTAAAATCCGAAAGCTCATGGACTATACCGACAGAGGCGGCGATGTTGCCGACCCTTGGTACAGCGGCAGATTCGACGTTGCTTACAGAGATATTTATGACGGCTGCGAAGCGATGATTCAAAGAATACTCAACGGCGAAGAGCTGTAAAAAAGTAAAGGATGGTACACCGTGCAGGTGCGCCATCCTTTTTCAGTCAATCAAAAATTATTCAACCATTGCCTCTCTGAGAGCCTTTGCAAGCTGGTCGGGGCAGGAAGTGCTTTTAAAGCCGCATTTTATGCCGTTGCAGCGCTCAATAACATCCTGTGCCTTCATGCCGTCAACAAGAGATGCAATACCTTTGAGGTTGCCGTTGCAGCCTCCCTCAAACTTAACGTTGCTCACAACACCGTCGTTAAGCTCGAATGAAATCGTTCTTGAGCAGGTTCCTTTTGTTCTATAATTATAAACCATGGTTTTTCTCCTTTCACTGTGCCTTTTTATTTTACAACATCAGCTCATGTTTTTCAACCCCGAAATTATTGCATTACAATATATAACAGACACAGAATCAGCGGCATATCGCCCGAGTCAACCGAGAGCAGCAAAACAAGCGGCAATATTATCCCCATATCGCCGCCGTCATTGCTTTTTTCGGTTTTAAGTGCAGGCATAATAAGCCGCAGAATATCGTTATTCATTCTTATCGCCGCCCATCAGCTGCCCGAGCATGGGCAGAATTTCAAACAGTTTCAGCATCTGCATTGCATCATCCGCCCTTCTCCTTCTTCTTTCGCTGAGCAAAGGCTTTAGTGCTTTTATAAACTCCGCCCTGCTGTCACGCTTATTCATCATGCTCATAATTTGCGAAATTTTAGCCATCATCTGCGCATTGCCGAGAATCGAAGATAAATCGGGCATTGTTCCCGACGGTGCGGTGTATTCCCCGTTCTTCTCCTTTTTTTCTTCCTTGTTGCCGAAAACGCTTTCCGCTACCGATTTAAGATTTTCAATATCATCTGCACTCAGGCTTGAAAGAATATCATTTATGCTGTCCATTCCGCCACCTGTTATTTGCCGCCGAATTTTTTCATCAGCTGCTGCGCCTGCTCGCTCTGCAGAAGCTTCTCGAGAGCCTTTTTATCGCCGAGAATTCTGAAAAGCTCATTCTTTTTTTCTTCGGAAAGCTTATCCTGAACCGCTCCGAGCATTTCCTCCGAGCCCTTGTTCCTGAGCGAAAGAAGCTCGTCAACGGAAAAATTATCTTTATTCATTGAATCACCGCCTTTTCTATAGTATAATTGATATGTTGAATCTTTTTGCAATAGAACGGAGGTTACGGTTTGAGGATTCTTGTTTTTTCGGATTCGCACGGCAGCAGCAGATGCATCCGTGAGGCTCTTTTTACGCACAGCGACGCCTGTGCCGTTATTCATCTCGGCGACGGCGAAAGAGATATGAATTCTCTCGGCGACCTGCTTGAGGGAAAAAAAGTTATTCAGGTCTGCGGCAACTGCGATTTTGCTTCGCTGCTGCCGAATAATGAGCTTGTCACTCTCGGCGGCGTTAAAATCTTTTGCTCTCACGGTCATACGGAGCTTGTCAAGCACGGCACACAGCTGCTTTACGAAAAGGCACGCTCGCTCGGTGCCCATATTGCATTATACGGCCATACGCACGAAAGCGTGACTGATTATTCCGACGGGCTTTATGTTATGAATCCCGGCTCTGCAAGAATGGGTGAATACGGAGCAATCGATATAACGCCATCGGGCATTATGCTGCTTAGAATGAAATTGTAATAAAAAACGCCGCCGTGTCATATCTATTTGACAGGCGGTGATTTTAATGTTTGTATATTCAGTTAAAACTTCAAAAAGCAAAATAGTTGCTCTTGTTGTTGCGATAATCTCAATTATTGCAGCAATCGTGATGGTGGCAGGCAAGGCGGAATCGCCTGCCGCAACGGACTCATCGGTTAACCTCAAGGCTGAAAATGCAGAGCAAAGGGCGGCATTTCTATCGCAGTTCGGATGGAAATTTTCACCCGACCCCGTTGAGGTGACGGAGATAATCATTCCCTCGGACTTCAGCACGGGCTACACCGAATATGCCGAAATGAACAAAGCGGCAGGCTTTGACCTCGAGCCGTATAAGGGAATGCGTGCCAAAAGATGGACATATGATATCTTGAATTATCCGGGATATGAAAACAAAACGGGCTATGTTCAGGCGAATATCCTTGTTTTTGAAGGCAGAGTTATCGGCGGCGATATCTGCTCGCTTGAACAAGGCGGCTTCATGCATTCCTTTGCGCTTCCCGAAGCGCCCGAAACAACGCAGTAAAACATACTAATAAAAGCAGGCTTGTAAAGGCGATGTCCATACAAGCCTGCTTTGTTTTTTTAATAACCGTAGGGATTGAAATATTCAAACGGGTCAACATATTCGGGTTCGGTTTCTTCAACCATGGAGCCGCTCTTATCCTCAACAAGAGTGATTTCAACATCGAATTTTGTAACCGTATAGTTGCTGTTGACTCTGCACAGAGTCAGCGTCATCTTATCGCCGACCTTGCCGTTATCAATAAGCTCAAGCAGAATATCCGCTGTTGTAAGCTCCTTACCGTTAACGGCAATAATCATATCGTAGCGCCTTGCCTCGGTATCGGCAAGCGAGCTTTCGCTGTCGATTTCATCGATAATCAGAGTGCCTGCAGGCAAGCCCTGAATCTGAGCTATCATGCTGTACTGTGTGCTTGCGCTGACGGGATAATAACTTATGCCGAGCTTCGGTCTGTTGGGCACATAGCCGTACTGAACAAGCTCTTCGATAACGTCTTTTGCACTTGTCATGGGAATTGCAAAACCCATACCTTCATATTCGGTTGCGGCGATTTTCTGCGAATTGATACCTACTACCTGACCGTAAACATTTACAAGAGCACCGCCCGAGTTGCCGGGATTGATGGCGGCATCGTGCTGGATGCACTTCATTGTGTAGCCGATGTCGCTGCTTACGGGACGGTCAATTGCAGAAACAAATCCGCCTGTAAAAGAGCCAAAGAATTCAACGCCGCCGGGGTTGCCTATTGCAAAAACGCTGTCGCCTACTCTTAACAAATCGGAATCGCCGAATTCTGCAGCAGGCAGACCCGTTGCCTTGATTCTGACAACGCCGAGATCTGTTCTGGAATCAAAGCCGACTATTTCAGCATCATACATTGTGCCGTCCTCGGTCTGAACCTTGACCATTATGCCCGAATCGCTTATAACATGAGCGCAGGTGATGATATAGGTATAAGTGCCGGTTTTATCCTCGCTCCAGATAACGCCCGTGCCTTCGCCTGCAGCAGAGCCCGAGTTTCTTGTGTTAACAACAATACCGACTATGCTGGGCTTGACCTTTGCTGCGATTTCCGCCGTAGTGAGAGCACCCTCAACGCTCGCAGGAGATGAAGCTATATCGAG
>JAZNPG010000139.1:0-14726 GCA_045589555.1 Acutalibacteraceae bacterium
GTGCTCAACATTCCCGACCTTCAGAAGAATGCAAAGCTCACCGTTGTTTCGGCAACAAGCATTGTTGAGGGCGGTTACCACGATGTTATGCTCAAAACAACCGCTAACCCCTCAAGATAACCAATAAATCAAAGCCTCCGATTGCGGTCGGGGGCTTTTTATGTGCCTTGACTTTTACTTTCAGTATGTTAAAATTATCGGAAAGGAGAGGATAGCAATGAGAAAAATCGGCAGACAGGTGCTTTTTATTGAAGCCTCAGAGAATAATCTCAGGAACGGCGAGGGCTCGTTCATAAGGCTTGCAAACGGTTCGATACAGTTTGTTTATACGGATTTTTTCGGCGATGACTGGGAGGATGAAGCAACAGCAAGGTTTTCGGCGGTTGTGTCGGAGGATGAGGGCGAAACATGGAGCGAAAAATCCCTGTTTCTGGAGAAGCCCGAGGATGCGGTAAACATTATGAGCTTTTCGTTTCTCCGTATGAACAATGATGATATAGGAATTTTTTATATAATCAAGAATACAGACGGAACAGACCAAATAGTTTTTTCTCGCTCTGCCGATGAGAGCAAAAGCCTGAGCAGTCCCGTTAACTGCCTTGATTGCCTTGATGTTCAGGATTATTATGTTATAAATAATGACAGAGTTGTGAAGCTGAAAAACGGCAGAATTCTTTTTGCCGCCGCAAGGCATACCGTGCTGACGGAGCACAAGGAGTTTATGCCGGGAGTTATCTGCTTTTTCTTTTCCGATGATGACGGAAAGACCTGGCAAAAAGCCGAAACCGAGTTTTCCTGTCCGTTTACAAATAACCCCGACGGCTATGAGGAGCCGGGCTTGTATGAGATGACCGACGGGCGTATTTGGTGCTACATAAGAACAAGCCTCGGTTTTCAGTTTGAGAGCTTTTCGCAAGACGGCGGAATAGCCTGGACAACTCCCGAGCCGAATCTCTTTTTCTCATCCGCATGCTCACCGATGCTCGTTAAAGACTGCGGAAAATATACCGTTGCCGTTTTCAATCCCGTGCCTGAGCATCTTCTGCGCAAAGACAGCGAGCCGTGGGGAAGAACGCCTCTTGTTATTGCCGTGAGCGATGACAGGGCGAAAACCTTCAGAAAAGAAAACGTTTTTTATCTTGAGGATGACCGTGATAACGGCTACTGCTATCCTTCAATAACCGAAACCGCTGACGGATTCCTTGTTGCTTATTATCACAGTAACGGCACGGGAATCTGCCTTAACAGCACTAAAATTATAAAAATTACCTATGCGGAGCTTGAAGCAGCAATGGATTCATCCGAAAAATAACAATTATGTAAAAATGCAACCCTCACGGTCACCGAGAGGGTTGCATTTTTTATCTTATATGTTCAATTGTTTTGTCAACGGCTTTTTCGATGTCAACGGTATCAACGCCGAAAATCGAGGTGTTGATTTTTCCGTTAACGGGCTTTTTCCAGTATTCGTCAATGCCGTCAATTGAATTTCTCATGCCGAGGATTGAGCCGACGGTTGCACCGTTGCAGTCTGTGTCGAACGCCATGCCGACTGCAATGCAGATTGATTTGCCGAAATCACCTTCGCCGTAAAGCAAAGCAGCAACAACAATCATCGCGTTTGAAATTGTATGGCACCAGCCGTGGTCAGTGTGCTCATCGTAGGCTGCGTGAATATGGTTGAAGCATTCGTCAAGTGTAACGCCGTTTTTGTAAAGCTCAATAATTTTTATTACGGCTTCATAAAGCCTTGAGGCAGAGGGGATTTCGGCAAGACCGCCGAGGATGATATCCTCAATGCTTTCGGTTACTGCGGCGCAGGCAATCATTGCCGAAGCAAACATTTCGCCGTAAATGCCGTTTTTAACATGAGATATTCTTGCATCCCTGAAAGCCATTTCAGCTGCATCTTCAGGCTTGCCGGGGTTGATATATCCAAAGTAATCGCCCCTTATCTGTGCGCCTATCCATTCTCTGCAAACGTTTTTATACATTGCGGATGCCGGCGGCTGAATGCAGTTGATGAAGTTTACGAAAGCTGTTCTTTCTGCTGTGAAATATGAGTAAACGGACTGATATTTCATCCATGCGGTTGCAACATTTTCGGATTTAAACTCTCTGCCGAATTCTTCTATGATTTTTTGTGAAAGAACAACATAGTTTGTGTCATCGTCAACGGGCATACCGTCAACAACATCGGCATAAGGTTTGTTTTTCAGCCCGAATTTATAATGCGAGCAGATCTCGTCGGTTATATCCGTGCTGAGAATGTATCTGTGCATGGGGTAATTGCCCGTTTCTTTAAGCAAAGGAATAAGCTCATCGCTTCTTATACCCTCAACGGTTTTTCCGAGAAGGCATCCGCAGGCTCTGCCTGTCCATGCGCCGAGCAGTTTTTTTCTTAAGGTTTCGGCGTCGGGCACTTTTGCATCAAACTTGTGAAGCTTTCTTGCCGCTCTGATTTCCCCGAGCGAAGAAGGCTCGTTATATTTATAATCAGATCTGATGTCCGCGTTCATAACAAGCTCAAACAAAACATCGCTCATTCTTGTTTTATATTCACCGCGCGGCATAGCTGCAACTGCTTCAAAAAGTGACTTGTATTTCTCGATATCAAGTCCTTCTTCGATTGACTGATTGTACTCAGCCATAACATCGGCAGGATATCTGTTAAGCCCGTCAACATTGTTATAATCAATTTTAAGGTCGGTATTATAAGACTTGAAAATCATGGGGTAACTCCTTTATCTGATAAGCTCCTGAGGAATAAGGCTGTAATCATACATAACCTCAGAGCGGTTATCGAGAACAAGCTCTTTTGCGATTATTTCATCGGTAGCCTTGTCGATAACATTTCTGTATATCTTGGAAAAACGGTAATATTTTTCGCCTTTCTTGGCAAAATGATGATCCTCTTCAATCAACTCATAGCGATAGGGGAATTCTTTTTCGCTTCGGAGCTCGGCATGGAGCATTTCTCCCTCGCACCATGTGCAGAGCTGAACATCGCAATCCGTAGTGTTTTTGAAGCGGTAGTCAATGTAGTTGTATCTGATTGATGTGCCTGCGCTGAAGGGCACTCTTTTTCCTTCGTCGGGTGCAAGCGCATCGGAATGCTTGTGGAATTCCGTTACTTCAAGAGGACTGTGGAGAATAAGCAGGTGGATTGTGTTGCCGAGGTTGCAGAGACCGCCGCCTGTGCCTGAAACAAGCCTGTTTGCCTTGATAACTCTGCCTTCTTTATATCCGTTCTTTTTTGAGGCGTTTCCGACAGTCTGCCAGAAAGAGAACACCTCTCCCGGATGAATAATGATTTTGTTGATTTTGCTGCCGGCAAGATTAATGTTGACCGCCTTGTTTTCCTGAAGAGTGAGGTCAACGCCGGGAGCTCTCTTAATCATGTTTGAGCTGCGTGAAGATACAACAACGGGGAGCTTTTCCTCACTTCGGGTCTTTGCAATTTTTTCTTTGCTGAGAAAGTTTTTGATGTGGCGCTTGCAGATTTCTTTTTGCGCTGAAATCGCATAGCAGGTGGGGTTGATATCGCAAAAAAGCTTATTTTTGTTCCAAAGCATTTTCGGCGTCCTCCTCTTTGAAAATATCGCCTATTCTGTTCCGGCAGGATTTGTTCATACCGTAAAATTTAAGAATAATTTTTTCAAGCTGTCTTTTTTTGCCGATTTTTGTTTCGTTTTCGTGCTGCAGGAATTTAACAAGAATGCTTGCAATTCCGCTTTTGTTTGCTCCGTAAATATCGGTAAAGGTTGTGTCGCCGATAACAACGGCTTCTTCTTTCTTTACTCCAAGCATCTCAATTGCCTTGAAAAAGCCGGATGTATCGGGCTTGTGGGCATCGTATATGTAAGGTGTATCAATGTTTCTGATGAATCTTTCAATGCGTTCATCGGTGTTGTTTGAAAGCAGAATTGTTTTAAGCCCCGTTGCGTGTATTTCTCTGAAAAGCGCATCAACCTCGGGCGTTGAATCCTCGCCGTGATGCACAAGAGTGTTATCTATATCGAAAATAATTGCCTTGTAACCGAGATTATAAAGCTTTTTATAGTCAATTTCAAAAACGCTTTTCGCATATTCATACGGATAATAGTTTTTAAGCATTCTCAATTCCGCCCTTTATGTATTTGCTGACAGCGTTTATCTGGCTGCAAAAATCATCGCCGAATTTGTTTTCTGAAAAAGCACCGCCTACCGTAAATGCCCACGGATTGATTGCTTTGATTTCATTGAGTCTTTCAAAGCTGTTTATGCTGCCTGCGATGCAAACGGGTGCATCAACCTCGCTGACAAATTTTTTGCAGAGAGAAAAAGCATCCTCACAGAATCTGTAGCCGAGCAAATCGAAGCCGTAAACGCCTTTTTCAAGCAGCTCTTTCGCTTCTTTAACCATGCTTTCGGCAGTACCGCAGAGAATTGACGGTCTGCCCGAAACTTCGCCGACGAAAGGCATATATCTGATATTGTTTTCTTTGCAGAAAAAGTTAACGGAATCAAAGAATTTTGTGCCCATAAGAATATCGCAACCGCAATCCGCTGCCGTTTTTGCGCCCTCAAGACATTCTTTTTCGGAATAAGCAACAACCTCAAGAGCTGTTGTTTTGCCGCAGTTTTTCATCATATCGAAAAGCTTTTTCATATGTTCAAAGGGGATGCCTTCTTCTTTTAATCCCCAGTATTCCGCATCGGAATTTTTGCATTTTTCAAATATTTCACAGGCATTTTGTAAAGTGCGGTCATTATGTGTAAGCATAACTATAAGTTCCGGAATGTTCATAGCCGCAAGCCTCCTCATCTTTATAATTATATGACCAAAAATGACAATAGTCAATCAAATTCTTCAATAAATCTGTTTGCATACGGCAGTGCGGTGTGATATAATTTTATTAAATCTGAATTCAGTGGGGATGGTAATATGGATTGGAACAAAAAGCTTTATGCCGAAAACGAAAAACCTCTTGATAATCTTGTCAGCGGCTACAGTTATATATCGGTTTTCCGTAAAATCGCTTTTATTGGCGACAGCCTTTCTTCGGGAGAATTCGAAACCCGTGATTCCGAGGGCAATGCAGGCTATCACGATATGTATGAATATTCGTGGGGTCAGTTTATTGCAAGAAAAAACGGGCTTACCGCTTACAACTTTTCGAGAGGTGGCATGACGGCAAAGGAATATCTTGAAAGCTTTGCTGAGGAAAACGGATTCTGGGATAAAGAAAAAGCTTGCCAGGCTTATGTTATTGCGCTCGGTGTGAATGATATTTACAACGGCGGCATGGAAATCGGCTCTGTTGAGGATATAGACAAAACCGATTACCGCAGAAACAAGCCAACCTTTATCGGGAATTATGCGGCGATAATCAGCCGATACAAAGAGATAAGCCCTGATGCAAAATTCTTTTTTGTAACTTTTCCAAAGGAGGATTCCGAAAGATGTCAAAAGCTTGCGGAAAAGACTATTGCGGCAATTTATGATTTGGCGGAGTTTTTCGAGAATTCATACGTTATTGACCTTTATAGATACGGACCTGTATACGATGAGAAATTCAAGGAGAAATTCTATCTTTACGGGCATATGACTCCCTCGGGCTATCTTCTTACGGCGGAGCTTATCGATTCATATATTGATTATATCATCAGGCATAATGCAGATGATTTTAAAAATGCAGGTTTTATTAATTCAGATATAAAGTTTTATTGATTATTTCCGAAATATGGATTATAATAAAATATTATCGCAAAAGGGGAGAAGCATTATGAAAAAAACATTGATTGTTGTTGATATGCAGAATGATTTTATCGATATGGCTCTGGGCACAAAAGAGGCGGTTGCCATTGTGCCGAAGGTTAAAGCGAAAATTGAAGAATATGCTGAAAACGGCGATGAAATCATTTTCACCCGTGACACACATTCCGAAAACTATCTTGAAACCCCCGAGGGCAGAAAGCTGCCTGTGCCCCATTGCATCAAAGGCACCGAGGGCTGGAAAATTGCCGAGGGTCTTTATGTTGAGGGCAGCAAGATAATTGATAAACCAAACTTCGGCTGGCCGAATTGGAAAGAAGAAACCCTTGAAGATGTTGAGCTTATAGGTCTTTGCACGGATATCTGCGTTGTTTCAAACGCTCTCATAATCAAGGCGCAATTCCCCGAGGCATCGGTTAAGGTTGATGCTTCTTGCTGCGCAGGTGTTACTCCCGAAACTCATAATGCTGCTCTGGCTACAATGAAAATGTGCCAGATTGAGATTTTATGAAGTGAACAGCTGATAGTGAAGAGTGAAGAGTTTCGGGCCGGCTTTGCCCGCACCCCTTATTATACTAATCGGTTATAGGCGGAGCCTAATCCTTAACTATTCACTATTCATTATTCTCTTTTCACTAATCTTATAAAAAATGATGGCGGTGAATAAAATGTTTGATGCTCTTAAAGTCAAAAATGAATGCGTTGAATGGATAAGAAAGTTTTTTGAAGAAAACGGCAAGGGCTGCAATGCCGTGCTCGGTATTTCGGGCGGCAAGGACAGCTCTGTTGCGGCAGCTCTTTGCGTTGAAGCGCTCGGAAAGGACCGTGTTATAGGTGTGCTCATGCCTCAGGGTGAGCAGCATGATATTGATATGGCTTATATGCTTGTTAACCATCTCGGAATCAGGCATTATGAGGTCAATATCAAGGCAGCTGTTGACGGAATTATCGGGGCTTTCCCCGATGACCTTGATGTTTCCGTGCAGGCAAAAACAAATCTGCCTCCGAGAGTGAGAATGGCTGTTGTTTATGCTGTCAGCCAGTCGCTCAACGGCAGAGTTGTCAACACCTGCAACCTTTCCGAGGATTGGGTCGGCTATTCAACGAGATACGGCGATGCGGCAGGCGATTTCTCGCCCATGAGTAACCTGACCGTTGCTGAGGTAAAGCAGATAGGCTACGAGCTTGGTCTGCCGAAGGTACTTGTTGATAAAGTGCCGATTGACGGCCTTTGCGGCAAAACTGACGAAGAAAATCTCGGCTTTACCTACGCAGAGCTTGACCGTTATATACGCACGGGCGAAATTGATGACCCTGCAAAAAAAGAACTTATAGACAGAAAGCACAAAGCCAATCTTTTCAAGCTTCAGCTTATGCCTTCTTTCAAACCTGAATTGAACTGAGGAAACTATGGAAAAAGAAAAAACACAAAAACAAAAGGCGCATATTTTCAAAAATACCGCCTTTATGCTTAAATGTGCATGGAAAAGTGCACCGCTGTCGCTTATCATAATATATCTTGCTTATATAGTTGAAAATGTTTACTATTCTGTCGTTATCAGCGTTATGTTTCTGCAAACTGCGCTTTCAATTATTGAGGGTAACGGCACATTCAAAGAGTTTGCAATAAAAATGTGCATTATAGTTTTCGGCAAGATATTTGTTGATTTGCTGGCGTATATTGATATGTATACGGTAAGAATAAAGTTCGAAATCAAATGCGAGAGCTATATCAACAGCCTGATTTTTAAAAAGGCTCAGGAGGTTGAGCTTGGCTGCTATGAAAACCCCGATTTTTTTGATAACTATAACAGGGCAACCTGGGTTGTTGAAAAGGGCGGCTTCAAGCGTATAATTGAAGGCTCGGCATGGACAATCGGCTCAATTGTGAGTATAGTTTTTCTTGTTATCTATCTGATTTCGATTGACCCGTTTCTTTTGTTTTTTATCTTAACTCCCATTATTGTTATCGCTTTGAGAACAAAGAAAAACAATATCGAGCTTGAAAAAGAAAAAGAGATGACTCCCTTTGAAAGGCAGAAGGATTATACAAGAAGAACAATCCTTCTTAAGGATTTTGCAAAGGAAATCAAAACAACAGGCATTTTTAAGGTTGTTAAAAACCGCTTTAACTCAGCCGTTGAAAAAAATATTGAGGTTATCAAAAAATACGGCTGGAGAATTGCTCTGCTTGAAGCTGTTGCCGATTTCTTCGGCGAGATTATCCCTGTTGGCGGTGGCTTCGGTTACGGCTGCTACAGATTGATTGTTCTTCAGAACCTCAATATTGCGGATTTCTCGGTGCTTATCTCCGCAATTACCAACACAAGAAATAAGCTTAACCAGCTTGCAAGATATTTTGCAATGCAGCAAAAGCACTGTCTGTGGGTTCAGAATCTGAGAGATTTTCTCAATTATGAGCCGAAGCTTGTCGGCGGCTCAATTGAACCTGCCGATTTTGAAAGCCTTGAATTCAGAAACGTTTCTTTCTGCTATGAGGGAAATGAAAAGAATACTCTGAGCAATATTTCGTTCAGAATCAATAAGGGCGAAACCTTTGCCGTTGTCGGTCATAACGGTGCAGGAAAAACAACTCTCTCTAAACTGATGATGCGCCTTTATGATGTAACAGAGGGTGAAATTCTCTATAACGGAATCAACATAAAAGAATATGACCTTCTGAAATACAGAGAAAAGTTTGCAAGCGTGTTTCAGGATTACAGGATATTTGCAATGACGGTTGCCGAAAATGTTCTGGTGCAGGAGGTTAACAAAAACAACATTTCTTTTGCACGGAAAGCGCTCGGTCAGAGCGGCGTTATAGGTAAAATCGATACTCTGCCCGAAAAAGAAAACACGCTTCTCACAAGGGAATTTGATGAAAACGGAGCTCTTCTTTCAGGCGGTGAATCGCAGAAGGTGACTATTGCAAGAATGTTTGCAAAGAGTTTTGAAATTGCAATTCTCGATGAGCCGTCATCGGCGCTTGACCCTGTTGCCGAAAGCAAGATGTATGATTCTCTCATGGAAGGCACAAAGGGCAAAACGGTTTTCTATATTTCGCACCGCCTTTCCAGCGCAACCCGTTCGGATAAAATCCTTGTTTTCTCAAAAGGCAGGCTGATTGAATCGGGAACTCACGATGAGCTGATGGCTTCCGACGGCGAATACTGCAAAATGTTCACTCTTCAGGCATCGGGCTACAGAGAGGAGGGAGCAGAGCATGAATAAAAAACAGTTAAACAAAAAGAAACGCGAAAGCTCCCACACCTTCAGAAACAATTTGTATATGCTCGGCTTTGTTGCAAAAAATGCTCCCGGTCTTTTGTTCTTTTATATCTTTTTTGATGTTCTCACAAACGTTCCCTGGATTCTTTCAAACGTTGTTCTTCTTAAATATATAATCGATGTTGTTACATCGGGAGAGCAGCTTTACCGGGTAGGTGTTGCCTGTGCGATTTTTGCTGCGATAGTTATTATCGGCACAGTCGGCAGCACGGTGTTTTATGAAATCTTTCTGCCGAAGCAGAAGGAAAGACTTCATTTCAAGCTTTATTCCGCAATTTATGAAAAAGCGGCGAAAATGGATTTTGAGGCTTACGATAACCCCGAATACTATAATGACCTTGTTCTTGCAATGAATTCGATGAATGAAAGAGTTGACAGGGTTATTTCCGATGCGCAGGATATTGTAAGGCTTCTAACATCAATTCTTTCGATTACTGCGGTTATCGCATCCATTGACCCCCTTTGCCTTGTGTTTATCTTCCTTTGCGTCGGAATTATGGTTCCGATAGGCAGGCTGATAGCTAAGGTGAATGTTGACCGCACAGAGGCTATGACGCCTCTTGACCGTAAGAATCTTTATTTCAGCAGAGTTTTTTATCTGCAGGATTACGCCAAGGAGTTAAGGCTCAACCCTGCCGGCGAAATGGTTGAAAGACGATATAATATCAATGTAAAAGACCGTCTTAAAACTATTTCTCCGTTTCTGAGAAAGCAATGGCAGCTTTATTTCTGTCAGGAAGCGCTGCCGATGACTCTGCTTGTTTATCTCGGTATTGCGCTTTATATGGGATATAAGGCGATTGTAACAAAAGAAATAACCCTCGGTGAATTTGCGGCAACCTTCAACGGTGCAAATGCCGTCAGCCGCTGTGTTTTCGATCTGACAAGCTGGTTTGCAATCAACCTGCGTGAAAACGGGCTTTATATAGAAAAATTCAAAAAATTTATGAGTGCCAAAGAGAAAATAATCGGCGGCGATAACAAAACTGTTTTTGAAAAACCCGTTGAAATAAAGCTTGAGAATGTTTCGTTTACATATCCCGGTAACGATAAGCCTACGCTTAAAAATATCAGTCTTTCAATCAAGCCTTATCAGAAAATTGCTCTTGTCGGTTATAACGGTGCAGGCAAAACAACGCTCACAAACCTTATTCTCAGGCTCTATGATGTGAGCGAGGGCAGGATAACCGTTGACGGCACGGATATCAGGGAATGGGATATTCCGTCCTATCATGCCAACTATGCAGCGGTTTTTCAGGATTTCTCTCTTTTCGGTGCAACCGCAGGCGAAAATGTTGCGATGAATGAAACTCCCGATAAAGCAAGAGTTCTTGCCGCACTCAAAGAAAGCAGCTTCAATAAGGAGCTTAAAAACGGAGCTGATACAATTCTGCTGCGTGAATTTGATGACAGCGGACTTTCTCTCTCGGGCGGCGAAGCCCAGAAGGTTGCCGTTGCGAGAGCGTTCTATAAACAATGCGCATTTGCTGTTCTTGATGAGCCGAGCGCAAATCTTGACCCTGTTTCGGAATATGCGCTTAATGAAGCGATGTCAAGGGCAGCGGCAGATAAAACCGTTATTTTTATTTCTCACAGGCTTTCAACAACCGTTATGGCGGATGTCATTTATATGCTTGAAAACGGTGAGATAGTTGAAAGCGGCACGCATGATGAGCTGATGGCGCTCAACGGCAAATATGCATATATGTTCAACCTGCAGGCTGAAAAATATCAGGAGCACCCCGAAGCAGGACATATTGATTAAAAAAATACCGTTTGATTCCTTTGCGGAACCGAACGGTATTTTTGTTATAGATCTTTAAAATGTAAGCTGAACGGTTGAGCCTGCAACGATTTCAGCTGTGAGAATGTTGTTTTCAATCGGATACTGCTTTTCGGCAGGCAGACCCGTACGTTCATTGAGCTTAAGAAGCAGAACGCTGTTTTTTTCAGCGGTTACGGTTGCTTTTTTCAGCTTGCCTTCTGACCATTCAATATCAAAGGTGAGATTGCCTCTTGCCTTAACGCCGTTGATTTTGCCGCTTTTCCATGAATCGGGCAGAGCGGGCAGAAGCTCAACAATGCGGTTATCGGGTGCGCCGAGATGGCTCTGAATAAGCATTTCCGTTATGCCTGCAACTCCGCCGAAGTTTCCGTCAATCTGGAACGGGGGATGAATGTCAAAAAGATTGTAAGCGGTGCAGTTTTTCAGCAGATAACCGAGATGCTCTGCGGCATTGTTGCCGTCTTTAAGCCTTGCATAGAAGCAGATTGTCCATGCTCTTGACCATCCCGTAGAGCCGCCGCCGTTTTCAATTCGGCGCGCAATTGTTTTCTTTGCCGCTTCATAAATTTCGGGGTTGCTTTCGTTTATCTGGTCGCTCGGATAAAGACCGAACAGCTGAGAAATATGGCGGTGACCGGGCTCGGTTTCCTCATAATCCTTTATCCATTCCTGAATTGTACCGTAACGCTCGCTTATGCGCATGGGCGGAAGCTTGGCGAGCGTTGCTTCAAGAATACCGACAAAATCTTCGTCTTTTTTGAGAACTTTGCATGCATGGGCTGTGCGTGTGAAAAGCGCATGAATAATCTGGAAATCGATGGTTGCGCCGTGAGTAAGCATGCTTTCCTGAATCTTGCCCTCGGAATCCGTATAGTAGAAATCGTTTTCGGGGGAGTTTGAGGGAGAGGTTACGAGCTGACCGTTTCCGTCTTCAATCAGATAATCGCAGACGAATTCGCAGGAGCCTTTAAGAATGGGATAGATTTCTTCAAGATACTGCCTGCTGTTAGTATATTCGTAATGCTCCCACAGGTTAAGGCAGAGCCAGGGACCTGCCATGGGGAAGAATCCGCAGTCAACGCTGTCGTGCACACCCGTGCGGCCGAAAGCATCAGAGGTGTGGTTAACAACCCAGCCTCTTGCGCCGAAAAGCTTTTTGGCGGTTTCAGAACCGAACTTGCTTATCATTTTCATGAAGTGAATAAAAGGCTTTTCCGCATCGGAAATATTTGCGCAGCCTGCAGGCCAATAGTTCATCTGCAGGTTGATGTTGGTGTGAAAATCGCTGCCCCAGGGAGGATTGAAATCATGGCACCAGATGCCCTGAAGGTTTGCGGGCAGAAGTGCGTTTTTGCCCGAGCTTTCAATAAGAAGATAGCGTCCGAAATTGTAATAAAGAACGGATAAATCATCGTCATTGCTGCCGTCGTAAAGCTCGTCAAGGCGTTCATCTGTGGGTAATGCGGAGAAATCCTCCGATTCAAGCTCAAAGCTGACTTTGTCAAACCATTTCTTGTGTGTTTCAATGTGCTGCTTTTTGATTTCATCATAAGAAGAAGCAGCAATTTTGCCTATGCAGGCGTTGAGCTTTTCTCTGTAATCAGCCGAATTGTCAACATCAAAGCTGTTGATATCGTAGTTCGTGGCAAATGCGCCGTATATTATTACATATGTTCCGTCTGTTACGGTTACGGAATCGTGAGAAGCAGAAAGCTTGCCGTCAGATTCGATTTTCAGTTTTGCGCCGAAGGATAAGCCCTCAACGCCTTCGCCGTAATTGGTGCTTTCGGTGCTGATAACCCGTCCGTTCATGATAACCGTGCTGCTGTCAATGCAGGCGCTGTAAGCATCGCGCTTGCGCTTTACCGTTATGTTGCAGGAGAAGGGGCGTCCGTCGCTTTTCAGCTTGTAAACCATTGAGTCAAAATCTTCGCTGATAAAGCATTCGCTTTCATAGTTTATTCCGCTTTTTGTCCACGAAATATGTGTGAGCGCTTCGCTGAGCTCCAGTTCCTTGCGGTAGTTTGTATAAGGCGATTTATCGAGAAAATCGATAAACACCTCGCCGAAGCTTTCGTATGAACGAACAACGGGCGGATCGGATAAAAAAGTTGCCCTCGCAAGGTCTGCAGCTTCCTTGAGCTTTTCTTCGAAAATCAGTTTACGGATTTCCGCAAGAGCCTCGGGAGAAGCGTGATATTTTTCTTCGATTTTTCTGCCGCACCACAGGGATTCTTCGTTGATTTCTATTTGTTCGCAATGAGGGTTGCCGTATTGCATGGCGCCGATTCTGCCGTTGCCCAGAGGCAAAGCCCACATCCAGTCGTCTTTGAATTCGTTGTACCAAAGCAGGGTTGACATATCTTCACATCCTTTTCGATTTGCAATAATCTTACCATATAACACATCTCTTTGCAATAATTATAAGACTGATTTTAAATAATATCGATTGTTTAAATCAAACATTTTTGCGGTGTAATTAAAAACAGTTGACAAATTATTCTTACATTGTTACAATAAAGAAAATTGTTGAAAGGCAGGTGGACAAAATGACAAGAATGATTAACACAATGAATCGGAGAGCCGTTTTGTCCGTTTGCGATTGATGTTAAAAATCATTCTGAACTTACAGGCATCTCCGTTTTTGGGGGTGCCTTTTTTGATTATGAGGAGTAGGATATATGAGCAGACAAAACATATTTGATAACGAAACATTTTTCAATGGCTACAAGGCGCTTCGTGACAGCGATTGCAACGCCAACGATTTGATTGAACAGCCTGCAATGCGTAAACTTCTTCCCGATTTGAACGGCAAATCCGTTCTTGATCTGGGTTGCGGTTACGGTCACAACTGCATTGATTTTATCGGCAGAGGTGCGGAAAGGGTTATCGGCATAGATATATCCGAAAAGATGCTTGCCGTTGCAAAAGAGGAATCCGCACACAGCAAAATCGAATACTGCAACATGAGTATGACGGATATTTCAAATCTTGACGAAAAGTTTGATTTCATATACAGCTCGCTCGCATTTCATTACGTTCAGGATTTTGATGCTTTCGCAAAGGATATGTATTCTATTCTAAACGTCGGTGGTCAGCTTTTGTTCTCGCAGGAACATCCGATTATCACCTCAACCGTTGACGGTGCGGGTCATTTTAACAAAGATGAAAACGGCAATAAAATTTCTTATACGTTTTCGGATTACAACCGTCCGGGAGAGAGAAAAGTTTGTTGGTATGTTGACGGCGTTATAAAATATCACCGTACTTTCAGCAATATTATCAACTCACTTGCCAAAACGGGATTTGTTATCGAAGAAGTCTGTGAGCCCACACCTGAAGATTGGGTGATTGAAAAAGTGCCTGCATGGGTAAAGGAATATATCAAACCGAATTTTCTGATAGTAAAAGCGAAAAAATGAAAGAGAGATTATTTATGAAAAACACATTAAAGCAAATCAGTTTCCAGCGTATGAACAGCGATGAATTCAAAGTGTATTCAAAATGGTCAGCAAAAGCTTATGCCGACCACCTGATTAAATCAGGCGATGAAAGATTCAGATTTATGGCGTTGAGAGCGGCGAAAAGCGAGTTTCGTGACGTATTTCCAGACGGTGCAGATTCTGCCGATAACTATCTATATATTGTTGTGAACGAAAAGAATGAAAAAATCGGTGTAATCGGTTATCAGAAAAGTCCGTTTGAAGAAAGCGCCGCTTTTGTAACCGAGAATGTTATCAAAGAGGAATACAGAGGCAAAGGCTACGGGAAAAGTGCGTTTGTTAAGATTCAGGAAGATGCCCGTGAAAAAGGGTTTTCAAAAATGGTGCTGAATGTTTTCAAGCACACCCCCGTATCGTATGCGATGTATGAGAAAAACGGATTTAAAGTAAT
>JAZNPG010000140.1:0-23390 GCA_045589555.1 Acutalibacteraceae bacterium
TAATCTTTCTGATTTCATCGGTTAAATCTTCACCGTTGTTATTAATAACAATATCCGCTTTTTCAATATAATATGCTTCGCTTTTCTGGGCATTCATGCGGATAAGCGCATCATCACGGCTGATTGAATCACGCTTCATGATTCTCTGAAGCCGTGTTTCCTTTTCTGCAATAACGGAAACAGTGAAAGAGCAGATTGAGGTTAAATCGCTTTCAAAAAGCAGAGCAGCATCAATGAGAGCGGCTTTTGCGCCCGAATTTTCTGCTTTGTGGATTTCTTCAACTGCAAGCCTTGTAACCTCCGGATGCACAATCGAATTGAGTTTACGTTGTTTTTCGGGGTCTGAAAAAGCTCTTCTTGCAAGCTCCCGTCGGTCAAGCGAGCCGTTAACAATTATATCTTCGCCGAAATTTTCGGTAAGGGCGGCAACAACCTCGGGATTTTCAACTGCAAGCCTTGCAAGATAATCGGCATCTATGTTGTAAACTCCGTTTTGCTCAAGAAGCATTGCAACGGTGGATTTGCCTGCGCCCGTCTGACCGGTCAGACCGATGACAGGGATTGAAATATCAAGGTCAATAACCCTGAATGCGGCAGAGCGGATAAGGCGGTTATAGACCGCAAGACCAACGCCGTCAATCATCGGGCAGCGCACGAAAGCCGCTTCGCAGCCGCTTTCGTCAACCTCACGCAGTGCCTCAAAAAGACCGTGAGCCTGCGATGCTCCGTCATTTTCAGCACCGAATTCGATTGAATTTTCAAAGAATTTTCCTTCTCCGCTGAAGCAAACGGCGCAAACCCTTTCTTTCTGGGCAAGGATGAATTCTTTATATTTTTCAAAACCGCCTCTGACAACGGTAACTCTTGCTTTCGGGGCATAATGCTTATATTTCATGCCGGGTGATTCGGCTTTTTCACCTTCTTTGAGCTTTTCGAGCACGGCGGGCGAAATTGAAATTCTGCCGAGCACGGATTCAAGCTGCTCAACCGTTATTCCGCCGGGTCGGAGAAGGGTAGGCGGCTCGGTTGCAAGGGTAACAACCGTTGATTCAACGCCGACGGAGCATTCGCCGCCGTCAACAACGGCATCAATCCTGCCGTCAAGGTCGTCAATAACATGGCTGACGCTTGTGGGGCTGGGCTTGCCCGATGCATTTGCGCTCGGAGCGGCAAGCGGCACTCCTGCAAGGCGGATAATTTCCCTTGCATCGGGATGAGAGGGCATGCGGATTGCAACAGTATCAAGCCTCGGGCTGACCTCGGCAGGCACGGCATCGCTTTTTTTAAGGATTACCGTAAGCGGACCGGGCCAGTATTTTTCGGCAAGGTCATAGAGTCTGGGGTCAACCTTTTCAACAAGGGGCGGAATTTCTTCAAGAGAAGAAACATGAACAATCAGCGGATTATCATTCGGTCTGCCCTTTGCAACGAATATCTTTTTAACCGCTTCGGCATCAAGCGCATTTGCAGCAAGACCGTAAACGGTTTCGGTAGGTATGGCAACAAGACCGCCGTTTTTGAGAATTTCGGCAGCTGTTACCAAATCGTTATGCTTTTCGGAATTAAGCTTAAGTGTGTTCATATTTTTAAAATTATTCCTCGCTTTTGAGCTTTTCGGCTGTATCGGCGGTAATCAAAGCGTCAATAATTTCATCAAGGTCGCCGTTGAGAATCGCTTCAATCTTATAGAGAGTGAGATTGATTCTGTGGTCACTCACTCTGCCCTGAGGGTAGTTATAGGTGCGGATTCTTTCGCTTCTGTCGCCCGTGCCGACCTGCGCCTTGCGCTCGCCCGCAATTGCATCGTGCTGCTTTTCTCTTTCAGCCTCAAGGATTTTGGAGCGGAGAATTTTCATCGCCCTGTCCTTATTTTTGTGCTGGCTGCGCTCATCCTGACATTCAACAACCGTGCCCGTAGGCAGATGAGTTATGCGGATTGCGCTTTCGGTTTTGTTAACGTGCTGACCGCCTGCGCCGCCTGAGCGGTAGGTATCAATCTGCAAATCGGCAGGGTTGATTTCAACATCAACCTCTTCAGCTTCGGGCAAAACGGCAACGGTAACGGTTGAGGTGTGAATTCTGCCCTGACTTTCGGTTTCGGGTACACGCTGCACTCTGTGCACACCGCTCTCGAATTTCAAGCGTGAATATGCGCCCTCGCCCTCAATCATAAAGCTGATTTCCTTGTATCCGCCAAGCTCCGTTGCGTTGGCATTGAGAATTTCGGATTTCCAGCCCTTTGTTTCGCCATACATGGAGTACATTCTGTAAAGCACGCCTGCAAACAGAGCCGCTTCTTCGCCGCCTGCACCGCCTCTGATTTCAACGATAACGTTTTTATCGTCATTGGGGTCACGGGGCAGAAGCAGAATTTTAAGCTCCTCTGCGAAAACGGCAACGTTTTCTTTCGATTCCTCAAATTCTTCCTGACAGAGCTCACGGAATTCCGGGTCAAGACCGCCTGCATCAAGCATTTCCTTTGCCTCGGTCATTGATGCTTCCGCAGCCTTGAGCTGGCGGTATTTTTCAACTATCGGGGTTAAAACCTTAAGCTCCTGCATAAGCTTTTTATATTGGGCGATATCAGCCACAACATCGCTCTGACAGAGCCTTTCATTTATATCCTCAAATCTTTCTTCAACTTTAATAAGCTTATCAAGCATGGATTATTCCTCTTCTTCACGGATGATTTTTTTAATATTTTTTTCAACCTTGACTCTTTCAAGCATAACCTCTCTGCCGCATTTGCTGCATCTTATGCGGAAATCCGCACCGATTCGCAGCACATCGAAAATATTGCCGCCGCAGGGATGGCTTTTTTTCATAAGGAGCTTATCTCCGATTCTGACATCCATAAAATCAACCTCATTATTTAGTGAATAGTGAAAAATGAATAGTGAACAGTTATGGGCGGGCGCTGCCCGCACCCGTTTATAATTAAGAATAAATTATACCATAATAATAGCCAAATGTATACGGAAGTAAAAAATTTTTGAAATATGCGGCAGAATATCCGCATATAATCTATTAAAAAATGCCATAAAACGGTAAAAATACCGTATCAGGCGGAACGGTGGTCAATAAAAATGAAAAATTATAAACCCGAAGGCCGCATTATTGCGACCGAAGAAAACAAAAAATATCTCTCGGGCGCCTGCGCTTTGCGGGATGCGTTTCACAGCGGAGCAATCCTCGAAGGCAGGGTTTTGCGTTGCGATGCCGAGCATAATCTGCATATCGACCTCGGCTGCATGAAAGGGATTATTCCCAGAAACGAGGGGGCTGTCGGAATCGAGGAGGGCACGGTGAGAGATATTGCCCTCATTTCACGGGTCAATAAGCCCGTGGTTTTTGAAATAACGGGATTTGATGCCGATGAAAACGGCGAAACCGTTGCTCTCCTGAGCCGCAGAAGGGTTCAGGAAAAATGTATGAACGAATATATTTCGCTTCTTTCCGCAGGCGATGTTATTCCCGCAACCGTAACCCATATGGAGGGCTTCGGCGTTTTTTGTGATATTGGCTGCGGAATCAGTGCTCTTATGCCGATTGACAGCATTTCCGTTTCAAGAATTCCGCATCCGAGTGCAAGGTTTTCGGCAGGCAACAGAATTTTTGCCGCCGTAAAAAGCATTGATGAAAACGGCAGAATCACTCTTACGCATAAAGAGCTGCTCGGCACATGGGAGCAAAATGCCGAAAGGCTTAATATCGGCGAAACCGTGCCCGGAATAGTCCGCTCGGTTGAAAAATACGGAATTTTTGTTGAGCTTGCACCGAATCTTGCAGGTCTTGCAGAGTTTTCGGGCGGAGTTGAGGCAGGCAGCCATGCAAGCGTTTATATAAAGAGCATAATTCCGTCAAAAATGAAGGTTAAGCTGATAATTGTTGATTCGTTTGATGCCGATTATCCTGCGGAGCCGCTGAAATATTATATTGACGGCGGACATATTGACCGCTGGGTTTATTCGCCTGCCGAGAGCGATAAAATGATTGAAACGGTTTTTGATTAATCGAGCTGCTCAATTATTCTTCCGCCGCCGATTACAGTTTCCCCGTCATAGATAACGGCACTCTGACCGGGGGTAACCGAGCGCTGAGGCTCATCAAAAACAACGGATATTCTGCCGCCCTCAAGCGGTGTTATCAGAGCAGGCTGTTCCTTTGCCCTGAAACGGATTTTAACCTCGGCACGCATTGGCTGTGTCAGATTGTCAAACGCAATAAAATTGAGTTTGTCGGCAATCAAACCTGTGCAATACTGCGTGCCGTTTTCGCCGATGATAACCGTGTTATCCTCTGCGTTGATGCGGTTTACAAACATAGGCTTGCCGAAAGCGCCGAGCCCCCTGCGCTGACCGACGGTATAATTGATTATACCGTTATGAGTGCCGAGAATATTGCCGTTTTTGTCAATGAAATTGCCTTTTGGCGAAGAAATATTTTTTGAAGCGAGGAAAGATATATAATCATCATCGGGCACGAAGCAGATTTCCTGGCTGTCGCCCTTTTCGGCAACGGGAAGCTTTGCCTTGCGTGCGATTTCACGTATTTCTTCCTTTGAAAGTCCCTCAAGCGGAAAAACAATTTTTGAAAGCTGCTCCTGAGTAAGCCTGAAAAGAAAATAGCTCTGGTCTTTCGGGCTTCTGGAGCGCTTGAGCAGATATCTGCCGCCGCATTCTTCTGTTCGGGCATAATGACCGGTTGCAATGCAGTCGCAGCCGATTTCAAGGGCGTAATCAAGCATGGTGCCGAATTTGATTTCCTTGTTGCATTCGATGCAGGGGTTCGGGGTTCTTCCGCCGAGATACTCGCCGATAAAAGGCGAAATAACCTTTTGCGCAAAAAGCTCTCTGCGGTCAAGAACTTTCAGCTCAATGCCGAGCTTATCAGCGATTTTTTGTGCATCGGCAATATCCGAATCTGCTGCCGAATCGGGTTTAAGGCGCAGAATTATTCCCGTAACATCATATCCCTGCTGCAAAAGCAGGTGTGCCGCAGCTGCGCTGTCAACGCCGCCGCTTAAGCCGATAGCCGCCTTTTTCAAAAAATCACCACATTTCAATATACTGAATATTTATTATATCATATTCAATTATTTTTTCCAATAGTATAGTTATATTTTAATATTATTATTAAGAAAAATGTAAAAAAATATCGAAAAACGAGCATATTTATGCAGTTTTTTGCGTTGTAAAATTCAAAAAACACTTGAAGATTGAGGCAAAATGATATATAATTAGTGTATATTGAGATAATTTGCACTCAAAACCAAGTTTTTTGATTTCAGGTTATTCAGGGCGATAAATTCGCTTAATTTTTGAAAGAGGTTAATTGAGTATGGGCGCAGACCTGCATTGTCACACAAAACTTTCTGACAGCTCAATGGGCATTGATGACCTTATCGTGCTTGCTCAGAAAAGAGGAATTAACACAATCGCTATAACGGACCGTGACTGCCAGGCAGGTACGGTCAGAGGAAAGATTATCGGCGAGCGCAGAGGGATAACTGTTATCCCCGGCGTTGAGATTTCCTGCTATGATTCTGAAAGAGATAAATATGTTGAGATGCTTTGCTATCTCAGCGACAGTCCGGACAGGCTCGAGGGTCTGTGCCACAGAAACATAGTCACCCGCAAAAAACAGAGCCAGATTATGACTCTTAAAATCGCACGCAAATATCCCATAACACCTGAGCTTGTGCTTAAATGCGCAACCGGCTCAACGGCGGTTTTCGAGCAGCATATCATGCACGCTCTTATGGAATGCGGTTTAACCGATAAGCTTTACAACGAGCTTTATTATGAGCTGTTTTCTCCCGAAAGCCCCGATAATGTGCTTGTTAAAGCGAATTATCCCGAGCCTGCAGAGGTTATTGCGGCTATCCATGAGGCAGGCGGAATTGCGGTGCTTGCCCACCCCTCAACCGAAAAGGATATTGAAATTCTCAGAGAGCTTGCGGCAAAAGAGCTTGACGGCGTTGAGGTATGGCATCCTTCAATCGATGAGGAACAGAAAAATAAACTTATGGACATAGCCCGTGAGTTTAACCTTCTTTCACTCGGCGGCACGGAGTTTATGGGCATGTATTCAAAGCAGCCCGTTTCTCTCGGCGAATATGAAACGCCCGATGCAGCGGTCAAGGCGCTGATGAGCTATAAAACAAAAATGAAAAAACGAAAGGCGGCAGCAGCTGCCGAATAAATAAAGCAAGGGGGAAGAGCCATGAGAAAAAATGATGACGATATCAAAATTTTTCATCCGAAAAAAACAGACGGTGCAGCCGGTGATTTAATGCATCTTGCGGCTCTGACCGATGCTTACAGACGAAACGGTAACATGGAAAAAGCGGTAAAGCTTGGTGAAGCGCTTGCCGAGATTGTTCCCGAAGAAGAATTTCCCAACGATGCGGCAAAGCTCAAAAATAATGAGCTTGTTCAGCTTCGCTCGCTTATGAGCTTTTCGGCTCAGGTTGCGCTTCAGAAATATATGCCGCATTCCATGCTTGCAACGCAGGCAGTCAATGCCATGTTTGAGAAGCTCAAGGAAACCTCGCCCGGATTGTTTATGAATATTTCCGACGGCTCCTCCTTTACATTCTATTACCTTGCGCTTCGCAAGAAAGAGAATATCGAAGAAGAAATCGGCAAAAATTTTGCCATGCTTTGCGACAGAGATGATGACGGATATTTCATGAATCTCGGCAGCAAGGTTTATTCCGAAACCGATATGTATGTCTGCAAGGTAATTGACAAAGCAGAATTTGAAGAATAAATAAAAAGGGCTTGCAGAGATAAATATTATCTTTGCAAGTTTTTTTATTGAAAAAATCTGTTTATTTTTATTTTTTCCCAGACCAAATGAGCTTTGAATTCGTCATTTAGTACAGAAGGGAATAAATCCCTCAAAATAAGGAGGAATAATAATGTTCAAAATTTTTATCGGTTTTCTGTTTGTGTTTTTCCATTTCAAAATTAACGGTTTTGATGTGCTCTTAAATCCTGTGGGATATGCTTTGGTTTTTATGGGCTTATGCGAGTTTTCCGGTATAAAGAATTTCAACAGAGCAAAACCGTTGGCAATCATAATGGTGTTGGTTTCGTGTGCAGAAATTTTTATAGGTGTGTCAGGTCTCGGAATTGCCGTTAATATTGTTTCAGGGATGATTTCCGTTCTGATTTTATTGGCTCTTATATACTTTATTGATAAAGGTATTGCTGAATTCGAGCAGAAAACCGGAAAGCAGCTTAATTCCGATAAGCTGATGTCCACCTGGAAATTTCAGGCGGTGTTATCAATCGCAAGCAGTATTTTGTTTGTAGTATTAAATGAGATATGGGTCAATATTATAGTCACCGTTTCGGCGATGGTTTCGCATATTGTATTTCTTTACTATATTAATAAAGCGCGCAAGCTGATTTTTGAAAACACAACTGACGGAGAAACGCCTGAAATCTGAAAAACAAATGAAAAACGGACAACATCTTTTGAAAGGTGTTGTCCGTTAATTTTATATTTGTTCAACAGGCTTTACGGAAGAAAAATAGTTCTCACCGTTTTTAATTGTAAAAACGTCAGAAAGTTCTCCGAAATTTTCGCCCTGAGGGTTGCCGTTCATTCCGCCGAATCTGCCGTCATCAGGCATATCGGGAACGCTCATTCCTTCAGGCATGGTCATGCCTTCGGGCATCGGAGGCATTTCGCCCTCAGGTATTTGAGGTCTGCTCATATCCTCGGGCATTTCGGGACGGCTCATATCTTCAGGCATACCCTCAGGAATATCTGCAGGGAAATCACCCTGCGGCATACCGCCCGGTCTGCCTGCGCCCATACCCGAGCTTGCTCCCTGAAGCTGTGTACCGTTATTCCAGAGAGTGTAATCGCCCTGCGCAAGAGAAGGATCGGAAATGATGAGATAGGAAAAGCTGTTTGTTATTTCTTTTTCGGCAATAATATTGTTCTGAGAGTTTTTCAGGGTGTAGGTGCCCTGATTCTGTTTTCCGTTAAAGCTGAAAACCGCAAAGGTCTGCTTGCTTTCGGAAATTCTGTCGAGCATGTTGCCTGTTGCAAAAACCTTACCGCCGTTAATTTGGATTCCCATATCGGAATCAATGCCTGCATCTCCGCTCAGCGAGCAAGCCTGGGCGCTTACGCTGCCGCCGTTGATAACAAGCCATCCGTTGGAATCGATTCCGTCGCCTTCGCCTGTTTCACCGCTTACAATTATATTCAGGTTGCCGCCGTTAACTGTTGTTACAGAAACATAGTCTTCGTTGGTATTGATGCCGTCATTGCCCGAAACAATGTTGATGTTGCCGCCGTTTAATGTCAGATGCAGCTCCGAATCAAGACCTTCGTTGGCTGCATTGATGTTGAGCGTGCCGTTGCCGTTAACATTCATCGACATTTTTGAATAGAACGCAGCATCATATTTGTGGAGCTTTTTTGCATCCTCAACTTCTGTGCCGTCGCTGCTGAGAACAACGCTGTCAGGCTTATAGATTCTGGCAACATATGAGCCGTTGATGTTGTTGACAGAATTATCGGCAAGCAGCACGTTTGCGCCTGCTGCGCTCGTGTCAACGGCAGCCGATGCGGTTTCGGTATCCTTTGAACCGCATTCATATACGTTATAAAAAATAACTGCGGGAGCAACGCTGCAGGATATATCGGCATTGTTGAGAATAAGAGTAACAACCGCGCTCGGGTCCTCTTCGGCATCTTCGCCAAGGTCAACTGCAACCTGACCCGTTGAAAGCTTGCCGCTTAAAATATAACTGCCGGGTTTGGTTATATGAATAACCGTGTGTGCAGCCGCTTCTTCTTTACTGTGAGAATCAGCTTGAGTTCCCTCGCCGTAAGTGAAATCGTGTCCTGATTCATAATAAACAATATCGTTGGCAACATAAATATCCTGCGAAGCATCTGCAGAAGCAGCAGAGCCGTCAACGGTTATTCCGCTGTCGGATAAACCGATGCGCACACCGCTGATTGTGTCAGCAGGCTGAGTTGTTGAGGCGGTTGCAGACGGAGCTGTGCTTACGTCAGAGGGAGAATTTTTGCTGCAGGAGGAGAAAACACCTGCGAGCAGAATTGCGGTTAACAGAAATGCGGATATCTTTTTCATGCTTCCATCTCTTTTCATAAGAATATAAAAAAACGGGCGACATTTTAACTAATGCCGCCCATTTATTCAGTTTTGTAAATTTAATTATTTAAACTTACGCTTACGAGCAGCTTCAGACTTCTTCTTTCTCTTTACAGAGGGCTTCTCGTAATGTTCTCTTTTGCGAACTTCCTGAATAACGCCGTCTCTTGAAGTCTGTCTCTTGAATCTTCTGAGTGCGTTTTCGAGTGACTCGCCTTCTTTAACTTTTACCTGACTCAATTATATTCCCTCCCCTCGAATGATACAGGGTACCTGATAATCATAACTTAATCTGTATTATACAATAGCCTGACCCGAATTGTCAACCTTAAAATTATTAAAATTTTTCTGCGGTTGAGATTCGGGCAGGAGTTTTATTGAATTATCTGAAAAACTCAGTTGGGCTTAACAACAATGTTAACAAGTCTGCCCTTTACATAGAGCTCCTTAACGATTGTCATTCCGTCAATGGCGGAAGCAATCTTTTCAAGAGCCTTTGCAGCAGCGATAACGGTATCGTTATCGGCATCAGCGGCAACAACAAGCTTTTCTCTTACCTTGCCGTTAATCTGAACAGCGATTTCGATTTCGTTATCAACGCATTTTGCTTCGTCATATGTGGGCCAGCCTGTCTGGTTGAGCATACCCTCAAAGCCTGCAACCTGCCAGATTTCTTCGGTTACATGAGGAACGAAGGGATTGAGCAGGGTGATATAGGTTTTAAGCTCTGCCTTGTTGATGGAGCCCTTGTTATAAATCTCGTTTGTGAGAGTCATGAGAGCCGCAATAGCTGTGTTATACTTGAGGTTTTCGATATCGCTTGTAACCTTTTTAACGGTTTTGTGCATCAGGCTTTCAAGCTCCTTGGAATAGCTGTCGCCCTCTGTGACGATATCTGTCATGCCCCAGATTCTGTCGATGAATCTCTTGCAGCCCTTAACGGCGGTGTCGCTCCAGGGAGCAGCCTTTTCATAGTCGCCCATGAAGAGAACATAAGCTCTGAGAACATCTGCGCCGAACTGGTCAACAACCTCGTTGGGGTCAACAACGTTGCCCTTGGATTTGGACATCTTTTCGCCGTCGGGACCGAGGATAAGACCCTGAGCTGTTCTCTTTGCATAAGGCTCAGAAACGGGAACTTCGCCGAGGTCATAGAGGAATTTATACCAGAATCTTGAATAGATAAGGTGTCTTGTAACGTGCTCCATGCCGCCGTTGTACCAGTCAACGGGCATCCAGTATTTCAGCTTTTCGCTGTCAGCAAATCTTTCCTCGTTGTGGGGATCGATATAGCGCAGGAAATACCATGATGAGCCTGCCCACTGAGGCATGGTGTCGGTTTCTCTTTTTGCTGCCTTGCCGCACTTGGGGCAGGAGCAGTTAACGAATGAATCAATCTTTGCAAGGGGGCTTTCGCCGTCTGTGCCGGGCTCAAAGTTATCAACCTTGGGCAGGCGGAGCGGAAGCTCGCTGTAGGGAACGGGAACAATGCCGCAATCGGGGCAATGAACAATCGGGATGGGCTCGCCCCAGTATCTCTGGCGGTTGAATGCCCAGTCATTCATCTTATACTGAACGCCCTTTTCGCCGATACCCTTTTCCTGAAGATATTCAGTCATCTTTTCGATGGAATCCTTTTTGTTTGTAAGACCGTTGAGGAAGCCCGAGTTAACCATTTCGCCGTCGCCCGTGTAAGCTTCAACTTCCATATCGCCGCCCTTGATAACCTCAATGATATCGATGCCGAATTTCTTTGCGAATTCGTAGTCTCTCTGGTCATGAGCGGGAACAGCCATGATTGCGCCCGTGCCGTAGCCCATCATAACATAGTCGGAAATATAGATGGGGATTTCCTTGCCGTTAACGGGGTTTGTTGCGGTGAAGCCGTCGAGCTTAACGCCTGTTTTATCCTTGACAAGCTGTGTTCTCTCGAAAGCGGATTTCTTGCTGCAAACATCTCTGTAAGCCTCAACATCAGCCATGTTGCCGATCATTGAAGCATATTTATCGATAAGAGGATGCTCGGGAGCCATAACCATAAAGGTTACGCCGAAAAGTGTGTCAGGTCTGGTGGTGTAAATCTTAAGCTTTTCATCTGTGCCGTTAACGGAGAAGTTAACGAATGCGCCTGTTGATTTGCCTATCCAGTTTTCCTGCTGGAGCTTTATGTTGGGCAGATAGTCAACTTCCTTAAGACCTTCAAGGAGCTTATCTGCATATTCGGTTATGCGGAGGTACCATACGTCCTTTGACTTCTGAACGATATCGCTGTGGCAGATATCGCATTTGCCGCCCTGTGAATCCTCGTTTGAAAGAACAACCTTGCAGCTGGGGCAATAGTTGATGAGGGTCTTATCTCTGAAAACAAGACCGTTATCAAACATTTTGAGGAAAATCCACTGAGTCCATTTATAGTAATCTTCCTGAGTTGTGTCAACAACCTTTGACCAGTCGAAGCTGAAGCCTACTCTGCGGAGCTGGCTTGTGAATTTTTCAATGTTGTTATCGGTAACAACTCTGGGGTGAAGACCTGTTTTTATAGCATAGTTTTCAGTAGGCAGACCGAAAGCATCAAAGCCGATGGGGAAAAGAACGTTGTAGCCCTCAAGTCTTCTTTTTCTTGAAACAACCTCAAGACCGCTGTAAGCCTTGATGTGGCCAACGTGCATGCCTGCGCCGCTGGGATAGGGGAATTCAACAAGGGCATAGAATTTTTTCTTGGAATAATCCTCTGTGCACTCAAAGGTTTTTTCCTTATCCCATATATCCTGCCATTTTTTCTCTACGCTTTTAAAATCGTACTGAGCCATTTTGCTCAACTTCCTTTCACAATTCATAATTCGTAATGCGTAATTCGCAATTATTTTTGTTTTAAAAAGTGTAAGGGCAAGCCCTTCCTCAATTCTTAACTCTTCACTAATATAATCAGGTGCGGACAGAGTCCGCCCTCAACTATTCACTATTCACTCTTAACTATTCACTCAAACAAGTCAGTCTTCCGTGATAACGTCGCTCAGGTCAACCGTGCTTGCATCTGCCCAGAGGCGTTCGAGGTTATAATATTCTCTGTTTTCTTCCGTGAAAACATGAACAAGCACCGTGCCGTAATCAAGGAGAATCCAGCCCGTTGCTCTGCCCTCGATGTGTTCGGGGTCAATGCCGTGGCGCTGCTTGATTTCGTATTCAACATCGTCTGCAAGGGATTTTGCATGGGTGTTGGATGTGCCTGAAGCAATGATGAAATAATCCGAAACAATCGTTACCTCTTCGGTTTTGATTGCCGTGATGTCAACAGCCTTTTTTTCATCAAGAACTCTGGCTATTTCTTTTACGAGTACATTTGAATCCATTTATTTTACCTGACCTTTCTGCAATCGGAAATGCGCTACCGTATCATTATAGCATTCCACGGTTGCCGGGTGGATAAGCATATCGCCTGACGCTAATTTCTGAATGGTGTAGCGTGAGGTATAGAGGATAGCGTGTTCGAGACTCAGCTGAGCAAGCCTTCTCACAACGTCAACATCCTTATATTTTCTGTCAGCGGAAATAAAATCCGCAACATAAACAATTTTTTCAAGCAGAGTCATGCCAGCCCTGCCCGTTGTATGCCATCTGACGGCGCCGAGAATTTCTTCATCGGTTATGATTTGGTTTTCACGCAGGAAGCCTTCTCCCGAAATCTGATGCCATACTTTCTGGTTGTTCAGTTCAAGCGCAGAAATGTTGTTCATATAAAGAAAATGCTCTTGTGCAGGTGCGTTTTTCATAACATCATGCATCAGCCCTGCAAGCCTTGCCTTTTCGATATCTGCGCCGTATTTTTCAGCAAGCACGGCTGCGCATTCGCTCACGCACTCGCTGTGGTCAAGCCTGAAATCGTCAAGCTTTTCTTCAAGAATTCTGCGGTATTCCGAAAGCCCGTCGTCGTAGAGCCTGTTTTGCTCAATATAGCGTGCAACCTCGGGGTCAAGCAAATCGGATTTCTGTCCGCAGCGCAGCTCCGTTGAGCTGACCTCAAGCGGCTCGGCTTCAATGAAAACAAACCGCTCTTTTTGCTCGGGAGTGTAATTGCTCCAGTCGGGCACAAAGCCGTTTTCTCTTGAAGCGGCGCAGATTCTGCACAGCGAAAGAATTTCTTCCCAGCGGTACCATTGCTGAAACGTGCGGAGCATATCCGAGCCGATTATGAAATAGAATTCATCATCGGGATAAAGCTTTTTCAGTTCCCTGAGAGTGTCAACCGTATAGCTTTTGCTGCCGCGCTCAAGCTCGATTGGCGAAACCTCGCAGTTAATATCCCTGAATGCAAGGCGGCACATTTCAAGCCGCTGCTCACCGCTTGCAAGCTTGCCTGCAAGCTTATGGGGAGGAATGCACGAGGGAACAACTATTATTTTTTCAAGTCCTAAAGCGTCAGCCGCCGTTTTCAGCAGACGGGAATGACCCTTATGGGGAGGATTGAATGTTCCCCCGAAAACTCCGGTTTTAATAGGAATCGCTCCTTATTTGATGTTAACTCTCTTGTGCATGATGTGGGATGTTGCAAAGAAGAGCGCAACGCACTCAAGCAGGCTCGCAATCATGCCGCTGATGTCAAAGGGCATAGTGCCTTCGGCAAACTCAAAGCCGGGCTTGACAATACCGAAGCCCACCGAGCCGTCAGCTTTAAACTGGAGAATAATGTTGATGAAATCCGAGGGCTTTGAAGCAAGCCATGCCATAAAGACTGAAACGGCAAAGAAAATAAGAACTGCCCAGATGAGAGAAGCCTTCTGGAAAACTCTGATGTGTGAAAGAGAGATTGCAAAGTAAACAACCGAAACGAAGGTGAGAAGAGTTGTGAAAATCTCGGTTGCATAGTAGATTGCGTAAGCAACAAGCTGCTTCTTTGAGGGGAAATCAAGCATCTGCGTCATCAGCATTTCGATTGAGTCGACCTTTTGCTCGCCGATGATATATGTTTCACCGTAAGAAAGCAGGAACAGCGAAATAACAAGGAAAAGAACATAGCTTACAAGCATCCAGCCGCCGTAAATAATGAGCTTTGAGCCGAGAAGCTGGTTGCTTGAAACGGGGAGGGTGAAGCTTAAATAACCCTGCGGACTGAAAAGTGATTTGTTGAAATCGAAAATAACAAAGAAGATTGTTACGAAAATCAGCAGGAATGAAACAAGAATTGCAAGAATAAGAGCTATGTTGCTTGCGTTGATGAGCTTGGAGACAAATTCGCTGTGATCTCCGCCCTTTTTGTTGAAATAAGCGCCGATAGCGAAAACTGCAAGAATAACTACCTCAGCGATATAGAAAAGGCTGATAACTCTTGCGCTGGCAAGAAAATCGTTTTTGAGAAGCTTGCCGAATTTATTTTTAAGCTTAGAAGTTCCAGTCAACGCTGAACACCTCCTTGAACAAATCGTTGATTGTTTTGCCGTCTTTTGTAAGATTCTCAACGGAATCCTGAATGCGGATCTGACCCTGACGAATCATGAGAATTGAATCGAAAATTTCTTCAACATCCTGAATCAGGTGGGTAGACATAAGAATTGTTGAGCCTTCGGGACGGTTTTTGAGAATGGTTTCAAGAATAAAATCTCTTGCAGCGGGGTCAACGCCGCCCATGGGCTCATCAAGAATATAGATTTTTGCGTTGCGGCACATAACAAGAAGAAGCTGCAGCTTTTCCTGCTGACCCTTGGACATGGTCTTAACCTTCTGCTTATGGTTGAGCTGGAAAACGTCCATCATGTGCATAGCCTTTGCCTTATCGAAA
The DNA here is from genome assembly GCA_045589555.1 of Acutalibacteraceae bacterium. Classification (GTDB taxonomy): domain Bacteria; phylum Bacillota; class Clostridia; order Oscillospirales; family Acutalibacteraceae; genus CAG-177. The sequence continues at coordinate 14,922 of JAZNPG010000140.1, forward strand.
TCGTCATAGAAATCGGCAATGTAATTAATGGCGTCATCGGCAACCATGTAAGTGGGCAGATATGTTTTTTCGGGCAGGAATGCAACCTTTGCCTTGCTGGATTTGCCGGGCTTTTCGCCGTCAACGAGAACCTCGCCGCTGTAATCGTTGATAAGACCGGTGAGAATTTTGATGAGAGAGGTTTTGCCGCAGCCGTTGGGGCCGAGCAGACCGATAATCTGGCCTTCTTCAAGTCCGAACGAAATGCCGTTCAGAACCTGATTGGTGCCGTAAGATTTTTTCAGATTTTTTACGGAAATAATTTCAGACACTTCAATGCCTCCTATAAATAATGTATCAATTATCCATAATCGGATATATTATAACACTTGTTATTATAAAATAAAAGACCAATTTTGCGAAATTTTTGATATAAGTTAAATAATTTGTAAACAAGAAAGCAATTTTTTTAAGTTTGAAGCGGTAAAATCAAAAAACCGACCCCGAAGGGTCGGCTTTGTCTGATTATAAATCTTTCTTTTTGAAATTGAATACTGCGCTGACGGCAACAAGACCGATAACGGTTATAATTGTTTCAATAAGCATGTATGAGCCGTTGTAAACAAGCGAATAAACGCCCACGAGCATGTTTTCGGGAGTATAGCCTTTCCAGATTGTAACGCCGCTGATGAAGTGGCAGAGAAATCTGATTATGCAAACGGAAATTCCGCCCGTAACAAGAGCTGCGGTCTGATTTTTGATTTTGTTTTTGAATATTCCGCCAAGACCGAGGCAGCCGAAAGCTATAAGGTAATCCGCAAGGGCAACGATAAGCCAGGCAACAATTCCGTTGACATGGCTGAAATTCTTGAAGCCCATAATCATTTCAAAAAGGGCGAGTGCCGTTGAAGCAACAAGACCGTTTCTGATGCCGTGGCGGTAGGATACAATTATTATCGGCACCTGACCGAAAAGGCTGAAGCCGCCGCCGTAAATAAAAGGCCACGGAATTGCATCGGATACGGCGAAGAGAGCGATTGAAAGAGCAATCATAATTGCGCTTTCGGCAATAATCTGAATTTTTGAGAGGTTTTTTTGCACAGTCAGGCTCCTTTCAATGTAAAAATAACGCCCGCTGAAAATCAACGGGCGTAAAATATGCATTCATGCTTCCTACGCCCGCATTATCGGGATCAGGTTTAAGGGTATAATCTCAGCCGACCATCTGTCAGCACCCCTGATTTGCAAATTATTCATTTTCGTTTTTTGCTTTTGCGAGAGCTGCTTTGCCCTCGGGAGTGTCACGGTAAAACTGTGTTTTGGGATTCGGATGCTTTGTTGAATTCCAGAGCTCATCAGCAACAGGCTTCCATGCAGCGGCGAATTTATCGCACCTTGAGCAGAGAGTTTCTGCGCTTTCGGGCTCGATAAGGTCAGTTGATGCTGCGCCTGTTTCGGCAATGATTTTGCGAAGGCAATCAGGATTTTCAAGCATCGGGCAAGGTCTTAAATGGTTATCGTTGAAGGGCTGATTACGGTAATAAGCCTGAAACAGCGGTCTTTTAAGAGCCTCAAGCAGGGTATGGGTTCTGATGTTTGAATCCGAATAATGGATGAAAACGCAGGGCTCCATATCGCCCTCGGAATTGATGTGGAAATAGTTTCTGCCGCCTGCGATGCAGCCGCCGACGTATTCCGCATCGTTCTGGAAATCCATAACGAAAATGGGCTTGCCTGTTTTGCTGTTTCTGACCTGACGCAGCCATTTATACATATGAACTCTCTGGTCGGGCTGAGGAATAAGCTCGGGCACGGCATCGTGACCAACGGGCATATATGCGAAATAGAGAGCATATTTTGCGCCCTTTTCAACCATGAGATCCATGAATTCATCGCTTGTTACGGAAGGCACGTTCTTGCTTGTGTAGCAAACGGAAATGCCGAAAAACAGACCGTTTTTCTTTAAAAGGTCCATGGCGGCAATGGTCTTTGAATAAGAGCCGTCGCCTCTTCTGAAATCGTTGCTGGCTTCGTTGCCCTCAATGCTCAGAGCGAGTGAAAGGTTGCCGATTTCTTTCATTTTATCGCAGAAGCTCTGGTCAATCAGAGTTGCGTTTGTGTATGCAAGGAAAGCGCAATCGGGATTTTCACGGCAGAGAGTCAGAATCTCATCCTTTTTGATGAGGGGCTCGCCGCCCGTGAGCATATAAAAATGAGTGCCGAGCTCGGTGCCCTGGTTTACAATGCTTCTCATTTCGTCAAGCGAAAGGTTGGATTTATGGCCGTATTCGGCAGACCAGCAGCCCTTGCAGCGGAGATTGCAGGCACTTGTGGGGTCGAAAAGAAGAATGAACGGAATGTTGCACTTATACTTCTCTCTGTTTTCACGCACAGCCTTTGTACCGTTAACGCCTGCACCGAGACCGAGAGCAAGAAGCATATTTTTGATAACATCGCCGTCAATATCGTTGATGATGCTCATTGCAAAGCGGTTCCAGACATTGTCCTTATCATGAACTGCGTTGCGGAAAGCCTCAAAATTCTTTGCAGGGAAAGCGCCGCCCATAAGCTTTTCGGAAAGATTGATAAGCTTAACCAGATTTTCTGCAGGATTCTTTTTAACATACTTATAAATACCGTCAAAAGCAACGGAAGCCGAAGCTCTCTGAAGCTTTTCTTTTGCGGTCATCATGCTCAATCCCTCCTTATCTTTATAATAACATACTAAAACAGTATATCACAGGATTTTGCCCGTGTCTATAAAAAAATTGTTAATTCTCAAGTTTTTTCTTGCTTTAATTCTTATGATAGGGTATTATTATCATGTTAAAATGTTCAACGGAGGAAATGTTTTGAAAGAAAACAAAACCAAAAGCATACTCGGTCTTGCGGCAAGAATTATTGTTTCGGTTGTTATTATTGCCGTTATTTTCTGGAAATATGATGAGCTTAAAAATATTGATGTGCGTGCGATAGTTGATGCTTCGGGAAATTTTGCGGTGGCGGTTATCAGCATTCTCGGCGTTTATCTGCTCAAATCGCTGACATTTGTTGTGCCTGCATCGATTGTTTATATTGCCGTGGGTATGGCTTTTCCGTGGTGGATTGCGCTTTTGATAAATGCGGCAGGCATTGCGCTTGAGGTTACTTCAACCTATATTTTCGGCAAAATCATGGGCGGCAAAAAGGTTGTTGAAAAGGTTGAGGCAACAAAATACGGCGAAAAGCTTCTTAAAATGCAGAGCAAAAACAAGGTTTCCGCACTGCTTGCAATCAGATTTCTGCCCGTTTTTCCGATAGATATAGTCAGCCTGCTTCTCGGAGCAATGAGAACGCCTTTCGGACAGTATACGGCGGTTTCTCTCGGAGGAATTCTGCCGAGAGTTATTCTTTTCACCGTTCTCGGCGACGGTCTTTATAAGTATATTCCGATGCAGAAGCTGGTTATTTTTGCGGTTATTCTCGTGCCCGTTGCGCTTGCGGTCTGGGTAATAAGATATGCCGTTAAGAATATGAAAAAGAAAAAAGAAGAGTGATTCTCAAAGGGTGCAACCTCGGTTTGCACTCTTTTTTATATGTAATGCAAAAAATCTTTTAAATGTAAACCCGAGTTGATAGAAAAATGCGGCAGTCGGTGGTAAAATTCCGATAACGCCTGCCGAAACGGCACCGCGTATAAAACGAAGGGAGAAAACTATGAAATCCACATCACTTATCAGAAAACTTCTTGCGGCGGTGATTTCGCTGCTCATTCTTTCGTCGGTTTGCCTGCCCGCATTTGCAGAAAGCTTTGACGCTCTGCCTGATTTTGTTTATTTCGGCGGAGTTGCAACCGAAGAAAGCGGCTATTGGCTCACCGATACCAACGGCAAGGCTGTTGCAGGTACGGCAGAAAATTATAACATTGCTTACGATGCCGCAACCGCAACGGTAACTCTCAGAAACGCAAAGCTTATCACGGCAGACCTTGATAAATACGGCACACACGATATATTCAGAAGCTGTGCAATCGCAACCTCGGGCGATACAAAAATTGTGCTCGAGGGCAAAAACGAAATCCGGGTTGTTTCCGATTCCCGTACGGTCAAAGAAGAAACCGCCGCAATCCAGAGCCTTAACGGCAATGTTGATATCACGGGCGGCGGCGAGCTTGCAATAAAAATTGAAAACAAATCGGACTGCTGCGGAATTTTTTCCGAAAACGGCAGCGTTGTAATCTATGATACCTCCGTCAGCATTACGGGTACGGGCAAGGCAAGCAGAAAAGTTTATGCCGTTGCAATTGAGGCGGCGGATGTAACGGTTGAGGATTCGGAATTCAGCGTTGAATTTAAAGATATTTATTACGCATTCGGAATTCTTGATGAACCCGAAAACTGCAGGGCAAGCATAATCGATTCGGATGTTTCGATGAAATTTGACGGCTGTGCTGTTTCCTACGGCTTCAATATTTACGGTGTTATGATTTCGGGCAGCGATGTTGAAATCAGACAAAACGGCGGCACAAACACAACCTGCGGCATTTTTGCTTATAATTTTGTTTGCCAGACAAGCAATGTTGAGGCAGCTATAACCGATTCAACAGGCTCGGGCAGCGCAATTGCATATAACAATGCGCTTATCAACAATGACCGCAGCAATCAGATTTATACAGGTACGCTGACGGCTGAAATCACTCCCGACGGCGTCGAATATTCGGCTGTTTATATCAATGCAGGCAACAGTATTTTTAATCCTTATGAGAATATTTACGGCGGATATTTCAGAACAAGCAACGGCTCTGTAACATTCGGCACAAAGAACAACTGGAATATTCACTATGACCAGCAGACCAATACGCTCACTCTTAAAGACGCAGAGTTTGCAATGCCTCTTCGTATTATCGGCAGCGCAAATATCATTCTTGAGGGCGAAAATGTTATCAACTGCAATCAGGCACCTGCGCTTCAGTGCAGCCTGAATCAGAATTTCTCGGGCAGCGGCAAGCTTATTCTTGTTTGCAGCGATCATTTTGCAATCAACAGCCCCGTTGCAACTGAATTCGGTGACGGCGTTACGGTTACCGCAAGCGTTAATGCAGACGGAAGCAACCCCGCAGAATTCAATTCATCCGATGTAACAAGCTATAAATGGGTGTGCATTCAGGGCAACGACGAAGCACCCGAAGAGCCCGTAAAGCTCACATTCTGGCAGAGACTTATCAATTTCTTCAGAAATCTGTTCAGCAAATTATTCGGTTAAAATTCAACAAATAAGAAAAGCGGACTGCCGAGGCAGTCCGCTGATTTTTTTGGAATTATTTATAAAGAGGGCCGTAGTTTTCGCAGGCTCTGAAATCAGCGCCTTCGAGGTCTTTGGTGCCGAATGCGCCCCAGCATGCGGGACGGAAAATCTTTTCATCGGGAACGTTGTGAAGAGCAACGGGGATACGGAGCATTGATGCCATTGTGATGATATCCGCGCCGATGTGACCGTAGGAAATAGCGCCGTGGTTTGCGCCCCAGTTGTTCATGAGGTCATAAGCGGATTTGAATGCGCCTTCGCCTGTGCATCTGGGTGCGAACCATGTGCAGGGCCAAGTATAGTCGGTTCTCTTCCAGATAATGTCGGAAACCTCGTCGGGAAGGTTAACTGTCCAGCCTTCAACAATCTGAAGAACGGGGCCGAGACCCTTAACAAGGTTAAGGCGAATCATGGTTGCGGGCATTTCAGCTCTGGTGAGGAAACGTGAGGAATATCCGCCGCCTCTGAAATAGCCGTTATCAGCTGCGTTCCATGTTGTTGCTTCAAGAATCTTATCGGCATCTTCTTCGGTAACGTTATACCACTCTTTGATAACGCCGTTGCCGTTTTCATCCTTAACTTCGCCGCAAGCGTCAAGGCAGCAAGCGCCTGAGTTGATAAGATGGATAAATCCGCCAGCATCCTTTGCCTTGCCTTCGATGTCATAGCCTGTTACTCTCTTGACTGCGTCTGCGCTCCAGTGAGTACGAACGTCAGCAAACATCTGGGGTCTGTTGGTGAGCAGCTTCATGAAGAGCATGCCGATGCCGTTGAGAACATCGTTTTCGGTTGCAAGGATGTAGGGCTCTCTTGTGCCTTCCCAGTCAAATGAGGTGTTGAGAAGAGCCTCTGCGTAGTCAGCGTTGGGATAGAAGTCTGTCCACTGTCTCTGACCCTGGAAGCCTGCTGCAATAGCATTGTGGCCAACCATTTCTTCTTCTCTGCCTTCGGGAAGGTTGGGGTTGCCGTTCATGAGGTCCTTGATGATGCACATCATCTTAACAACGAATTCCCAATCCTTTTCCTTCTGCTCGTCGCTCTTTCTAACGAATTCGGGGTTCTTATCGAAGCCTTCCTTGCACTTTGCCTTTGTCCATGCGAGAGCCTTCTGATATTCAGCCTTGTCATAGATGCCTTCGCTCATTCGGCGGATGATTTCAACCTCGTCAACGGATTCAACTCTCATGCCGAGATATTCTTCGATGAAATCGGGGTCGATAACGGAGCCTGCAATACCCATGCAGGTTGAGCCGATCTGAAGATAGCTCTTGCCTCTCATTGTTGCAACTGCAACAGCTGCTTTACCGAAGCGGAGAAGCTTTTCTTTAACGTCATCGGGCATTGTGGTGTCATCAGCATCCTGAACGTCCTTGCCGTAGATGCCGAATGCGGGCAGACCCTTCTGAGCGTGAGCTGCAAGAACAGCTGCAAGGTAAACAGCGCCGGGTCTTTCGGTTGCGTTGAAGCCCCATACGCCCTTGATTGTTGTGGGGTCCATATCCATTGTTTCGGAGCCGTAGCACCAGCAGGGAGTAACAGAAAGGGTGATGTCAACGCCTTCCTTTTTGAACTTTGCTGCGCAGGCTGCTGCTTCTGCAACTCTGCCGATTGTTGTATCAGCGATAACAACCTTAACGGGCTCGCCGTTTGAATAGCGGAGGTTTTCTTCAAAGAGAGCCTTTGCAGCCTTAGCCATGTTCATGGTCTGGTCTTCGAGGGATTCTCTTACCTTGAGGGGACCTCTTCTGCCGTCAATGATGGGACGGATGCCGATTACGGGGTAATCGCCGATTAATCTGTTTTTTGCCATTTTAATCAAATCCTTTCTATGCAGTGAAGTTTTAAATTTTTTAATAAATAAGAAAAGCAAATAAAATCGGGTAAGGGCGGAGCCTTTCCGAAGCTGTTCACTTTTCACTATTAACCGTTCATTGGTTAACAACCTTTTTGAATCTCTCGTAAGCCGCGGTCCATTCTGCGGTATCCTCGGGGAGATATTCAACCGTGTTTTCACTTTCGCGAACGATTCTTCTTGCTTCGTCGATATCTGCGATTGCGCCGCAGGAGAGAAGCTGAACAAGGATATTGCCCAGAACCGTTGCTTCAATCGGGCCTGCAACAACCTTTCTGCCGCAGGAGCAGGCGGTCATTTTGCAAAGGAGAGTATCCTTTGTTCCGCCGCCGATAACGTGGATTGCAGGGTAGGTTTTTTCGGTGCATTCCTCAAGCTTTTCAAGGGTTAAGCGGTATTTCATTGCAAGGCTTTCGTAGATGCAGCGCATAACCTCGCCGACGCTTTCGGGAACAGCTTGGCCCGTTTTGCGGCAGTATTCACGCACACGCTCGGGAATGTTGCCGTGAGGCACAAATTCGGGAGCATCGGGGTCGATGAAGCATTTGAAAGGCTCTGCTGCAAGCGCAAGCTTTTCAAGGTCTGCATAGGAATAATCGCTGCCGTGTCTGTTCCAATGGCGGCGGCTTTCCTGAATCAGCCAAAGACCGATAATATTCTTGAGGAAGCCTACTTTTTCGTTGTAACCGCCCTCGTTTGTAACGTTCATTGCGATTGATTTTTCGTCAACGATGGGCTTATCGAGCTCTGTTCCGAAGAGCGACCATGTGCCGCTTGAAAGGAAGGCGAAATCGCCCTCGGTGCAGGGTACGGCGGTGATTGCGCTCTGCGTATCGTGACCGCAAACGCTGATAACATCAACCTCGGGAATGCCGCATTCGGTGCAGATATCGGCTCTGATTTTGCCCAGAACTGAGCCCGAGGGAGCGATATCGCAAAGCAGCCTTGAGGGAATTCCGAGCCTGTCAAGCAGAGGAGTTGCCCATTTTTTTGTTTTGAGGTCAATCATCTGCGAGGTGGTTGCGATTGAATACTCGGTTGTCATTTTGCCCGTGAGCATATATCCGAAAAGGTCGGGCATGAAGAGAAGTCTGTCCGCTCTTTCGAGAAGATGGGGACGGTATTTCTTGAGCGCATAGAGCTGATAAACCGTGTTAAGCTCCATGAACTGAATTCCCGTTTTGAAATAGAAATCCTTATTGGGGATTATTTCGGCACATTCTTCGATAAGACCGACTGTTCTTTCGTCACGGTAATGAACGGGATTTTCAAGAAGGCATCCGAATTCGTCGATAAGACCGAAGTCAACGCCCCAGGTATCGATACCGATGCTGTCGAAACCGCCTGCATTCTTG
>JAZNPG010000141.1:0-4695 GCA_045589555.1 Acutalibacteraceae bacterium
AACAAGGTGTAAAAAATGAAAGATAACATTCTGCTTGACAAATCCTTGAAATTTGCCACACGAATTGTAAAACTTCATAAATATCTTATCAAAGACAAAAAAGAAACAATTATTTCAAAGCAAATAGTCCGTTCGGGAACAAGCATAGGCGCAAATGCAAACGAAGCTGTTTACGGTGTATCGAAAGCTGATTTTATTGCAAAATTGCAGATATCATTAAAAGAAACAGCGGAAACAGAATATTGGTTGAGATTGCTGATTTTGTCGGAATACATAACAGAGCAAGAAGGCATTTCTTTGCTTGATGATTGTTTGGAAATCAAAAGAATTCTTGTATCCACCTTGAACACAGCAAAAGAAAACAGCAAATAGAATTATTGTAAATAGTTAGAACAAAAATCGGATGCTGTTTGAATTATTATTTGTTCTCTGTTAGCTCTTATCTATTAATATCAATCAACAATGATAGTAATAATCAAAATGATATCTTTGATTTCTGCATTTTGTTTCATATAATTTAATCAACGAACAAAAGTAAACCTAGATAAAAGTGCAGAAAGGACAAAATATGAACACGAAATTCAATATAGGCGAACGAATTGCTTACTACAGAAGATTGAATGCAATGACACAGGAAGAACTTTCCAAAAGATTAAATATTTCCACCCAGGCTGTTTCAAAATGGGAACAAAAAATCACCTCTCCGGACATTGCGCTTCTGCCTGAACTTGCAAGCATATTCAATATCAGTATAGATGAACTGTTCGGAAAGAAAGTTGAAACGGAACCTGTGTTTAATCTTGTTGATAATGTTCCTTGGGGTGATGACAGACAAATACGTATTGCGGTTTATCATGGAAAAAAGCTTATGCAACAATCTGAATATGAGCTTCAAGATGGAATAAATGATATTAATATTCATTTTGATTATGGAGATGTTTATAAAATACACGGTATTTGTAAATTGAAAGCATAAAACTCTATTGCATGTGTTTCAAACAAAAAGTCTCTTTCAAATCCGTTATTAACAATCGTACCAAAAACCCGACTTGCTTTATGCAGGTCGGGTTTTTTATATAATGCAATTTGTCTTTAACAAAATATAAACAAAAAAATATCAATTTAAAAATAAAACATTTTCAAGTTCTAAACATTACGCCATTATAATAAGCCCGTAAACTAAAACAGAAAGAGGTTATCGCAATGAACAAAAATGACAAAGAATTTCTCGTCCAAAAAATACGCTCAGAGTACACAGAAAAAGAAAATACGCATATTGATGAACTCAAGGCACTCGATGCAAAGGTCAAGCGCCCCGCAATACGTTTTGCTTATATTTTCGGCATAATCGGTTCTCTTGTTCTCGGCACTGGAATGACCTTCACCATGAATGTTATCGAAAGCGGCACATACTTCGGCTTTATCACCATCGGCGAAAACATGATGATTCCCGGCATCATTATCGGTCTTATCGGCATCCTCATGGTGAGCATCAATTACCCCATCTATAAGCGCAGACTTGCCGCAAGAAGAAAGAAATATGCAGATAAAATAATTGCTTTAAGCGACAGCATAATGAAGGATTAAGGTGGTAAAATGATTAACTTTTTCAAAAAGGCATTAGGTGATATGAAGGAAAGTGCAAAGGCGCAGCATCAGGTTGATAAAGCCAACCTTGCAGCTGCCAAAGCCGAATCAAAGGCACAGTGGGAAGAAGCAAAAGTAATGGGCAAACCTGAAACAAGAAAAAAGATTATGCAGGCAGAGCGTGACGAGCAGATTGTAAAAGCAAATGAACGCATTGCCGCCGCAAACGAAAGAATCAGCAACGCAAAAAATAATCCCTGAAATTTCAAAAGGAATGCTTGGTCAACAGGCATTCCTTTTTCTTTATCTGAGCAGCAAAACCGTCAGGTTGAATCCCTCACCCTGCGGTTGAAGCACATTCAAAGAATGCGTTATTGTTTTTTATCGGAAATTCATTTATTATAAAATCAAGCTGATCAGCCATGAACTAAAAGGTGGTAACGATAATGATTTATATTGGTGAAAACATTAAAAGATTAAGGCACGAAAAAGAACTCACGCAGGAAAACCTTGCGGAATTCTTGGGCGTAACCTTTCAGAGCGTGAGCAAATGGGAGCGTGGCGAGAGCTATCCCGATATCACAATGCTGCCTTCGATTGCATCTTTTTTCGATGTAACCTGCGATGAGCTTCTCGGCACCTTTGAAGCGGTTAAAGAAGAAAGAATTCAGCAGTATATCAACGAATATGACGATATCTGCCGCAAAAATTCCCCCCATGCCTTTGAGCTTATGAGCAAAGCAAGAAGAGAATTTCCCGGCGAATTCCGCCTGACTATCAGATATCTTGAAATTCTCATTTCAACCAAATCCGCTGCCGAATGTGACAGCGAGCTCATTCTCGATGAGGTTGAGAAAATTTACGCCAACATCCTGCATTATTGCACAAACGATACAATCAGAATGCGCGCAAAACGAATTGTTTGCATGTATTACAACACCCTTAGCCACAAAACCAAAAAAGAGAAATATACAAAGAAAATGCGTGAAATATCAAAAGAAATGCCGAGCATTTTCGACTGCAGAGATTATCTCGAAACCATAATCAACCTGCCCGACAACGAGCATTACTCTGCCTGCCGCAATGCCCTCGACAATCAGATATTATTGCTGATAAGCACAGTAAACAATCAGATTTTTTATAAGGATCACTTCTCTCTTGATTACAAAATTGAAGCAATAAAAAGATGTCTTGCTATACTTAACACATTCTATGATGACGGCAATTTCGGCTCATGCTATCGCTCCGTGATTTATATGCTCGGCAATCTGGGACAGTTTTATTTTGAAAAGGGCGATACCGTAAACGCAATCAGATATCTGACCGAATGCGCCGAAACAGCCAAAAAGCATGATAATCTCCCCGAAGAAAATGAGCATCGCTCAATATTTATGGAAGGCTCGGTCTATAAAAAGACAAAATACGGCAAAACCATGAGCGAAAGAATGAAACACCATATTCTCAACAGCTATTCTCTTACGGATGAATTCAAATCAACCGAAGAATTCAAAAGGATTATTGAGATTCTGGAATAATGCACTATAATGAAAAAAAGACGGCTCCTGCCGTCTTTTTTTGTTTGGTACGATTGTTAATAACGGATTTATTTAATTGAATATTTTCCGCAGTACCATCCGATTACACCGTCTTTTTTCGCTATACAGCCTTTTGAATTTCTGGAAATTACGGATAGTGTATCTCCCGTTTTCACAGGCAGAATGTAATCGGTATAGTCAAAGCATTCGTTTTCGTTTCTGATGTGTGAATTGGGGATATATAATTTCCGTCCGCTTTTTATATGTTCGATATATGAAAATTCTTCGTCTTTTTCCAATATTCTGATTTCTTTGTTAATCCACGATATATATAAGGATTCGGTGCTAGGACTTTGATCGTCAAGAGCACATACCGTTGGAATTTCATCATAGCTTATATGGGTTATATCGTCAACAGAGCAATTTATATCGGGAATAATAAGAAGGTTTAACTGTCCGTCTTTCTTTACTCCGCAGCCACCGTCTATTGAAATTATTTTTTTATTGTGATCAATAACCGGATTCATTTGCGGAATTTCGGAGCTATACAGAACGACTGGCCAATGACCTGCAATTACATATTTATCAAAAACATGGGGTGTTCTCTCTGCAAAAGCGTCAAATTTTGTTAGTTCAAAAATGTCTTTGCCCAAGTTATCTGAAGCTTGTTTTTTTCGTAATCCGCCGTGAACAAAAATATAGTTTTGTGTTTCTACCACAGTCGGCAGATTGGCGAGAAACTCAAATTCCTTTTTAAAATGAGCGATAACAGCTTGCTTGGATAACAGAATATCATCAGGACTATTTATGGTATATCCGCATTCGGTTGCAAGTTCTTCGTAAAATGATGTTCCTACCCATTTTCTTAAAGCTAATATGTAATCATAAAAACCGTATACATTTTCTTCGGAAAGTTCATATATTAGTTTTAATCTGTATGCATCAACATTACCGATAAGAGGTATGACATTTCCTCGCTTACAAAGTTCCATAATATAACGCAAGGAATTAAGATTTTCAGGACCTTTTTCAATTATGTCGCCGACGATAAACAAAAAATCATCGTCACAAAAAGAAGCTTTTTCTAAAACTTTTTAATGTATGAAAAATGTCCGTGAATATCACTGGTAACAAGAATTCGTTTTTCGGGTTCTATAGTTATCTGTTCGATTTTTGTTGTTAACTCTATCATTACAGATCATCCTTTGGAACTGTTTTTTGCTGTGTTTAAGGTAGACACAAGAATTCTTTTTATTTCCAAACAGTCCTCAAGTAAAGAGTTTCCTTCCTGCTCCGTTATATACTCCGATAAAACCAAAAGTCTCAGCCAATATTCTGTTTCTGCGGTTTCCTTAAGTGAAATCTGAAGTTTAGCGATAAAATCAGCTTTCGATACACCGTAAACAGCTTCGTTTGCATTTGCGCCTATGCATGTTCCCGAACGGACTATTTGCTTTGAAATAATTGTTTCTTTTTTGTCTTTGATAAGATATTTATGAAGTTTTACAATTCGTGTGGCAAATTTCAAGGATTTGTCAAGCAGAATGTTATCTTTCATTTTTTACACCTTGTT
>JAZNPG010000142.1:0-2455 GCA_045589555.1 Acutalibacteraceae bacterium
AAGATACCCATCAGGCGAAGCATCTTTTCAATAATCCCACACAGTTTGTTCTTGAAACAACCTTTGACATTCTCGGAACATACGCTGCCGATAAAACCTACACCGTGAATTCCGAAACGGGTATGCCCGAATCAACCGATGAATTCTATACCATAGACAAGAGATTCCCGTTCGTTCTTACGTCAAAAGAAGCTTTCAACGTTAAAATTCTTCCCGATATGAAAACCGAGCTTATCAAAGCAGGCTCAGAATTCACGCTTCTGCGTACAGACGGCAAAACCTTTGTTGATACAAAGCTTGATGACGGCAGAAAATGCAGAATTAATGTTGAGAGAAACAGAACGGATTATCAGCTCTGTATCAACGGAACACCCGAATATGAGCTTTTTGAAGAGATTTATTACGCAGGATAAAAAGGAGATAGTTTAAAATGATTAAAAAAATAACGGCAATTATGCTCGCTCTCATTACTGTTTTTGCAATGACGAGCATTTCAATGACTTCAGCATCAGCCGCAACAAAGGTTATTGAAATCAGCAAGTTCCCCTCAATCTATTACGGCGAAAGACTCAGAAGTTCAGATCTCACCCCTTGCTTCCCTTCACTTGACTACAATCAGGAGCCCTATTATTCGGTAATTATGTCAACAGAGGTTCCCAGTTGCGACGGCGAGATAGCTGACCCTGAAAAGGAATATTATGTGCTCACAACATTCTATATCGGCGGCTATGAGCTTCCCGCAGCTGATGAATTCAAGGTTGTATATGACGGCAAAGAAATTCCCTATTATAATTTCAATTCATATAAGCCCAGTGACAGTGCATATTTTCTTTATAAACATGGCAGTAACGGCAAAGCAATGTGCATTATAAGAATCAAACTCGGTGATTTTGAAACACCCGGAACCGATATCAGCGTTATAAACGGAAAAGCTTCTGCTTCAAGTGCGGTTATCGGCAACGTTGTAACAATCACGGCAGATCAGATTGACGGAAAGGTTTTTTATTGTTGGGATATCACAGGCGCAACCCCCGAAGATTATTATGATTCTGAAACAACGTTCACAATGGGAGTTTTCAATGTTTCTGCAGAAGCAGTTTACAAAGATTGTGAATGCAAATGCCATAAAGGCGGAATTGAAGGTTTCTTCTATAAGATTGTTCTTTTCTTCCAGAAGCTTTTTGGCAAAAACCTTGTATGCGAATGCGGAGCAGAGCACTAAAATTGAATGCTTTATCGGACGGCAGAGAAATCTGCCGTCTTTTTTTAAAAAATTCACTAAAGTACGATGAAAAAACGAAAATATTATGATATAATATAATTTATAAAAAACGGCAAACGGATGTGATGTTATGAAAGATTTCAGCAAAGTAAAGTTCAAATGGACATTCCGTGATTATCAGCAGGCGGTGCTTGATAATTCGCAAAAGCATCTGAAAGATAAAAGAATACATATCGTTGCCGCGCCGGGCAGCGGTAAAACTATTCTCGGTCTTGAGCTTGTCCGCAGGCAGAATGCACCTGCGCTCGTTATGTCACCCTCTGTCACAATCCGTCAGCAGTGGGGCGAAAGATTTATCGAGGCTTATCTGCCCGAAACTGAAAATTCTGATGAATATATTTCCTATTCGCTCACAAATCCCAAGCTGATAACCTCAATCACATATCAGGCACTTCACGCCGCTTTCACAAAATCCGTTATGGAATCCGAAGCGGATGAAGATGGACTTGCAACCGAAGAAACGCAGGATTTCAGTAATTTCGATTTGCTTTCCGAAATCAGAAAGGCAGGCATAAAAACAATCTGCCTTGACGAGGCGCATCATCTCAAAAGCGAATGGCAGAAGGCTCTTGAAAAGTTTGTTGCAATGCTCGGAGAAGGCGTAACAATCATCGCTCTCACCGCAACGCCGCCCTATGACAGCACACCTGCCGAATGGAACAGATATCAGACCCTCTGTGGCGATATTGACGAGGAGATTTTTGTTCCTCAGCTTGTTATGCAGAAAACTCTCTGCCCCCATCAGGACTATATATATTTCAGCTATCCGACAGCGGAAGAATCGCAGATTCTTGCAAATTACAAGGCAAAAGCATCGGCTGTTACCGATGAAATAATCAGAAGCGGTCTGCTTTCAAAGGCTCTGCAGGTTTCAAATGCGGCAGGTAACGAAGAAATACTCTATGATAACCTTGCAGGCTTCAAATCGCTTGTTTGTGTTGCAAAACAAGGGAATGCCAATATCTCAAAGAGTCTTGAAGAAAAGGTTTTTGAAGGCAGAAAAGCACCCGTTTATTCAATAGCCGAAGCCGAAAAAGCATTTCAGTTTATCATTGATAAACCCGATGCATTCACCGAAGACATCAGCGAAGAATTAAAGGCAATTCTTTCAAAAGAAGCTCTTATTGAAAAGAGAAAAGTCCGCCTTGCTTCAAGCGATAAAATCAATAAAAT